>CACFAI010000032.1 GCA_902564265.1 uncultured Pelagibacteraceae bacterium | reverse complement strand
GATGTCTTTTTGAGCCATTTTTAAATTAATAAATTTATTCTTGTTAATTATATTTTATAGACACACAAATTAAAAATAGATAATAATTCGGTTAATGAATTTTTCTATAGAAATTGGGCCTAAAACAGACTTGGCAACTTTACCAAAACTAAAAGATGTATATATAACGATGTTGCCAGGCGGGGATTTCAAAGAGACAGCAAATCAAGCAGTCCAGCTAGTCAAGAAAGGCTTCAATCCTATCCCCCATTTTCCCGCTAGATCAATAGAGAGTGAAAACCAGTTAAAAGAGTATGTGGACATATGTAAAGGTGGTGGCGTAAAACAGGCTTTAATAATTGGAGGGGGTCGTGAACCAGCTGGTAAATTTGATAGCTCATTTCAACTTTTAGAGACTGGTTATTTTGAGAAGATGAAGATAGGAATTGCTGGACATCCTGAGGGGAGTCCTGATATATCCGATTCAGATTTGGAAAAAGCTATGAAAGACAAAAAGCCTTATGCTGATTATATAGTAACTCAGTGGTTACTTGATCCTCAGCCAATCATAGATTTTATTTCTAAACAAACAGTGCCAGTGCATGTTGGAATTACTGGGCCTCTTAAAATATCAAGCTTAATAAAATTTGCTAATATTGTAGGTGCAAAAAATTCCATAAATTTCCTTAAATCTAATTTTAGTAAGGCTCTAGATTTATTGAAACCTAAAGACCCAAATGATCTAATTGATAAATTAAAAGATCATACAGAACACTTTCATATTTATACATTTGGAGGACTTAAGGAAACAAACAAATGGTTAAAGGATAACAACTATGCCTAAAAAAAAGAAAAAAAAGAAAGTAAGTTCGAAAAAAAGAAAGCTCAAAAAAATAGCTAAAGTAAAATCTAAGAAAGTCAGTAAGCCCAAGTCAAAAGGTAGAATAATTGAGAAGGTTGATTATTCAAAAGTTTCTCACTCTACTGCAGTTGATCAATCTGATAGACATGTTCCGTACAATCTAAGACAAAGTGGTCCAACTCAAGTTGAAATGTTAATTTCAACAAGAGTTAGGAAATCTCCTTACTGGCATTTATCTATGAAAGCTGGATGTTGGAGGGCTACTGTTTACAACAGAATTTATCATCCACGTGGTTATGTAAGACCTGAAAAAGGTGGAGCAATGGTTGAGTATGAAGCTATTAAAAAACACGTAACAATGTGGAATGTAGCAGTTGAAAGACAAATAAGAGTGAAGGGTCCAGATGCTGAAAAATTTACTGATTATGTTATTACAAGAGATGCAACAAAAATTTCTCCAATGCGTGCTAGATATGTAATTTTATGTAATTACAAAGGCGGTGTTTTAAACGATCCAATTTTATTAAGAATATCTGAAGATGAATTTTGGTTTAGTTTATCTGATAGTGATATTGGTCTTTATCTACAAGGTGTTAATGCTGACAAAAGATTCAATGTAGAAATTGATGAGATAGATGCATGTCCAGTTCAAATTCAAGGTCCTAAATCGAAGGCATTAATGAATGATTTGATAGGAAATCAGGTTGATTTAGACAACATGCCTTTTTATGGATTAGCTGAAGCAAAAGTTGGTGGAAGAAGTTGTGTGATTTCACAGTCAGGTTTTTCAGGTGAAGCTGGATATGAAATTTATTTAAGAAACGCAACTTTATATGCAGAAGATATGTGGAATGCAGTTTTAAAAGCTGGAAAAAAACACAATCTTATGGTTATCGCTCCTGCTCACCACAGAAGAATACAAGCAGGTATTTTATCTTGGGGTCAAGACATGGATAACGAGCATAATCCATTTCAATGCAACTTAGGTTATCAAGTTTCATTATCTGGAAAAGGTGTTTGGGAGAAACAAGGAGACTATGTTGGTAAAGAAGCCTTGGAAAAAATGAAAAGTGAAATATCTTCTGGAGGAAAACCTTACAAACTTCAGCTAGTGGGAATGGAACTAGGAGGAAAACCAATAGAAGAATATGCACCAGATTTTTGGTTAATCTCTGAGGATGGAAAAAATCCAGTAGGATTTATTACATCACCTTGGTACCATCCAGAAAAAGGAACTAATATTGCAATGGGGTATGTACCATTCGATGGAACTTTAAATAAAAACGGTTTTCCGATGGGTAAAGTTGGAAGAAAAT
>CACFAI010000031.1 GCA_902564265.1 uncultured Pelagibacteraceae bacterium | reverse complement strand
TCGAAGCCTTCTACATTATTAATTCACGGAGATCAAGATGAAATTGTGCCACCTGTGAATTTATTAGAGGCGAAAGATTTTTTTGAGAGAAATAAAATTGATATAACAACGAAAATGTTAAAGGGATGTGGTCACAACATACCTGTTGAAGCGTCTAGTTTGGGCCTGACTTTTTTAAAAAAGATATTTAATGTAAATTCTTAGTTTAATTAATTGACCCATTGAATTAAAATATTTTTTAGGTTAACTTATTAAAAATTTATGATGTTAAATAGTGATAATATGTCTTTAGAAAAGTGTCCTGCACTTGTTTTAAATGCAGACTATAGACCATTAAGTTATTACCCATTGTCATTATGGAGCTGGCAGGATTCTATTAAATCAGTTTTTTTAAATAGGGTTTCTATTGTTAGTTATTACGATAGAGTAATTAGAAGCCCTTCGTTTAGTATGAAGCTTCCAAGTGTGATTGCATTGAAAAGTTATATTAAACCAATGTCAAATCCAAATTTTACAAGATTCAATGTTTTCCTAAGAGATAAATTTTCTTGTCAGTATTGTGGAAGCAGCAAAGAATTAACTTTTGACCATTTATTACCTAGATCAAAAGGTGGAAAAACTAATTGGGATAACGTAGTAACTGCATGTTCATCTTGCAATGTAAAAAAAGGTGGAAGACTGCTTTCAAAATCAGGTATGACTTTGAACAAAATGCCTTATCAACCATCAACTGAAGATCTACACAGAAATGGAAAAAATTTTCCTCCGAATTTCCTTCATAAAAGTTGGATGGATTATCTATATTGGGATGTTGAATTAGAGCCTTAAATTAGATTTTTTCAGAAATATTGATCGCTATTCTTGATCCAGTTTTTATTACTTTGTCCATAACAGAGTATAAACCTTTTTTCGTTGCTCCTTCTTCGTATGCAATATCTTTATGATCAATTTCATCCTGTCTGAATTTTTTAATTTTTTCTCTTAATTTCTTTTCATCATCCTTTATCTGGTTAATTTGGTTTAGATAATGTTCATCAATAACCTCCTCTACAGACGCAGTGCAAAGCATAGCAGCCTTTTTTCCTAATATTGTACTTCCAAACCCAAGACCCAATCCTAAAAGGTCCCATAAAGGTAAAAATTTAGTTGGGCTTATATTCCTTTTTTTAATCTCATCTTCAAAAAATGAACAGTGTTCATCTTCATGTTTTTTCATGTCTTCAATCTTTTTTTTTAAGGTCTCGTCTTTAATTATCGTATTCAATGCTAATAGCTGGCCTTCATAAATTTTGATCGCTCCCCTTTCCCCAGCGTGATCAACTCTGATGAATTCTTCTAGTTTTTGTTTGTTAGTTTTTTGCATAAGAATAAAAATAATAAGAAACTGAGGAAATTACAAATGATAATACAAAATTTATAGTCGCAAGGGATACCCCAAATACAGCAAAATTTACGTTTCTACAGTCAGGATTTATCACACTTAAACTCTCAAGCAATTTACCCTCTTCCAAAATACCCAAATTATCGTCTGAACAATTTAACATTGACTGGTATAATTCTTGTTCAATACCAACATGGTATCCAGATAATGTCATACTAATTAAAAAAGTTAAAAATATATATATGCTTATTTTTGTATTTGAAGGTTTAAAAAAACCAAAAAGTCCAATTATCAGTCCCAAGATATAAGGCACTCTTTGATACTTGCACAAAATACATGGTTTATAACCTAAGATATATTCAACAAAAAATGCATAACATATTGAAATAAGACACAATAAAATAATCAAAGAATAAAATATTTTAAATTTTCTCTCTAAATTCATCTATAATGTAAATTTGACTAAGAAGTTATATACAAAATAAGCAACTATCACTAAAATAATAGTTATAAATATGGAAACTGTTACTAGTTTTTTTTCGATTATTTTCTTCATAGCAGGTCCAAAATTTCCAATTAAAAATGCTATTAAAAAAAATCTAGAACCTCTTGTTAATAAAGACACAATAACAAAATAGAAAAAATTGAAGTGCACAAATCCACTTGTAATAGTTAATAATTTAAATGGCACAGGCGTGAAACCAGCAATAGCCAACAAAGTTACCCAAGCTATTACACCGCCTTCTGAGGACATTTTATCTTTTAAAAAGTTAGCATTATCAACACCGTATAATTCAAATATTTTTACACCAATTTCGTTGAAAAAAACGTAACCAATAAAATATCCAAGGCATGCTCCCAAAACAGATCCAATGGTAGCAATTAGCGCAATTCTAATCCACTGAGCT
>CACFAI010000030.1 GCA_902564265.1 uncultured Pelagibacteraceae bacterium | reverse complement strand
AAAATATAGTCATAAAAGATACGTATAACAACAACGACTCAAGAATTATATACGCAAAAACAGGTTTCTTCTCTCAACTAAATAACCAAAATTTCTTAGTACTAAATGAAGGAAAAATCTTGAATATAAATAAAGGTAAAACAACTGTAATAAACTTTAATAAAACCCAACTCAATTTATCTGAATACAGTTCTAAGACTACGAAATATCCAAAATTGCAAGAAATAAGTGTTGTCGTTTTATCGAAATGTCTATTTCAACCGAAGGACCAGAGAAGCACAATAATGTTGGGTGATAAAAATGAATTCAGATTTCAATGCTCTCATGAACCAAAACAATTAGATAACTTATCACAAGAACTTTTTAGTAGAATATTTAAACCTCTATATATTCCGCTATTAGCAATCGTCTCTTCTTTGCTTCTAATAAGATCCAAAAATTCTATTGGATATTCAAGATACAAAGTAATGATTTTTGTTACCGGGGTTATGTTAATATCTTTCTCAGAAATTCTGACTAAATTTTTTTCTTACGACTTTAGTAAAAGCTTTTTGTTGATGATCACTCCAATATTGGCTTCAGTAGTATTTTACTTTTTCTTTTACAAACAAACCTTGGTCTCTTCAAAATGATATTTAAAGTTTATCAAAATTATATAAGTAAACAATTCTTATCAACATTTTTTAAAACTGTTTTTGTATTTTTTACACTGGCTTTCATATTAAATATTTTTGAAGAAATTAATTTTTTTAAAGATTTAGATGTGTCGATTGGATTACCAATATTTTTAACTTTTTTAAATATTCCATCAATATTATTTGAAATATTTCCATTTATATTTTTAATTACCACTCAATTTTTTTTTATTAAGTTAATCGATCAAAATGAAAATATCTCATTTAAAAATTTTGGTCTAAGTAATTCCAATATTATCAAATTGTTAGCTATTTTAAGTTTTTTTGTTGGTGTTATAATTGTAACAATATTTTACAACCTATCTTCTAATCTTAAACACTCCTATTTAAATATAAAAAACTCATACGCGAAGGATAATAAATATTTAGCTGTAATTACTGAAAACGGAATTTGGATTAAGGATGCTAAGGATGGAATTACAAGTATTATAAACGCAGAGGATTTAAAAGGTAATATTTTAAATAATGTAGATATAGTTCAATTTGATGAAAACTTTAATTTTCTTAAAAATATATATGCAGAACAAATCAATATAGAAAATAAAGTTTGGAAATCGGAGACCGCTTTAATAAATGACGAAAAACAGTCAAACCAAAAAATAAGTGATTATAAATTAAATACCAACTTAAACTTTCAAGATATAAATTCATTGTTCTCAAATTTGACTTCACTATCAATTTTTGAGTTAAATGATTTAAAAAACAAGTACGACGATATAAATTATTCCTCTATTGAAGTTGACTCTGCTATCCAAAAAATTTTTTCATTTCCATTTTATTTAATGCTGATGACAATTCTTTCTTCTACAATAATGATGAATATCAGACAAAATAGATCGAAAATATTCCATCTAATATTTGGTATTCTTATTTCCGTCATAATTTATTATTTAAGCTTCTTTTTTGAGGAACTTGGCAAAAATGAACAGGTTCCTTTAGTTGTATCTATTTGGATACCGCTTTTAATGATTGGTTTAGTGTCGATGATTAATTTGGTAAGAATAAATGAAAAATAATTTTATTTCAAAACTATTAATCTTTTTTTTAATATTTTTTAATCATTTTTTAAACTCTTATTCTGATGAATTAAAGTTTGAGGCAACATCAATAGAAATAATTGATAAAGATAAGATAATTGTAGCCGATAAGGGGGTTAAAATTCTCTCAGGTGAAAACATTATAATTGATGCTGATAAAATGAGGTATGAGAAAGAAAAAAAATTTCTTCAAGCAGAGGGAAACATAGTAATTCGAGATCAATCAGAAAATATAGAAATTTATAGTGATAAAATTATCTATGACAAAAATGCTGAAAAAATCGTCTCATCAGGAAATGTTGAGATAAAATTTGAGAACAATTATATCCTTAATACAAAAGAAATAGTTTATTTGAAAAACTCAAAAGAAATTAAAATAAACTATACAACAAAAATAAAAGACAACTTTGAAAATGAGATACAACTTGAAATTTTAAATTTTAATCTAAGTAGTAAATTATTAAAAGGGAAAAAAGTTAAATTACAGGATTTGCAAAAAAATTTATACTATTTTGAAAGCGCAATCATAGATTTCTCAAAAAACAAAATAATAGCTGATAACGTAAATATCGATTTTAATAAAAATATTTTCGGAAATCCTTTAAACGATCCAAGACTTAAAGGAAATTATTTTTTTAGTGATGGAAAAAATTCAATTATTAAGAAAGGAGTTTTTACAACTTGTAAAAAAAATGATGATTGTCCACCTTGGCAAATTAAAGCGAAAGAGATAAAGCATGATAAAGAAAAAAAG
>CACFAI010000029.1 GCA_902564265.1 uncultured Pelagibacteraceae bacterium | reverse complement strand
TCGATTAAAAAATACGAAGAAAAATTTTTTTTCGAAAGGGGTGAGCTTAAAATTATTTTAGATTTATACGCAAAAATGGTTTCAAACGGTTCGTGGAAAGATTATGGTCTTAATATTTCAAACAAACAAGTGAGTTTTAGTGTTTTTAAAAATGCTGCTGAAAACGCAATTTATAATATTTGCAAAAATTTTAAACCAAACAGTAAAAACTTAAAGTATTGTATAACTGATAGAAGGGGCCGTATATTAAAAAATTCTTACGATCTTGAAAATTTGATCAATAAAATTAATTGGAAAAAACTTTAGTTATCTTCTTTGACCGAAAAGTCTTAAAAGCATTATGAATAGATTTATAAAGTCTAAGTAAAGTGTTAATGCGCCCATTATTGCTTTTTTGCCAGACACTTCTGCAGTATCTGAAGCTGAGTACATATTTTTAATTTTTTGTGTGTCATATGCAGTAAGACCAACAAAAATTAAAACACCTAAAATTGAAATAACAAAATACATCTTCGGAGATTGTAAGAAAATGTTTACTAATGAAGCAATTATAATTCCTATTAAACCCATCATTAAAAAAGAGCCAAGTTTAGTCAAATCTCTTTTAGTTGTGTATCCATAAATACTCATTGCTCCAAAAGTTGCTGATGTTATAAAAAATACTCGTGCAACACTTACTCCAGTGTAAACTAAAAGTATCCAAGATAATGATAATCCCATTAAAGCTGCAAAAATCCAGAAAACAGTTTGTGCTTTAGCTGCTGACATTTTATTTATCCCAAAACTCATATAAAAAACTATTGCTAAAGGTGCCAACATTACTATCCACTTTAAACCGGAAAAAAATATTGCGTTACCGTATGGCTTAAATTCCAAAATTGCTCCAGATGAATCTACAACTACTGCCATTTTGAATGATATAAGAGAGATTATACCTGTCAGTAAAACTCCTGTTGCCATAAAGTTGTATACTTTGAGCATGTAAGCTCTTAAACCAGCATCCCAGACTGCAGTTTTTGCAGAAGTTGCTTGGAAGATGTTTTGTCTGTTAAAATCCATGATTTGAATATATTAATTTTACAAAAATTTTCAATGGTCTAAAGGTACCAAAATATAATATTTTTATGAATTATAAGAAACTAGGCAGTACAGACGTCGATGTGAGTACAATTTGTCTCGGAACCATGACTTGGGGAGAGCAAAACTCAAAGGCAGATGGTTTTGAGCAAATGGATTATGCAATTGATAATGGGGTGAATTTTTGGGACACAGCGGAAATCTATGCAATACCCATGAAAGAAGAAACTTATGGTGAGACTGAAAACATCATAGGTGAATGGTTCAAAAAAACAAAAAAGAGAGACAAAGTCATTTTAGCCACGAAAGTTTCGGGCCCTACTAGCAAGGAATATATAAGGGGCGGTGGATGTAGTTATGATAAAGAAAGTATGTCAGAAGCATTAGAGAAAAGTTTGAAAAGAATGCAAACTGATTATATCGATTTATATCAATTACATTGGCCTGAAAGAAATACTAATTTTTTTGGTCAACAAGGATATGAACACGACTCAAATGAAAAAATTGGATTGCTTTTGAAGAGATTTTAGAAACTTTGAAAAAGTTTGTAGACGCAGGAAAAATTCGATATGTAGGTCTATCAAACGAAACTGCATGGGGTCTAGCAAAATGTCTTGAGCTTTCAAAGTTAAAAAATTTACCAAAAATGATGGCTGTTCAAAATCCTTACAACTTACTAAATAGAACTTATGAAGTTGGTCTTGCCGAAATCTCGGTAAGAGAACAAAGTGGTTTGTTGGCTTATTCTCCATTAGCTTTTGGTTATCTCTCAGGAAAATATAGAAATAATAATATGCCAAAAGGTTCAAGAATAGATCTTTTTAAAGACTTTACTCGTTACAATAATGAAAATAGCATTAAAGCTATCGAAGAATACTATAAAATTTCTCAAAAATTTAATTTGGATTTTGCTCAAATGTCTATAAAATTTTGTGAAATACAGCCTTTTGTTACAAGTGTAATAATTGGTGCTACAACTATGCAACAGTTGAAAACAAATGTAGAAAGTGTAAATGTAAAATTAAATAATGAAATTATTAATGAAATTAACGAAATTCAAAAAATATACCCAAATCCATGTCCTTAATAAATAAAATTACAGTATTATTATTTTGTCTTTTAATTGTCACTGAAGCCTCAGCTCAAGAGATCAAAAAGGTCGGTAAATTTAAAGACTGGGAAACAATAGTAGTTACTGATGGAGCAAAGAAACTATGTTTTGCTCAATCCAAACCAGTTTTACAATCACCAAAAAAAAATCCAAGAGAGGCGAGATTATTTATTAGTTTCAGACCAGCCGATAAAATTAAAGATGAAGTAAGTATTACATCTGGTTACCAATATAACACTCAAAATTCAATTACAGCTAAATCTGGAAAAAATAAAATTAAGTTTGATGTTAAAAAAGAAAACTTTGCTTGGATAGGCGACACAAGTTTAGAAAGAAAGATGGTTAATGTAATGAAAAAAGGATCAAGAATTATGATTACGGGATATAATCAATCTGGATCTCAAACAATTGATCACTATTCTTTAATGGGTTTCACAAAGGCTTATAATACTGCAAAAAAAAGTTGCGCTTAATATCTTAAATGAAAAAAAACAAAAAAATTGTTTTAGCCT
>CACFAI010000028.1 GCA_902564265.1 uncultured Pelagibacteraceae bacterium | reverse complement strand
TAAAAATACTTATGGAGGAAGCTTTGTATATCATGCTGAAAATAAAGAGGTCTATTTAGGTTATGTTATAGGTTTAGATTATAAAAATCCTCACTTATCTCCTTTTGATGAATTTCAAAGGTTTAAAACTCATCCAGCGATCAGTAAAATGCTGGAAGGAGGAAAGAGAATATCTTATGGAGCAAGAGCTTTAATCGAAGGAGGTTTCCAAAGTTTACCAAAAATGTTTATGCCCGGAGCTCTTTTAATTGGATGTGATGCTGGTACTTTAAACATGCCAAAAATTAAAGGTTCCCATACAGCAATGAAAAGTGGAATAGTTGCAGCCGAAACTATAATTGAGCATCTTAATGATAAAAAAGATCTTTCTGTTTATGAGGAAAAATTTAAAAAAAGTTGGGCATATAAAGAATTATTTGAAGCAAGAAATGTAAAACCAAGTTTTAGTTGGGGATTAATCCTAGGAATTATTTTTACAGGTATAGACCAAATAATTTTTAGAGGGAAATTACCATTAACACTTAAACATAAACACGCGGATCATGAAACTTTAAAACCAGCAAATGAGATGCCAGTAATAGACTACCCAAAACCTGATAACATTCTGACATTCGATAAAACAAGTTCAGTTTATTTAACAGGGACCAATCATACGGATAATCAACCAGTACATTTAAAATTGAAAGATAAAGATCTACCAATAAGATACACCCTAGATAGATTTGATGAGCCAGCACAAAGATATTGTCCTGCAGGTGTATATGAAGTGCAAGTTGAAAATGAAGTAACTAAATTTGTTATAAATTCTCAAAATTGTATCCATTGTAAGACTTGCGATATTAAAGAACCTTCTCAAAACATTACTTGGGTAACACCAGAGGGAAGTGGTGGGCCAAGATATGGGAACATGTAATTAAGATAAATCTATTGCGTGTTTTTTTAAAATTTCTAGTGGAACAATTTTTAAAGTTTTTTCATTTGTTTTTTTTAAATATATTTTACATTCTTTTCCAGCTTCAACTGCCCTTGCAAACCAAGTGGCGCATACACACCAGTTATCCCCGTCTTTTAAACCAGGGAATCCAAATTCAGGATGAGGTGTAATTAAATCATTACCTGCAGATTTACACCAATTAAGAAAATTACTATTCACTTTTGCACAAACTGTATGTAATCCGTTATCATTATCATCTGTATTACAACAACCATCTCTGTACCAACCCGTTAAAGGATTAGACGAGCACAATTCTAAATCTCCACCTAGAACATTTTTTTGTTTTTTACTCATTAAATAAAGATTGATCTACGTTAGCATTAAATGAAACTGACCTTCTTTCTTCATCGCTATTAAAAAACGGATAAACAGCGTGCATAAGATAATGCGGAAAAAAATAAAAATCTCCTACCCGGGGCGTTACCCTAAAGGTAGGTTTACATAAAAAAGCTTTTGAACCATGGATCATTTCGAGCTTACCATTGTTATTGACTGTCTTATTATTTTGACTTGTTTCACCAAAGGTTTTTGGAACTTTTAAATATCCCACACCTGAGACATGACCTGAATGCCAATGAGATGGATTATACTCGTTTTTAAATTGTCTCACAATCCAACTATCTATTAAATTAAATTTTGTAATCTTTCTCTTATTCGTTTTATATATCCAATCGCTAACACTCTCAGCTAAAAATTTTCCCCAACCAATTTTTTGTGCATAATCTGGCTCAATAACAAATTCTTGTTTGACATTGCCAGCAAGTTTATCACCGTAGTTTAATTTGTCCTGTTTACTCTGATCACCTAATATACTTTCAGTATATTCGTTAAGTTTATCGATTAAATCTTGGGGCATTTTTACCTTAGCAATAGTTGGACCAAAAGGTCTTAAAACTTCAAGCTCTTTGTTGGTAAAATCTATCATTAAATTTTTGTAGGGTTGGGTTGATCTTTATAAACTTTTTCAGAGTCAAATTTTTTTTCTTTCTCCTCAAACTTCATTTTGATTTCTTTTGCATTTTCAATTTTTCCTAGAGGGATAGATCTATAAAAACAAGATCTGTATCCAACGTGGCAACTCGCACCATTTCCTATATCAACACTTAGCCACACAGCATCCTGATCATCATCAATTCTTATTTCTTTAATTTTTTGAATAAAACCACTTGTTTTACCTTTGTGCCAAACTTGTTTTCTTGATCGGCTCCAATAATGTGCTTCCTTAGTTTCAATTGTTTTTTTCAACGCCTCTACATTCATGTAACCAAGCATTAAAATTTCTTTAGTATTTATGCATGTAGTAACAACTGGAATTAAACCATCGTTATCAAATTTTGGTGACAGTAAGCTTCCTTCTTCAATCTCTGTGACACTTTCTCTTTTTTTAAACATATATTTTCAATTATTTAACATATTAAATAGTATAATAAATATTTTAAAAAACTTAATAAATAGGTATAAGATCTCTATGAAAATTGTTAAAGATATTCAAAAACAACAATCTACCTCAAAAATTAGCGACAAAGAAGCCGAAGATGCTATCAAAACAATTTTGGAATGGATGGGGGAAGATCCAAATAGAGAGGGACTGTTAGAAACTCCCAAAAGGGTAGTAAAAGCATTTAAAGAATACTTCAAAGGATATTCAGAAAATCCAACTTCAATATTAGAAAAAACTTTTGGTGATGTAGAAGGCTATAGTGACATGGTCGTTCAAAAAAATATATCTATTCAAAGTCATTGTGAACACCACATGGCTCCAATAATCGGTAAGGCTCATGTAGCTTACATCCCAAATCAAAGAGTTGTGGGATTAAGTAAGATAGCTCGAGTCGTTGAAGTTTTTTCAAAAAGATTACAAACTCAAG
>CACFAI010000027.1 GCA_902564265.1 uncultured Pelagibacteraceae bacterium | reverse complement strand
AAAATTTAGAAGCAAAGAATTAATAATGAATAAAATTTTTACGTATCTAACTATATTTTTTATTTCTACATCAGCTTCGTTTGCAGATAAAAATATGATGATTGGTTCGAAAGGAAAACTTTCCGAAGTTAACAGAATTATTAAAGTGAAGATGTATGACAATTATTATGAACCAAAATCATTTAGTATTAAAAAAGGTGAAACGATAAAATTTGAAGTAATTAATGCAGGTAATCTTGTGCATGAATTTAATATTGCTAATGCAATGATGCACAAAAAACATCAGCCTGAAATGGAAAAAATGGTTGAGAATGAAATTTTATTAGCTGACTCTATTGATAGAGAGAAAATGAAGAAAATGGCAAAGATGGATAAGTCAATGGGTCACTCACATAGTAATAGTGTTCTATTAGCTCCAAATGAAAAAGGGGATTTAGTTTGGAAGTTTGACAATGCAATGAATATTGAAATTGCTTGCAATGTGCCTGGTCATTATCAAATTGGAATGGTAGCTAAAGTAGAGTTAGAATAACTTTATTAAATATATTTAATTAAAATGAGTTCAGAAAGTTTAGCCTTTAATTGGTCATGTAAACACACATGGAGGAGAAGTGCAAAAAATACAGCATGGTGTTTACTTGGATGCTCCATTGGTGATTTTGGAACAATCTTATTTTTTCAATTAACTAAAATTCCATTTCCAGTTCTTGGAATAATGACTTTAGCGATTATCAATGGATTAATCACAAGTATAATTTTGGAAACAGTTATACTTATGAGACAAAATTTTGATTTTAGAAAAGCATTCAATACAGCAATTGGGATGAGTTTTATATCTATGATCAGTATGGAAGTTGCAATGAATTTAACAGATTATCTTTTAACAGGTGGAGCAATATTAACTTGGTGGGTTGTTCCATTTATGTTGATTGTAGGTTTTGTAACACCTTGGCCTTATAATTATTGGAGATTAAAAAAGTTTAATATAGCTTGCCACTAATTCGAATAACCATATTTTCGAAGTCTTACATCACCAGTTCTTGCATGAGCTTCCATTCCTTCATATCTTGAAATTCTAGCAGCTGCAGCACCAACTTCTTTTGTAGACTCTTTAGTCATTCTTTGAAAACTTAATGTTTTAATAAATTTACCTACAAATAAACCACCAGTATATTTTCCAGCTCCTTTAGTAGGCAATATATGATTTGTACCAGAACATTTATCACCGTAAGCAACAGTAGTTTCTTCACCTATAAATAATGATCCATAATTTTTTAATTTTTCATGAAACCATTTTAAATTTTTTGTTTGTAACTCTAAGTGTTCGGGAGCATAATCGTCACTAACTTTGACCATTTCTTCATTAGTATCACACAAAATAACTTCACCATAATCTCTCCACGCTGCCTCAGCACTTAATCTTGGCACTTCTGGTAATTCTTCAATTAGTTCTGGAACTCTTTTCATAACTGCATCAGCTAATTTTTGACTTGTTGTGTATAACCAAGCAGGCGAGTTATAACCATGTTCAGCTTGCCCTACTAAGTCAACCGCAACAATTTCTGGATCTGCAGTTTCATCAGCTATAATTCCAATCTCTGTTGGTCCAGCAAATAAATCAATACCAACTTTACCGAACAAAATTCTTTTAGCTTCAGCAACAAATTGATTTCCAGGTCCAACCAGAATATCAGCTGGCGCATTACCAAATAAACCATAAGTCATTGCAGCTATAGCTGGTACACCACCTAAGTTTAAAATTACATCTGCGCCACATAAGTCCGCTGTATAAATTATAGAAGGGTGGGCACCTACATTCTCTTTTGGTGGACTGCATGCGATAATGTTTTTAACTCCTGCAACTTTTGCAGTAGTCACGCTCATAACAGCCGAAGCAATGTGTGCATATCTACCACCAGGTATATAACATCCAGCTGTATTTACTGGTACTAGTTTTTGTCCTGCATATAATCCATTTGAAAGCTCAATTTCAAAGTCTTGTCCGTAGTTTTTTAATTGAGCTTCAGCAAATTTTTTAACTCTGTCGTAAGAAAATTTAATATCGTCTTTAGTCTTTTGATCTAATTTTTTTTTAATATCTTCAATTTTTTCTTTAGATACTATTATTTCTCCATCGTATTTATCAAATTTTTTTGTTAATTCTTTACAACCTTCTTCTTTTGATTTTTCAAGTTCTTTTAAAAGATTTTGAACGGTCTCTTTAGTTTTAGTGTCATCTGTTGTGGCTGTCTTAGTTGCCTTTTTTAAATATTTTATCGTCATTTAAATAAATTTATATTTCATTCTTAATCTAATGCAACAACTGCTGCGGCTATAGAAGCTAATCTTGCTGTTGCTTCATCCGATCTACTTGTTATTACTATAGGAACCTTTCCACCAACCACAACTCCTGCTGCACACGCTCCCATAAAATATATCATCATCTTAACTAATGCATTACCAGTTTCAACATTTGGAACTAACAAAACATCAGCTTCCCCTGCAACAATGTTTTTTATTCCCTTTATCATGGCTGATTTTTTAGAAATACAATTATCAAAGGCTAAAGGACCAAAAACGTCAGCATCTAATTTTTCTTTTTTTGATAATTCAGTAATTTCTTTTGCCTCCATTGAGCTTTGTATACTGTCTAAAACTTCTTCTGTAGCAGATAAGACAGCAATCTTAGGTCTATTGATTCCAATCCTTTTTGAAAAACCAATTACGTTTTTTAAAATATGCATTTTAGTTTTAACATTTGGCATCACATTTAAAGCACCATCAGTTATAATTAGTGGTTTGTCTTCTTTGTCTAATGTCATATGCCATATATGACTTAGTCTAGTTTTTCCTAAAAGCTGGTATTCTCTTTTTAAAACTTCTTTCATTAATATATCTGTATGAATATGACCTTTAACAATAATTTTGATCTTTCCTGCCTTTGCTAATTTAGCAGCTACGATTGCAGTATTGTTTTCCACTGGCTCATGAATTATTTCATATTGAGAAATATCAAATTTAATTTCCTCAGCACATTTCTGAATTTCCTGTTTATCCCCAATGAAAATAGGTTTAATCAAATTTTCTTTAATCGCATCCATTACTGAA
>CACFAI010000026.1 GCA_902564265.1 uncultured Pelagibacteraceae bacterium | reverse complement strand
TTTGGTATCAAGGAATTTTAGGAATTGATATTGGCCAAATTTTAATAGGTTTAGGAATATTTTTAATATTTCTAATTTTTAGAGGTCTCATAAGCAAACTAATTCTTAAAAAATTAGAAATTATATCCAAAAAAACAACTAATAAATTAGACGATACATTTGTAAAATCTCTAATTGGTCCCGCAAGATTCTTGCCAATTGTATTAGGATTTTTTTTTGCAAGTTATTATATGACATTTAGTGATGAGACCAGTTCATTCGTCGATAATGTTAATAGAACATTAATTACTATATTGTTGTTCTGGATCATTCATCAGATAATAGAACCAATTTCTTATATCTTAAGTGGACTAGATAGAATTTTAACACGTGAATTAATTGGCTGGATAATTAAATCTTTAAAAATACTTATTTTTATACTTGGAGCTGCCGCTGTATTAGAATTATGGGGAATTAAGATCGGTCCAATTATAGCAGGACTAGGTTTATTTGGTGTTGCAGTAGCGTTAGGTGCACAAGACTTATTTAAAAACTTAATTTCAGGGATTTTAGTACTTGTTGAAAAAAGATTTAAAATGGGTGACTGGATTTTAGTTGAAGGCACAATAGAAGGTATAGTTGAAAAAATTGGATTTAGATCAACTACTATCAGAAAGTTTGATAAATCATTAGCTATAATACCTAATTTTCAATTTGCTGAAAACGCCGTAATAAACATAAGCCAAACTACAAACTGGCTTATAAGCTGGACAATTACACTTCAGTACGACACTACTATAGAACAATTAAAAAATGTTCGGGACCAAATTGAAAATTTTATCAAAGAAAGTAAAGATTTTGATACAAAGGTTGGCTTGGCTGTGAGAGTAGATAAATTTTCGGATAGCTCTATAGATATGTATGTTAGATGTTTTACACAAACAGATAGCTGGAATGAATGGCTTAAAGTTAAGGAAAGATTGGCAATTGGTATTAAAGAAATTGTAGAAAAAAATAAAGCATCGTTTGCGTTTCCTAGTCAATCAATTTACGTAGAAAAAAAATGATAATAATTTACATAGTTGCTATGACAATACTCAAGTATTACTCATATATAGTAATTGCAAATGTCATTTTAAGTTGGTTAGTTGCTTTCAATATAATTAATACTGAAAATAGATTTGTTTATTCTGTTTTAGACTTTACTTATCGGATGACCGAACCTTTTCTTAATAGAATAAGAGCCTTTTTGCCAAATCTTGGAGCATTTGACATCTCACCTGTTATATTACTTATGTTGATATGGATTATGCAAATGTGTATGGATTATTACATAAGACCAATAATAATATCATGAATTTAATTGATGGAAAAAAAATTGCAGCTGAACTGAGAAACGAACTTAAAGTTGAAGTTGACGGAATTAAAAAAAAATTTAACAAAGTTCCAGGTTTGACAGTAATTTTAATAGGAGATTTAGCACCAAGTCAAATTTATGTAAGGAACAAAGAAAAATCCGCAAAGGAAATTGGCCTTAAATCAGAAATTATAAAATACCCTAAGGATATTAAAGAGACTTCAGTATTAAACAAAATTGATGAACTTAATAATGACGAGACAGTTTCGGGCATACTTGTCCAACTTCCCCTTCCAGATCATATTGATAAACAAAAAATTATCGAAAGAATTAGTCCTTATAAAGATGTTGATGGTTTTCATCCTTACAATGTAGGAAACTTATCATCCGGATATGAAAGCTCAGTCCCTTGTACACCATTAGGATGTTACTTACTTATAAAAAAAATTGAACCAAATTTAAGTGGCAAAAAAGCAATTGTGATCGGAAGATCTAACTTAAATGGTAAACCGATGGCCCAGCTTCTTTTAAAAGAAAATTGCACAGTAACTATTACTCATTCAAAAACTAAAGATTTAAAAAACGAGTGTTCGAAAGGTGATATTGTAATTGCTGCCGTAGGAATTCCAGAGCTAGTTAAAGCCGATTGGATCAAAAAAGACGCGATAGTAATTGATGTAGGAATCAACAAAACAGACAAAGGCATTGTAGGAGATGTTGCATTTGAAGAGGTATCTAAAGTAGCGAAAGCATTAACTCCAGTACCAGGTGGTGTTGGCCCAATGACAATTGCTTGCTTACTAAAAAACACGATTGAATGCTTTAAAAGAAGTTTAAAATAATTTCTTTAAAATAGAATTAAACTTTTCACCGACATCTTCAGTATTAAAAAGTTTTTCACTTGCTGCTTGTTGATAATATTTTTTTCCATCTAAAATTTTTTCATCATTAGCTATTTCAATTGCTTTATTCACATAATCATCTTTGTTTTTGACTATTGGTGGCTTTTTAACCTCCATCTGAATATATGCAGCGCTTACAATTCTTGATTTTATATATTCAGTTGGAGATGTCACTGTTTGTGTCCCGTAAAACATTGATTCGTGGAAAGAATTTCCAGATCCGAAATAAATCGGATCAAGCAGCACCGAAGAGGTTCCTAAATGGTTAATAAACTGATTTAAATTTAATGGATCTAAAAAAATAACTCTATCAGAGTCGAAATTTTTATTCTTTTTAAATCTTTCTAATAATTTTAAATAGTAAACCTTGTGAGTGTCTTTTAATAAATATAAAATTCCTTTTTTATCTTTTTTTAAAATATCAAATAAATATTCATCAAAGTCTGGATGAAGTTTAAATAAAGTCTGGGGACAAGAGTAAATATTTTTCTTTGATATATCTTTATCATCCAATTTATTTTCAATAATTGGTTTATTATAGATCATTGGAAGTTTATCTATTATTAAAAATTTTTCAGAGTAAAATTTTTCAGAATTGTCTGAAATTAAATTTTTAGAACATAAAAAATAATCGATAGATTCTGATCCAGTTGTTTCTGGATGACCCCAAGACATAATTTGATATCTCGCCAATCTAATTAAAGATAAAAAATAAAATTCAATCGACATGCCAATATCTGGATAAAAAAGAATGTCAAATTTTTCTTTTTCTAGAATTTTAATTTTATCAATTAATTTTTCGGGCAATATTTCATTTTTAAAACCTTTACTATTTTTATTTAAAAATTCTTCAAATATCTCACCCTTTTTTGTTTTG
>CACFAI010000025.1 GCA_902564265.1 uncultured Pelagibacteraceae bacterium | reverse complement strand
TTTCTTCATTAATGTGACCAAATATCATCTGAAAATGATGCTAGATCTAAATTTACTCTTGTGTTGATAAATTTTAAACAATCTTCATAAAGATGATACCTCTTTTCCCTTTTTAGAATTTTTGTTAGAGCATCATTTATTTTATGTAAGTACAAAACATCATTAGCACAATATTTAATTTGAGCTTGAGACAGCTCACCCCCGAAATCAGAATTTTGATATTGCTTACTAATATCAACACCAATAAACTCTTTAATTAAATCTTTTAATCCATGTTTGTCAGTGTATGATCTTGCTAATTTGGACTGAAGCTTAGTATCTTCAATATTGTTTACATTAATAGAAAGGTATTTTTTAATAAAAGTAAGATCTGCTCTTGCAAAGTGAAAAATTTTTTTAATCGATTTATCAGACAAAATCTTTTTTAAGATAGGGGCATTGTATTCGACTCGATCAAGTTGTACTATATGAGCATCAGAATTTCCTGATGAAATTTGTACTAAACACAACTTGTCTCTTTGAAAATTTAATCCCATAAACTCACAGTCAACAGCGACCCTATTGCCAACATCAAGATCTTCTGGTAAATCTGTTTTGTGAACTTTTATATCCATAAATAAGTAATTATATATATATGAAACCAAAAAATTGTCTAATTTTTGGCGCAAGCGGCCAAATCGGGAGAAATTTGATTAGAAGTCTAACCAAAAATAATATCAAGGTAACAGCATTAACAAGAAATATTCATCAAAAAGGCTATATACTTAAAACTCAAGCTAATCCTGGTTATCTTGACATAGTAGAGGGAAGTATTTTTGATTATGAACTTGTTCAAAAATTATTTAGTAAAGCAGATTTATGTGTGAATTTAATAGGTATACTATTTGAAAAGGGGAAAAATAATTTCACTAATATTCATATCGAATTTCCAAAAATGATTTCAAAATTAGCATCCACTTACAAACTAGAAAAATTTGTTCACTTATCAGCTCTTGGAATTGAAAATGCAGAGGATTCAATTTATGCACAAAGTAAATTAAAAGGTGAAAAAGAAATTTTAGATAATTTTAAAAGAGCCGTAATTGTAAGACCATCAATAGTGTATTCTGTAGATGACAATTTTACTACTCAACTAATGACCTTATTGGGATTGTTGCCTATTTTTCCGATTTACTATAATGGCAAAACAAAGTTTAGACCTATACATTGTTCAGACCTTACGAATTCTATAACTAAAATAATAACTCATGATATTAGAGAAAATATTATTGAATTTGTTGGACCAGAGGAATTATCTTTTAAAGAAATTTTAGAGAAACTTCTTTATTTAATAGATAAAAAAAGGTTTTTGCTTCCAATGCCAATCTCAATAGCTAAAGTGACTGCACATATTTTTGAACTTTTACCTAAACCACTAATCACGAATGACCAGCTTAGATTATTAAAATATGACAACATTTTATCTGGTAAACATAAAAGTAATACTGATTTTGACTTTAACTGTTCATCAAGATTTGAAGATGAGGTAAATAAATATTCTTATATGTGGAAGAATGAAGGAGAATACTCAAAAAAAAGAGTAAATTAATTATATGGTTACAAATATAGTTTATATTTTGATCGGTTTAATATTATGCTTTGTTTTGTATATTGCATTTAGAGCAATAAACACCGGGATGGAGGCAAAAAAAGCTAACAAAATTGTAGATATTACGAAAGAAAACAACCTCAGTAGTCAAGAAGACTTAGTTAGCAAACTAAATGAATTAAAAGAATTACACGAAAAAAAAATCCTTAATGATGAAGAATTTTCTGCAGCAAAAAAAAAGATATTAGGTGAATAATTTAAGCTGATTTTATCTTTCTTCTAATAAATTTAGGTACTTCATTATCTTTATCTTTATCCAAAATATCCTCTTTTCTATTTTTAGGCTGGAAAGCATATAATAAGTGAAGTTTGCAATATGAAAAATCCTTTAATGAAGTTCTGCCACAAAAATAAAAATTATCCTCATTTGGATGTCCAATAGGCCATTTACACGAATTTTCATCTAACTCCTCAAGTTGTTTAGGGTTTTCAGGTTCAAAATCTTTATCTATAATTAAAGATTTGAATTTACCTCTTTTAAAGTTTTTTCGAGAAATTTTATTTTCATTGCCGCTATTATTAGATGTCAAAGATGAACTTTTTTTTGTTTGAATTTTTCCAGATAAATTCAATCTATGGGCTTTACCAATAACTGCATTTCTAGTTACACCGCCAAGTATCTGAGCAATTTCGCTAGCTGTATTTCCTTTGCCCCACAATTCTTTAAGTTTTTCTACTTTTTCAGGTGTCCAACTCATCACAATATTTAGTTAATATTTAACATAAGTTACTATATGTAGTAATTCATAATATGCTAACTAAAACAAGCATTTTCTTTATTTTCTTAACAATTTCTTAAAAAGAAAATTATAAGTACTTATGGTTGAACTTAATAAAAAATATAAAATTGGGATAAGAAGATTTAGCTTCATTAATTGGATAGGTTTTTACTCTTTATATAAAAAAGAGACGCTTCGTTTTTTAATTGTATCTGGTCAAACAATCTTGGGACCAGTAGTTACAGCAATTTTGTTTTTAATGGTCATTTCGCTTGCATTGGGTGAAAACAGAGGAGTGGTTCTCGGGGTTCCTTTTATCGAATTTTTAGCGCCAGGATTAATTAGTATGCAAATAATTCAACAATCTTTTGCACACTCATCATCCTCAATACTATCAGGAAAAATGATGGGAAATATTGTGGATTTGGTAGGAAGTCCACTTTCAGCACTTGAAGTAACGCTCGCTGTAATTTCCGCCGCAATTACAAGGTCTATTATGATAAGTTTTTTATCAATCTTAATATTTAGTATTTTTATAGATATACGTCTTGAAAATGTTCAGTATTTCGCAATTTTCTTATTTCTGTCGTCCTTTTCTATGGGAGCAATGGGTTTTATAGCAGGTATGTGGTCTGATAAATGGGAAAATATGGCTACTGTAACGAATTTCATAATTGTCCCAATGTCTTTTTTATCTGGTACTTTTTACTCAATTAATAGACTACCTGAAATCTTACAAAAAATAAGTTTTTTAAATCCTTTTTTTCATATGATTGATGGGTTGAGATTTTCTTTTATCGGAAGTAGCGATGGTTCAATTAAATTTGGTCTTATATATTTATTTTTATTTGGTTTGATTATATGGTTCATATCATTTCTCCTTTATAAAAAAGGATACAAAATTAGAAATTAAATGACATTTTTAGCGAACAATTATAATAGAAAAAAAATTTCTTTCAAAAAGGGCATTGGAAGCTATTTAGTTGCCAACAATGGTAAGAAATATTTAGATTTTTGCTCGGGAATTGCAGTCAATAGTTTAGGTCACGCTAATCCAAGATTAGTAAAAGCATTATATAAACAAGCAAAAAAAGTTTGGCATGTTTCAAATGCCTTTATGATTCCCGAGGGAGAGATGCTAGCAAAAAAATTGGTCAAAAAAACCTTTGCAGATTCTGTGATATTTCAAAATTCTGGGACTGAAGCAACAGAAGTTGCTATAAAAGTGGCTAGAAGATATTTTTACTCAATTGGAAAGCCAAAAAAAAATAGAATTCTTTGTGTAAAGAATTCATTTCATGGTCGGACTATAGCTGCAATTTTTGCCAGTGGATCAAAAAAAATGACTGAGGGTTTTGGCCCGAAAGTAGGTGGTTTTGATCATTTTACTTTTGGCGATCATAATTCTTTAAAAAAAGGTATCACAAAA
>CACFAI010000024.1 GCA_902564265.1 uncultured Pelagibacteraceae bacterium | reverse complement strand
AAAGAATTTTTATGAAAATAAACGCTAATGAAATTAAAGTTGGAATGTTAATTGAATACAAAGATGATCTTTGGGAGATCTTAAAAACTCAACACGTCAAACCTGGTAAAGGTGGGGCCTTTTGCCAAGTTGAGATGAAAAGTATAAATAAAAATACAAAGCTAAATGAAAGATTCAGGTCTAACGATACGATAGAAAAAGCAAGTATAGAGAATATTGAATTTAATTATTTATATGATGATGAAATAAATTACTACTTTATAAATCAAAAAAATTTCGAACAAGTAGATGTTAAAAAAGATATAATAGGAGATAAAGGCAAACTGCTCAAAGAAAACTTAAATGTCGATTTGATATTTCATGAAGATAAAGCTATAGGTATTGAGTTACCAAATCAAGTGCAATTTAAAATAAAATCAACCGATGTTGCATTAAAAGGTCAAACAGTCTCATCATCTTACAAACCTGCAATTTTAGAAAATGATATAAAAATTCAAGTTCCACCATTTATAGAAAGTGGAGATGAAATATTAATAGATACAAGAACAATTGAGTATATAAAAAAATTATAAACATGAACTCAATTTCTCCAAACCTAAATTTAATGATTAAGTCTTGTGAAAAAGTTTCTAAAATATTGATAAGAGACTTTGGAGAAGTTGAAAAACTTCAAGTTTCAATAAAGGGGCCAAAAAATTTTGTCACAAATTCAGATAGAAAAGTTGAAGATATGTTGGTTAATGAACTATCTAAATCAAAAAAAAAATATTCTTTTTTAACTGAGGAGAGTGGTTTTATAAAAAATGAAGATAAAGAAAACTTCTGGGTTATAGACCCAATAGATGGCACAACAAATTTTATAAATGGCATACCTCATTTTTGTATTTCAGTTGGCTTAGTTTTAAACAATGAAATTGTTTCTGGTGTAATATTTGATCCCATTAAAGACGAAATATATTATGCAGAGAAAAATTCAGGTGCGTACATGAATAATAAAAGTATACGAGTTTCAAGAAAAAAAGAAATTTCTGAATGTTTATTCTCATCTAATAGTAAAAAGATTTCTTCAGATGGTATAACAATTCGAATTACGGGTAGTGCAGCTTTAGATCTTGCATACGTATCATGTGGAAGATTTGATGGAAGTTTTCACAAAAATTTAAGTTTATGGGACATTGCAGCAGGTTCAATATTAGTAAAAGAGGCTGGCGGAGTTTTAAGTGATATTGATTTAAAAAAAACTGAAAATATCAGCCTTATTGCATCCAACCAAAGTATTGAAAAGGAAATTAATAAGAAAATTTCTATGTTTTAATTGTTTTATAATTTTCATTTGCTATAAGTTCATTTATGAAAAAAAAAATTCACCCAAACTATCATACTATCAAAGTAGAGATGACGGATGGATCTCAATTTGAAACTAAGTCTACATGGGGCTCTGAAGGAGAGGTTTTAAAATTAGAAATTGATCCAAAATCTCATTCAGCGTGGACGGGTGGTAAGCAAAAGTTGCTGGATAAAGGAAGAGTAAGCAGGTTCAATAAGAAATTCCAAAACTTCAAATCTAAGAGCAAATAAAATGACACAAACGCCATTAATGCCGATGGCAACTGCTGTTTGGCTGGTAGAAAATACAACTTTAACATTCAAACAAATTGCTGATTTTTGTAACCTTCACGAGGTAGAAGTTCAAGGTATCGCAGATGGAGAGGTGGCAAAAGGTATTAAAGCTTATAACCCAATCACATCAGGACAACTGACTAAAGAAGAAATAGAATTGTCGAGCAAGGATCAAGATAGAGCTTTAAAAATTACTAACACTGATGTGGAAATTACATCTGATGAAAAAAAAATTAAGAAATATGTTCCTTTGTCAAAAAGGCAAGATAAACCGGACTCTGTTTTATGGCTGATTAAAAGTTATCCTCAATTGAAAGACTCTCAAATAGCTAAGCTTGTTGGTATAACAAAAAACTCTGTTGTATCTATTAGAAATAAAAGTTACTGGAATTTTAATAATTTAAATGCAAAAGACCCTGTAGCAATGAATTTATTTACTCAAAAAGACCTTCTCGAAGCAAGTGAAAAGGCAGAAAGACGTATAAAGAGAGAGAAGAAGTTGAAAGAGAAGGCTTTAAAGGCAAGTCAAAGTCAAAATTCTTAAAAAAACTGATAGACATGAAATTTTAGAAGTGTTATTTAAACTTTTTTTTTGGAGGATGTTATTAAAATAGACGTTAAAGATAATAATGTAGAACAAGCTTTGAGAGTTTTAAAAAGAAAACTTCAAAGAGACGGTTTTTTTAAGATAGTTAAACTTAAAAACACTTATGAAAAACCATCTGAAAAGAAAAAAAGAATCCTGCAGGAAAATATTAAAAGAGTTAAGAAACTTAACAAACTTAAAAACAGAATTTAATATCGCGGGGTGGAGCAGTCTGGTAGCTCGTCAGGCTCATAACCTGAAGGTCGGCGGTTCAAATCCGTCCCCCGCAACCAATTAAATTTTAAATCTTGACTTTTTGCTGTCGACTAGAAAACCTTTAACTGTATCCTTTGTAAGTTTATCAAAAGTTTTTCCAAAATTTTCAATTGTTTCAATTATTTTTGGAGGTACGGTAATTATGTGACATCCTAATTCTTTTGCTTGTAAAAGATTATATGCTTCTCTTGTACTTGCCCACAATATTTCTACGTTTTTAAATTTTTTTGAAATCTTTAAACTTTTTTTAAACTCAGGTAATGGATTTTTTCCTGCATCAGCCATTCTTCCAGCAAATATCGATATTATTACCTTAGTTTTTTTATTTATATTTTTTAAAATCCTTTGAGTTTGTTTTGCACTATAAACAGCAGTAATATTAAGTTTAATTTTTTTTGAATTTAAAGCTTTAATTACTTTACCAGAAAATTTACCTTTAGTATTTGAATAAGGAACTTTCACAAATACATTTTTTCCCCACTTGGAAATTTTTTTTCCCTGTTCTATCATTGCTTCATGTTTATCTGCGAATACCTCAAATGAGATTGGTTTTTTTGTTACTCTTAAAATCTTTTTTGAATAATTCTGATAGTCTTTTGCTCCTGCTTTTCTCATTAAAGATGGGTTTGTGGTAAAACCTTTAACAATTTTTTTTCTATCAAATTTTTTGATTAGATTAATGTCGGCGATATCACAAAATATTTTTGTCAAATTATAAATTTTTAATTATATCTTCTGTCATTTTTTTAGCATCTGCAAATAACATTAAAGTATTATCTCTATAAAAAAGATCGTTGTCTATACCTGCATATCCTGGTGATAAACTTCTTTTGACAAACAAAACAGACTTGCTTTTTTCAACGTCAAGCACAGGCATGCCATATATTGGACTTTGTGGATCAGTTTTAGCAACTGGGTTTGTAACATCGTTTGCTCCTATTACATACGCAACATCACAGTTTGCAAAGTCATTATTGATCTCTTCTAATTCAAACACTTCATCATAAGGAACGTTTGCTTCAGCTAACAAAACATTCATGTGCCCTGGCATTCTGCCTGCAACAGGATGGATCGCGTATGAAACTTTAACACCATTCTTTTTCAGAGAGTCTACCATTTCTCTTAACGCATGCTGCGCTTGAGCAACAGCCATTCCGTATCCAGGAACAATTATAACTGATGAAGCATTTTTCATTAAAAAAGCTGCATCATCTGCATTTCCACTTTTCACTGGTTTTTGTTCTTTACTTGTCTTGCTTGAAGTTTGGTCTGTTCCTCCAAATCCTCCGAGTATCACATTAAAAAATGATCTATTCATACCCTTGCACATTATGTAAGATAATATTGCACCCGAGGAACCTACTAAAGCACCAGTGATTATTAAGGCAGTATTTTCCAAGGTAAAACCTATTCCAGCTGCAGCCCAGCCTGAATAAGAATTTAACATTGAAATTACAACTGGCATATCTGCGCCACCTATTGGAATGATTAATAAAAAACCGACAAGAAAAGAAATGGCAATTAATGACCAGAAAAAATTAGGAGACTGATTTAAACATAAAAAGTATGTAAGAATAATTATAGAAATCAAAATTAATAAGTTCAATATATGTTGTCCTGGAAAAGTTATTGGAGACCCTGACATCAAGCCTCTCAATTTGAGAAAAGCTATTATTGAACCTGAAAAAGTAATTGCTCCAACAGCCGCTCCTATCGACATTTCGATAAGACTAGCAAGTTTA
>CACFAI010000023.1 GCA_902564265.1 uncultured Pelagibacteraceae bacterium | reverse complement strand
ATTATTTGATCATTATCATAGTCTAACTTTATGTCGGAGCTAATAACTTCATCTAAACCTTTGCTAATTTTTTGTCTATAATCGTCTATCTCTTTTTTGTCGCTCGCAATAAGCGGAGAAAGCATTTTTTTTTGTACTTCCCATTTTTCATTAATTAAGTTTTTTTTTAATCCCTCGTTAACTATTTTTATCATTTCCTCAATCTTATCTTGGTTTTTTAAAACACTAGCTAGAAATTGATAAGCAAATGCTTCATCTGGTTTAATCTTAATAATTTTTTTAATGCATTCTTCTGCTTTTTTAAAAGCCCCAGAAAAAGCATAAGAGTGACTTAAGTTACGGAGTATGGATAAATTATCTGGATAATCATTTAAAAGTTTCTCAAACAACTGAGTTGATTTTACAAAATCTTTTTTTTGAAGATGACTATAGGCAATTTTAAAAAGCTCATCTGCTGAATATTTGTTCACAATACTTCAAGAATATATTATTTTATTAAAAATGGTATTTTAATAATATAAGATCAAGTTAATTTTGATCTTCCGCCATCCACACCTATAATTTGACCAGTTATCCACGAACTTTCATCAGTTAGTAAAAACTTTGCCAATGCTGCAGCATCTTTACCTTCACCAATTCTTTTCATGGGGTGTGCTTTTGCTATACCTTCAGCGATTAGTTTATTCTTTAGCATCGGTTCGGCAATTTTCGATTTAGTTAAACTTGGCGCAATACAATTTACTCTTATATTCGGAGCAAATTCAGCAGCCAAAGAAACAGTTAATCCCTCTAAAGCTCCTTTTACAGATGCAATAATACTGTGGTTAGTGAATCCTCTTCTAACCGCAACGGTTGAAAAAATTACAACAGAGCCTTTATTCTTTTTCAAATTTTCCTGGAAATTTTTAATTGTTTCTACAATTGGGTAAAAATTTAAGTCGAAACATTTTTGAAAGTCATCTTTTTTTACAATTCTTAGTGGTTTTAGGTCTATTGAACCAACACAATATGCAATTCCTTTTATTTCCTCATTTGCAAATTCATTTTTTAAACTTTCAATTTTCGCAGAGTCAAGAACATCCACAACGGTATATTTGCAACCTGTTTCAGAAGAAATATTTTTTAAATTTTCCTCATCTCTTCCAATAAGCTGAACATCTTCATTATTTTCAGCCATCATTTTTGATAAATTTGAGCCGATAGAACCTGTCGCACCAAATATTAAATATTTTCCTGACATATCTTATAATAGTATTTATAAATAAATTATGAAATTGTTTATTACACTTGGAAATCAACTTTTTCCATTAAAATACTTAAACCGCTTCAAAAATGACCATCTTTTTTTTATGGCAGAAGATTATGGTCTTTGCACATATGAAAAACATCATAAATTAAAAATATTACTATTTTTATCTTCAATGCGATCATATGCAGATAATTTAAAGAAAAGTAGTTTTAAATTAATTTATTCAAGGATTGATAGCACTGATTTTAAAAGTGACTATTTAACAAAAATACAAAAGGTTATTAAAAAGAACAAAATTAATGAAATTTCTTTTTTTGAAATAGAAGACAAACCATTTGAGAAGAAAATTCTAGATTTTGTAAAAAAAAATAAAATTAAATTTAATATAGTCAAAACCCCAATGTTTTTAAATTCTAGAGATGATTTTAATAAATATTTATCAAAATCAAAAAAACCCTTCATGGCAGTGTTTTATAAAGAGACAAGAAAAAAAATGAACATTTTAATGAATGGTGAAGATCCAGTTGGAGGAAAATGGAGCTTTGATGAGGACAATAGAAAAAAACTTCCTAAAGGAACTAAAATTCCAACTTTGCCAAAAATAAATGAAACCCCTCATACAAAAAACTTGAAAGCAATTATAGAAAAAAATTTTTCAAAACATCCTGGTTCAACAAAAAATTTCTGGTTTGCAACTGAACTTAAGGATGTAATGAGATTATTAGATTTTTTTATTAAAGAAAAATCAAATTTGTTTGGAGATTATGAGGATGCTGTTGATCAAGGTAATAATATATTATTTCATAGTGCACTTAGTCCTTATCTAAATTTAGGGATAATTACACCTGAAATTATATTAGATAGAATTCTAACAAGCCACAAAAAGAAAAAAATAAGAATTAATTCTTTGGAAGGTTATATTAGACAGGTAATTGGTTGGCGTGAGTTTATGAGAGGAATTTACCAAAATTTTCATAATAAATTGGAAACTGGAAATTTCTTCAAACATAACCGAAAAATGAAACCTTCGTGGTATGAAGGAAATACAGGTTTGCCCCCTTTAGATTATGCAATTAAAAACGCTAACAACCATGGCTGGTCTCACCACATAGAAAGACTTATGATTCTATCAAACATAATGAATCTTTGTGAGATCAAACCAGTCTTTGTTTATAAATGGTTTATGGAAATGTTTGTTGATTCCTCTGATTGGGTAATGTCACCAAACGTTTACGGAATGGGACTGTTTAGTGATGGAGGAATATTTGCAACTAAGCCATATATTTGTGGTTCAAGCTATTTTTTAAAAATGATGGATTTTAAAAAGGGTGACTGGTGTAATATCATGGATGGTCTTTATTGGAGATTTATTAATAAAAATAGAAAATTTTTTTTAAAAAACCCAAGACTATCGATGATGGTGAGGATTTATGATAAAATGAATGCGCCTAGAAAAAAAATAATTCTGGCAGCAGCGGATAAATTTATAAAAGAAAATACAAATGCCAATTAAAGTTTTTTTCAATAACTCCTGTAACATTTGTAAGATGGAAATTGACCATTATAAAAAAAATTCTGATGAAAATTTAGAGTGGGTTGATATCACAAATAATCAAGAAGCAATTAATTTGACTTCGAAATCTCAAGCGGAGCTTCTACGAAGATTACATGTTATTGAAAATGGAGAAGTTATAGGTGGGGCGAAAGCATTCGTGATTATTTGGTCTAAAATTCCAAAATATAAATTTTTAGCTAAAGTATTTAGTTTCAAACCCTTATTTATAATATTTCATTATCTCTATGAATTTGTTGCTTACTTTCTTTTTTTGAAAAACAAACATCAGCTTAATGAAGAAACAAAACCTACCAACTAAAATTTGTCCAGTTTGTCAAAGGCCATTTAAATGGAGAAAAAAATGGAGATTAAATTGGGATAAAGTTAAATACTGTTCAAAAAGATGTTCATCTAAGTAAACATTGTAATAATTTTTGGAATATAATTTTTAAAATTAAAAAAACCTTTATTACAATATTGCCAAGAAAATTGATCCAGTTTTCTGTATAAAAAATTAAGTTTAATGTTATTTGAATTTAAATAATCTAAATTTTCACCAACTGTTGGATATAAACCAACAATGTTTTCACCTATATTTTTGATCTCACTTATATCTATAATCTCACACTCAATTGATTGATTTTTGATTCTTTGTTCTTGGTCATTGATTAAATGAGACTTAAATTCATCTACCCTCTTACTTAGCTTGATTGATCTATTTTCATTTTTGTTTGATATTAAAAAAATCTTTTTAAATTTAAAATCTTTAAAATCACTGATTTCAAAAGATAGGTTATTTTCAAAAATTAATAAATTTTTAGAATCGACATCTTGAGGATTAGCAAAATTTTGTTTTACAATTGAGTATGTTTTTTCAGAAACTTTTGGTTGTGCATTTTCATTCAATTTAATATTGTTAAATCTATTATTAGTAAATTTTTTGATGTTCCATTCACTTGCTAGATAATGTTTTCCTTGTGTTTGTACTCCAGCAACCCATCTCCATCCAAGTGTATTTGATGCAGCATCACCATCATAAAGATGTTGCATAAAAAATTCTGCGCCTAGCTGCCAAGGTAAGTCCAATGTGAATATCCAGATACTTGCAAACCACATTCTCGTGTGATTATGAAGATAATTATTTTCTTTTAATTCTTTTACCCATTCATTAAAGCATTCGATGTTAGTATTTCCCTCTATCGCATTTAAGTATCCTTGATTATCTTTGAATTTTTTTCTTATACTGTTTAAGCTTACTAAATAATCGGTCCATACGTTTGGTCTTAACTCAAGCCAACCTTTCCAATAAGTTCTCCAAAGAACCTCTTGTATAAACTTTTCATTTTTTGAAAAGGAAAACTTCGCTAGCGATTTTTTAATAATTTCAATTTCATTAAGAACCCCATGAGTAACATAGGGCGATAAGCACGAGACGTTATCTCTTTTATCAGGCCCAAAATCGAAGTTTCTCAACCTTGAATAATTCGAAAGATTTTTTTCTACAAAATTATTTAATTTATCAATAGCTTTCGCTCTGGATGCTTCGAAATTCATACTTTTACTTTAATTTTTTTTTATGGAAATTTATAAATCTTTCAACATTGGATTTGTTAAAAGTTTTATTTTCTTCAAAAGAAACTTTTTTCATTGAGTAAGCACTGCTTTTTGTCATTCTTGATTGAATTATAACATTCCCTTTGTAAATTTTTAGCTTAACACTTCCATTTACCTTATTTTTTTTTAGATCTACTATTTTTTGTAATCTAAATCTTTCTTTTGAGAACCAATAACCGTTATAAATTAATTC
>CACFAI010000022.1 GCA_902564265.1 uncultured Pelagibacteraceae bacterium | reverse complement strand
AGGATTTGAAGAAACTGCTAGAATTTACAGTTTATCAGATAGCAAAAAAATAGGGGGTAATTTAGGTTGGATTTATAAAAACCAACTCTCTCAAGAAATTCGAAATGCACTAAATGAAATTAATATTGGGGAATTTACAAAACCAATCATAACAAGTGGTGGTTTTTTGGTTCTTAAATTAAATGATATGAAAACAGAAAATATTGAAATTGATAAAAATGCTCAACTACAAAAAATGATTGAGTTTGAAAGAGAAAGACAATTCACAAGATTTTCTACTTTGCATTATAAAAGAATTTATAAAAACGCAGAAATTTATGAAAAATAAGTCTATCATAATTATTTGTGGAGATCCCCAAAGCACTTTTAACGAAATTTTGATCAAAAGCTTTAAAAATAAAGTTTTGAAAAATATAAAGTTTCCAATTATCATTATTTGTTCAGAGAGACTTTTTCAAAATGAGCTAAAGAAGTTTAAAACAAAAATAAGTCTCAAAAAATTTGATAATCAAAATAATCTACGAAAAAATAATATTTATATATTTGATATACCCCTTGATTATAAAAATTTGTCATTAGAAAAAAAGAATTCATACATAAAAAAATCATTTGAAATTGGTTTAAATTTTTTTAAAAACAACAAATCATTGGCTTTAGTTAATGGTCCAATTTCCAAATTAAATTTCCTTAAGGGGAAACATAATGGTATAACTGAATATTTGGCTTACAAAACCAGATCATCAAATGAAGTTATGTTAATCTTTAATAAGGATCTAAGTGTTAGCCCAATAACAACTCATATACCCATAAATCAAATTACAAAAAAAATTAAAAAAAAAACTATTATTACTAAAGTAAAAAGGATTAATGAATTTTATAGAAAACGTCTAGGTTTCAAGCCAAACATAGCTATTACAGGTTTAAATCCTCATTGCGAAACATTCATTGGAAAGGATGTTGAAAAAACTGAGATTATACCAGCTATTAAAAGTTTAAAAAAAAAAAAAATAAAAGTTTCAGGACCTTTTTCAGCTGATACAATTTTTTTAAAAAAAAACAGAAAAAAATTTAATGTTATTGTTGGGATGTATCATGACCAAGTACTTGCACCTATGAAGACAATTTTTGGTTTCAATGCTATTAATATTACCATTGGTTTGCCCTTTATAAGAATTACCCCAGACCATGGACCTAATTATGAAATGTATGGTTTAAATAAATCAAATCCAAATAGCCTTATTAAAGCTTTTAGTTTTATAAATAAATATGTTAGAAAAACCTAAAAAAAGCTTAGGGCAAAATTTTTTACATGATAAAAATATAATTAACAAAATTATTCATGCTTCAAAAATAAATTCTAACGATGAGATATTAGAGGTGGGCCCTGGGACAGGCAATTTAACAAAATATATTATTTCTCAAAAACCAAAAAAAATTGATGTTATTGAAAAAGATGAAAATCTTGCAAATAAACTTGAAAAGCAATATCTTAATAAAATTAATATTATTAAAAAAGATATTCTTAAAATCCCAAATAAATTTTATTTTAAAAAAAAATTCCTTATTTTGGGTAATCTTCCATATAATATTTCAACCAGAATTTTATCAAATTGGTGTCTAAACGATAAACTAAAAGTATCTAAAATGATATTAATGTTTCAAAGAGAAGTCGCTGAAAGAATTTTAGCCGAGGTTAATTCAAGAGAGTATAGTAGAATTACAATTTTATCTAATTGGAAATTTCATATTAAGAAAATAACAGACGTTAAGCCAAATAGTTTTTTTCCAAAGCCAAAGGTCCACAGTACGGTTTTAGAATTTGTCCCCAAAAAAAAAATTTATGAAATCAAAAACCCAAAAAATTTGGAAAAAATAACCAGAGTTTTTTTTAATCAAAGAAGAAAAATGATTAAAAAACCCATTAATATTTTATTTAAAAACCTTAAATTCAATTATAAGAAATTGAATATGAATCCTTACGATAGACCGCAAAACATAGATGTAAATAAATATTTAAAGATTGTTACTGAATACGAATCTCTACGAAGTTAATTTTTTAATGTGTTTTTTTATTGAATCTAAACTATAAGAGCTTTTTTTATTACTGATTTCACAATCTATATATTCTGAAATTTGTTTATAACAAACTTCTAAATCGTTGTTAATGATTACATAATCGTAATCTTTCCAATGCAAAATGTCTTTATCAAACTGTTTCATTCTTTCCTCAGCTATTAACTTGTCTTTCATATCTCTGTTTGATAATCTTTTAAATAGTTCCTCTCTGCTAGGAGGCAAAATAAAAAATGTCAATAATCTATTTTCTAGTTTTTGAGATATAATTTGATTTGTTCCCTGCCAATCAATATCAAAGATGACATTATTTCCTTTATTTAATTCCTCAAAAACTTTTGATTTTGTCGTTCCATAAAAATTTTTGAAAACTTTTGCATATTCTAAAAATTCTTTTTTGTTTATCATTTTTTCAAAATTTTCATTATTTACAAAATGATAATCTTTTCCATCTATCTCGTTAGACCTCGGGGCTCTTGTTGTGTGTGATATTGATGTAATGAAGTCTTTTCTCTCTGATAAAAGTTTTACCAGGGTTGTTTTCCCTGCTCCGGATGGGGATGAAAGAATTACCATTATCCCTTCTCTCATTGAGGGCATTAAAAATTAGTTACTTTTGTTTTCAATAAACTTAATTGCATCACCTACTGTAAGAATTTTTTCAGCCTCACTATCTGAAATTTCTGATCCAAATTCTTCTTCGAAAGCCATTACTAGTTCAACTGTATCTAAACTATCAGCTCCTAAATCATCAATGAAACTTGCTTCATCTGTTACCTTTGCTTCATCTATGCCGAGGTGGTCAGCAACAATTTTTTTTACTTTACTTGATATATCATCTGCCATTTTGATCCTTTGTTTGATTTTTTCTTAATAAATAAAAAAGAACTTTTGTCAACACAAATACATACCTCCATTTACATGAATTGTTTCTCCATTGATATAATTTGACATTTCTGAGGACAAAAAAGCTGCTACATTGGCAACATCTGATGGTTCACCTAGTCTATTTGATGGTATTTTTGCCAAAATTAGTTCTTTGAATTTTGGGTCTATTTTTTCAGTCATATTTGTTTTTATAAAACCAGGTGAAATACAATTAATGTTTATATTTTTTTTAGCATATTCTAATGCTAAACTTTTACTCATGCCAATAATGCCAGATTTTGAAGCAGCATAATTTGCTTGGCCTATATTTCCTGTGTGACCTACCACAGATGTAATATTAATTATTTTGCCAAATTTATTTTTAATCATCTTTTTTAAAAAGAACTTACATAATAAAAAAGTAGAAGTTAAATTGATATCTATTACTTGTTGCCACTCTATTTGAGACATTCTTAATGACAAATTATCTTTGGTTATTCCGGCATTATTAATTAATATTTCAGGGCATCCTCCTAACTGTTCACAAACAATATCTACAAATTTTTCTATTTCATCATGTTTTGATATGTCAAATTTTTTTAATATCATTCCATTAAAATCATTCTTAAGTTTGTTTAATTTTTCTTCATTCGTTCCTGTGCCAAATACTTTTACACCTTCTAAATGAAACTTTTCTAAAATTGAAAATCCGATACCACCTGTTGCACCTGTGATTACAGCCTTTTTATTTTTTAAATCAATCATTTATTAATATCTTTATATCATCTTCACTGTTTATTGAATTAACATTTACATCTTTGTTAATTCTTTTTATTAAACCTGATAGCACTTTTCCTGGTCCAATTTCTACAAAATTTTCAACTCCATTATTAATCATAAATTCAACACATTCTAGCCAACGAACTTTTTTTTCAATCTGTGATATTAAAAGTAGTTTAATTTCTTGTGGTGAGATAATTTCATTAGCCGTAACATTTGATATAATAGGTTTTTCTAATTCATTCATTTTTAAATCTTTAATATGGCTAGCCATTTTTTCAGAAGCCGATTTCATATATTTGCAGTGAAATGGTGCACTGACATTTAACTTTAAATTTTTAATCTTTTTATTATTTAAATCATCTGACAATAAATTAATATCCTTTTTAAGACCAGAAACAACTACTTGAAGTTTGGAATTATCATTAGCAATAAAACATTCATACTTTTCTTTATTTTCATCTAAAATTTTTTTCAATTCTTTTGAGTCTATTCCTAGCACCGCAAGCATTGCTCCCTCACCACTTGGGACAGCTTCTTGCATTAACTTTCCTCTTTTCTGGAGAATTTTGATTGTATCTTCAAAACTTATCGCACCCATGCAAGCTAATGCAGAATATTCACCAAGAGAGTGCCCCGCAAAATATTTAAATTTTTTAAAATCATATCCAAATTCTTTTTTAATAATTTCAAAAATACAAAAGCTTGCTAAAAATATTGCAGGCTGAGTGTTTTCAGTTAAATTCAATTTATTTTCCGGACCTTCAAATATTATTTTTGTAATTGGGATATTTAGAATTTCATCTGCATCTTTAAATATCCGTTTTACAAGATCATATTTCTCATAAAACTCCTTAACCATTCCAATTTTTTGTGATCCTTGACCCGGAAAAACTATAGAAAACATCTTTTTTAACTCTTTTTTTATTGTCTTGTAATAAAACTATTATAATAGTATATCAATTTTTTTTATATAAATTAATAATGA
>CACFAI010000021.1 GCA_902564265.1 uncultured Pelagibacteraceae bacterium | reverse complement strand
CTGACCAAGTCCATTGACCAAACAACGCATTACCTTCAATTGCAAATCTTGAAGTTCCCCAACCAGTCTCTTTAGCGGCTTGAGCGATTGCCAGCGATACAGGAATTATATCCATCCTTACTTTTAAAGTGGCAAGGTCTTTATTTACAACACCGTACTGTTTAAATTTTTGATTTAGCCACTTGATTTCATTTTTTGAATTTTTGTTTTTATTCAAAATTGAAAATAGTTTTTTTCTATCAATAATAATTCTATTGTTTTCTTCAAGAATTAAAGGCAATATAATTTTAATAAATAAGCTTTTTCTTTTTCCTGAGCTTTCAATTGACTTCATTTCATTTGGTAATAAGGACAATCTAATAGGTTTAACTTTTTTGGTACGTCTTACTTCAGACAAAGAGTAGTTAGTATCTTTAAATAATTGTTCAATTGTAGATGCACTTAATCTTACTGTATCCTCAGGTAATTCATCAAACTTGAAGACATCCTCAAGTATGTTTGATAAATCAAGACCCTCATCAACTTTTTCTTTTTTTTTATCATTAATACTTTCTCCGCTTAAAATTTTTTGGAAATCTGTTTTTGAATTATTGATTTTTGCATCATTGTTGTTTGCTATTTGATTATCAATATCGACGGACATCGGTATTATAAAAGAAAAAGTTACTATTAAAAAGGAGGCTAATCCTGTAAGATATAAAGACTTAAACTCATCATATCTGAAATTTATATTTGAGAAAGGTTTTCTTTTAATTACGATTCCTTGCTTCAATAAGATTCTTTTTAATTCTTTAAACTTTTTTAAATCAAAATTCTTTTTTGATAAGCCTGAGAATAAATCTTTTTTCATATTGCTTCTACTTCTTTCACCTCGGGAACATAGTGACAAAGAAGATTTTGAACACCTTTTTTGAGTGTTAGTGTAGAGCTTGGACATCCAGAACAACTGCCTTGTAACTCCACAATCACTTTTCCATCTTTAAAATCTTTAAATTTTATATCTCCCCCATCTCTTGCAACTGCAGGTCTGACCTTTGTTTCAAGTATTTTGATAATTGTATTTTTTACGCTTGAAAGCTCCTCTAAATTTTCAGATCTTTTTTCTGAAATTATACACTCGTTACCTTGATCATAAAAATCATTAATGTACGAAATTATTATGTGTTTAAGATCCTCCCATTCAGAATTTGTGTCTTTATTTACTGATAAGTAATCATCAGATAAGAAAATTCCAGTAATTCCATTTATTGATAGAATATTCTTTATAAGACTGATGGATGTCTCATTTTTATCTTTAAATTCGACAGGGCCAACTAATGAAACTTTTTTTTGTGTGACAAATTTTAAAGAATTCGGATTTGGAGTTTGTTGTGTCTGTATAAACATTAAATTAATATAGTAATTGAAGTCGTTTTTTAAAGTAAAATATTTTTAAAAGCCAATAATTTCTTTAATTTTTTTTACTTTTTCTGAAGCAATTGTCTCGGCTTTTTCACTTCCATCTTTTAAAACTTGAAGAATATGACCCTTATCAGATTTTAATTTTGATATTTCTTTTGAAATAGGTGAAATATTTTCTATCACAACCTCTGATAGTTTTTCTTTAAAATTTGAAAAATTTTTCCCCTCAAATTCATTTATTGTGTCCATAATTTTTTGGGATTTTAAACTTGAATATATGCCTATCAAATTTTGTATTTCTGGTCTTTTGGTCAAATCTTTTTCAGTTACGGGAAAGGATTTTGTATCAGTTTTAGCTTTTTTAATTTTATTCTGAATTTGTTCATCTGTGTCAGTAAGATTTATACGACTAGCATCAGAGGGATCTGATTTACTCATTTTATTTTTTGCATCTTTAAGACTCATAATACGTGAGAATTTTTCCTGTATAAGAGGTTCTGGTATTTTAAAAAAATGTTGAGCTTTAAAATCTGTATTAAATTTTTGGGCTATGTCCCTTGTAAGTTCTAAATGTTGTTTTTGATCTTCTCCAACAGGAACATGCGTTGCATCATATAAAAGTATATCAGCAGCCATTAAAATTGGGTAAATATACAATCCCACACTTGCTTTCTCTTTGTCTTTGCCTGCTTTTTCTTTAAACTGGGTCATCCTGTTTAACCAACCCATTCTTGCAATACAGCTCAGTATCCATGTTCCCTCTGAATGAGCAGGTACCATAGATTGATTAAAAATTATACTTTTGCTTGGATCAATTCCGCTTGCTAAAAATACTGCAGTCGTCTCAAGGATATTGTCTTTTAATTTTTGGGGATCTTGTTTTGTAGTAATTGCATGTAAATCGACAACACAATAAATACATTTAGAATCGTTTTCAGATTGAAGTTTTACAAAATTTTTAATTGCACCAATATAATTTCCTAAATGAAGATTTCCTGTAGGTTGCACTCCCGAAAATATATTTTTAAGTGGCATCTTAATATCTTATTTTAATATCACTTAATTTGAAAGCTTTAGTAATTAAGGATATTACAAAATAGATGATCGCTGATGAAATTACTAATAAAAGAAGATAAATTACTTTAAAATTACTATCATATTCTAATTGAACACTGAAAAAATTAATTGAGCTAAAGAGGAATAAAGTCATTAATAAAACTGAAAAACAAATTTTGAAAAGCTGAAGTATTAAATTAAAACTTACTTTAAAAAATTTCTTATAATTTAAATAATAATATAATAATAAAGCGTTAATCCAGGATGAAATAGACGTTGCAATTGGAATTACTATAAAGCCAAAATCTCTAAAATAATAAATGCTTATAGAAGCGTTAATTATGACTGATACCAACGAGAAGTAAAACGGTATCTTGGTATTGTCTCTAGCAAAAACAAAATTTGAAAGAATTTTAATTAGTGAAAATGCAGGCAAACCTAAGGCAAAATAAAATAATGCTTTTCCAGAATTTTCAACACCCTCTTTGTTAAAAGATCCATATCCAAATAGAGATGATACAATTTCTTCTGAAGCAATTAATAGACCTGCCATCGCAGGCAAGCTTAAAAAAAGTGAAAGTTCCAACGACTTGTTTTGTATCAAATCAATATCCTTCAATTTTTTTTGAGCAATATAAGAAGATAATTTTGGAAGTATGACAGTTCCTATTGCTATACCTGCGATAGCAAGATTAATTTGATAAATTCGATCAGCATAATAAAGATATGATACAGCACCAGCTTGAAAAGAAGCTATGATAGTTCCAATCAAAATATTAATCTGTGTTACACCTGAAGAAAAAATACTTGGCAAAAGTTTTTTAAAAAAACTTTTAGTTTTATAATCAATTTTAAAATTTATTTTTAGTTTAGGCTTATAAATTTTTTTAAGCGTTAAAATAAGAAAAACCATTTGAATCAATCCAGCTATTGAGACACCATAGGACATGTAAATAACAAGATAATCATCAAGGTACCTGGCACATAACAATGTTGTTATTAAAACTGCATTTAAGATTATTGGTGCTGCTGAAGCAGCAGCAAATTTATTATGTGAATTTAGGATTGCTGAAAAAAAAGACGCTAAACTTATAAATAATATAAAAGGAAATGTAATCCTTGTTAAGTCAGTTGCTAAAATAAACTTTTCAGGGTCTGATTTAAAACCCGGTGCTATGAGAGAAACAAACAAAGGCATTAATAATTCAACAAGAATTACAAGTCCAAACAGAGAAAAAGTTAGTAAACTAAAAACTTTATTTGCAAAGTTTTCCGAATTATTTTTGGATTTTGTTAACTCTTTTGCGTAACTTGGTACAAAAGCCGCGTTGAAAGAACCTTCTCCAAAAATTCTTCTAAACGTATTTGGTATTCTAAATGCAACAAAAAAAGCATCTGCAATAGGTCCAGATCCAAGAAATATTGCAATGAGAATGTCTCTAAAGTATCCAGATATTCTGCTAATAAGAGTATAAAAACTAAAAGTGCCAGTTGACTTAATTATGTTCATAAATCATATTAGTCTTAATATTGGCTCATTTGTATACATAAATAATCAAAATGAAAAAAAATAAAATTGAACATTACTCAGATAAAGAGGCATTAGATTTTCATAATACTAATAAATCTGGCAAGATTGAGATAATTTCTTCCAAACCAATGACTTCAAAGAGAGATTTGGCCTTAGCATATTCACCCGGCGTTGCTGCACCAGTAAAGGCAATTTCAAAAAATCCAGACCTTGCATATGACTATACTACTAAAGGTAATCTAGTAGCTGTAATAAGTAATGGCTCAGCAATTTTAGGTCTTGGAAATTTGGGTGCTATTGCTTCAAAACCAGTTATGGAAGGAAAGGCTGTTTTATTTAAAAGATTTGCAGACATAGATTCCATTGATATTGAAATAGATTCTTCAGACACAAAAGAAATTATTAATTCTGTAAAAAATATTTCAAAAAGCTTTGGGGGAATCAATTTAGAGGACATAAAAGCACCCGAATGTTTTATAATAGAGAACGAACTAAAAAAATTATTAGACATTCCTGTGTTCCATGACGATCAGCATGGTACAGCTATAATCACAAGTGCAGCACTTATAAATGCTTGTGATATTGCAAAAAAAAATATTAAGAATGTAAAAGTGGTCATTAATGGTGCAGGTGCATCTGCAATGGCTTGTGCAAATCTTTTTATAAATACAGGTGTAAAAGATAAAAATATCACAATGCTCGATTCAAAGGGAGTTATTCATTCTGAAAGAGATGATTTAAATGAATGGAAAAAGAAATTTGCTATCAAAACAAAAAATAGAACTTTAAATGATGCAATTAATGGGGCAGATGTATTCTTAGGTCTTTCTCAAGCTGGGGTTTTAAAAAAAGAGATGGTTAAAAAAATGTCTAAGAATCCGATTGTATTTGCATGTGCAAACCCAGATCCTGAAATCATCCCTGAGGACGTTGAAGATGTGAGAGATGATGTCATTATAGCTACTGGAAGATCAGATTATCCAAATCAAGTAAATAATTTAATTGGATTTCCATATATCTTTAGAGGAGCTCTGGATGTAAGAGCTAAAACAATTAATGAAGAAATGAAAGTTGCGGCAGTAAAAGCTATTGCTACTTTAGCAAGAGAAAGAGTGCCGGATGAGGTGGTGGCTGCAATGGGTGGGGACAGGCCTCATTACGGAAGGGATTATATAATTCCTTCAACTTTCGATCCTAGATTAATAAGCGTAATTCCGGTTGCAGTTGCAAAAGCAGCAATCAAAACAGGTGTTGCAAGAAAAAATATTGAAGATTTCGATATTTATGCTGAACAACTCAAAAACCGATTAGATCCATCAGTAGCGGTAATTCAAGGAATAAACTCCCAAATTAAAAAAAATCAAAAAAGGGTAGTGTTCGCAGATGGAGAA
>CACFAI010000020.1 GCA_902564265.1 uncultured Pelagibacteraceae bacterium | reverse complement strand
TCACTCTCAAATTCTGAAACTTTTCTTTGATCTAAATCGACATAAAGAGATAAAATTTCAATAGTCGATGCTAAAAATTTTTTTTCTTTATGAATCATTTCAAGTTTGTATTGCAACCTTTTTTTGTCATGATCGAAATATAGTAAATTTACATCTACCTCGTCACCCTCTTTTACCTCTTGGTTGTAAGTAATATGAGACTCAACCACCATGGTGCTTTTTTTTGTTTTCTTAGCTGACTCCTCGCCCATTTTAAATTTGTCCATTAATATTTCAGCACCAAACAAATCAAAAATTAAGACATAATAAGCCACGTTCATATGGCCATTATAATCGGTCCATTCTTTGATAATTTTCTTAGAATTTAAATAAAGCGACATTTTATTCGTAAAATTTATATTATAATATTGTAAAATTAAAGTTCTATTATGAACAAACTTTTATTTTTCTTTTTACTCTTTTATCTTCATGTAACGAATGTTTACTCTGATATTATTAAGCCAAACACAAAAATTGAACCTTATAACGTAGTTGAAATTCAACTGATCAGTTTAAAGAATAATGATAAACCAGATAAAGATTTTGGTATTGAACAAACGTGGGAATTCGCTCATCCAGAAAACAAAATGAATACTGGCCCATTAAATAATTTTAAAAAGATGTTAAAAAATGAAATTTACTCAATTTTGTTAAATCATAAAGATCATAAAATTGAAGAGATCTATAATAATAAGAAGATCGCAATTTATGATGTAATCATTTTGGGATCAGATAATTTTTACTATGAGTTCAAGTGGCAAGTAGAAAGGTACAATGGCAAGGGATCACTTAACAATTGTTGGTTGACCACTGCAGTTTCTAATCCAGTTTCTCTTGGAGCATCAATTTAAATTATGAAAAAACCGAAATATGAAAATCGTATTCTTATTCTTATGCTCATACTTTGTGTTCCACCTATTTTGACCACCCAAATAACTTGGTATTATTTTGGTCAGGAGATTGGTCTTAACTGTGGAATTCTAGTAGGTATAATTAGCGTGAGTGTCGCAGCTTATTTGCTGTTTCAATTAGACTGGAGAGAACCAGATGATGATTAATAGAATTTTGTTTCGTTCAATTTAAAAATCTTGTAGAAATCTATAAATGAAATCTAAAGCAAAAGTAGTAATAGTTGGAGGTGGTGTTGTAGGTGTTAGTGCCCTTTATCATCTGGCCAAAAAAGGTTGGTCAGACGTTGTTTTAGTTGAAAGAAAAGAACTTACATCTGGATCAACTTGGCATGCTGCAGGTTTATTGCCACTTTTTAATATGAGTTATTCTGTTGGACAACTTCATAAATATGCAGTCAATTTATATAAAAAGTTAGAGGAGGAAACTGGTAAGAACGTCGGTTTCAGTGTTGTTTCAAATATTAGACTTGCAAATAATAAAGATAGAATGGATGAGTATTTTCAATATGCAGGAGTTGCTAAAACTATTGGCGTTGACGTAAAATTTTTGACACCCGATCAAGTAAAAGAAATTTGGCCTTTATGTAATACTTCAGATTTAGTTGGTGCAATCCAACATCCAGAGGATGGATACATTCAACCTGCTGATTTAACACAAGCTTTAGCTACAGGTGCGAGGAATAGAGGTGCAGAAATTTATAGAAACACCACGGTAGTTGGTATGAAACAAACAAAAGATGGATGGGTAGTAGAAACAGACAAAGGTTCAATTGAGTGCGAACATATTATTTCTTGTTCAGGAAATTTTGCTAGACAAACAGGAAAAATGGTTGGTCTAGACATTCCTGTAATTCCCGTAGAACATCAATACATTGTAACAGAACCACATCCTGAAATTCAAAAAAGAAAAAAAGAAGGTTTACCTGAGATGGGAGTTTTAAGAGATAGTGATAGCCGTTGGTACATGAGGGAAGAAGCTGGAGGTTTAATTTTAGGTCCCTATGAAGATGGAGCTCCTGCATGTTATGTTGAAGGACCTTCAAAAGATTCAGAATATGAATTATTTCAAGAAGATTTAGATAGACTTGCTCCACACATTGAAGGTGCTATACATAGAGTTCCAGCTTTTGGTGAGGTAGGAGTAAAAAAAGTTTACAACGGTGCGATTTGTTATACTCCAGATGGAAATCCAATTGTAGGACCAGCATGGGGACTTAAAAATTTTTGGATAAACGAAGGACATAGTTTTGGAATAACTGCAGCTGGTGGTGCTGGTTGGCAGTTAGCAGAATGGATAGTTGATGGAGAGCCAACAATTGACATGCTAGGTGTTGAGCCAAGGAGATATGGAGATTATTGTTCAAAAGCATACCTTAAAGAAAAAAATGAAGAAGCATACAGTCATGTTTTTATAACACATTTTCCAGATGAAGAGAGACCAGCAGCTAGACCACTAAGAACAGCACCATGTTACGACAGAATGAAAAAACTTGGAGCAGTTTTTGGTCAAAAATTTGGCTGGGAAAGACCAAACTTCTTTGCAACTGATGGAATGGAACAAAAAGATGATTGGTCATTCAGAAGATCAAAATGGTTTCAAGCTATTGAGAAAGAATGCAAGAATGTAAGAGAGAATGTAGGTTTACTAGACATGAGTGCATTTGCTAAATGTAGAATTAAAGGACCAAAAGCAGAAGAATTTTTAGATAAATTAGTTGCAAACAAACTTCCAAAAAAAATTGGAAGAATTAACTTATGTCACGCCCTTAACACCAAAGGTGGAGTTCATTCAGAATTTACAATAATGAGAGAAGCAGAGGATAGTTTTTATCTAGTATCAGCAGGAGCTTTTCAAAGACTTGACCATGACTGGATTTTAAAATGGATGCCAAGCGACGGATCTGTTCAATTTGAAAATCTAACCAACAGCATGGGAGTGCTTGTAGTGTCTGGTCCAAAAGCAAGAGAATTGATGACTAGAGTTTCAAAAGATGATTTCTCAAATGAAAATTTTAAATGGCTAAGTGCAAAAAAAGTTGACGTGGGTTATGCTCCTGTGAACGCAATGAGAGTAAATTTCGTTGGTGAATTAGGTTGGGAGTTACATCATCCTATTGAATATCAAAATCATATTTTTGATAAATTAACGGATGCAGGTAAAGATTTAAATTTAAAACCTTATGGCATTAGAGCAATGAATAGTTTAAGAGTTGAAAAATCATATAAATTAGTTGGAACAGAATTATCTATAGAATATTCTCCATACGAAAGCGGTTTAGATAGATTTATACATCCAAATAAAGGTAATTTTATTGGCTTAGACGCACTAAACAAATGGAGAGAAAAAGGATTTAATAATAAATTAGTGACACTAGAAGTTCATAATATTACAGATGCTGATGTGCTAGGAAACAATCCAATTTATGAAAACGGGACTTGCATTGGAAGAGCAACTGGTGGAGATTTTGGTTTTAGATTAGGAAAATCTATAGCACTTGGAATGGTTAAACCAGAATTAGCAAACGTTGGACAGAAACTTAAAATTGATATACTAGGAAAAACTCATGAGGCAACTATTCTCGAGGAAAGCCCTTATGATCCAAAAAATGAGTTGTTAAGAGCATAATGAAAATTTTAGTGGCAGTAAAAAGAGTTATAGACTACAACGTTCAGGTTAGAGTAAAGGAAGATGGAACTGGAGTTGTTACTGATAATGTTAAGATGTCAACCAACCCCCCAGATGATAATGCGGTTGAAGAAGCTGTAAAAATAAAAGAGTCAGGTAAAGCAAAAGAAATTGTAGCAATAACTATTGGTGAAGAAAAAGCTCAAGAGACAGTAAGAAAAGCTCTTGCAGTTGGCGCTGACAGAGGAATTCATGTAAAGGTAGAAGGGATAGTTGAACCCTTAGCGGTCTCAAAAATTTTACAGAAAATTGTAGATAAAGAAAAACCTGACTTAGTTTTTATGGGTAAACAAGCAATAGACGATGATTGTAATCAGACAGGTCAAATGCTTGCGGCTTTACTTGGGTGGCCACAAGCAACCTTTGCATCAAAAATTAATGTAAAAGATTCTGCACTTGAAGTTACTAGAGAAGTAGATGAAGGTCTCGAAACAATTGAGGTAAACATACCTGCGATTGTGACTTGTGATCTTAGATTGAATGAGCCTCGATACGCTTCTTTACCCAATATAATGAAGGCAAAGAAAAAACCGTTGGAACAGATAAATGCATCAGATTTAGGGGTTGATACTAAAGCAAGAATCGAGCAAATTAAGGTAGAAGAACCACCAAAAAGAAAGGCTGGAATAAAAGTCGCAAATGTATCAGAATTGGTTCAAAAATTAAAAAATGAGGCTAAAGTAATATAATGTCAGTTTTACTAATTGCAGAACATAATAATAAAGAATTAAAACCTTTCACTTATAATGCAGTTTCAGCTGCTAGCAAAATAGATGAAGATTTACACATACTAGTTTTGGGTAATAAATCAGAGACTGTCGCTAAATCTGCGTCTGAAATCCCTAACGTAAAAAAAGTAATTCACGTCGATAATGAAATTTATGAAAATTTTATTGCAGAAAATTACACTTCGGCAATAATTAAACATGCTGACACATATTCTCACATAGTTTGTTCCGCTAATACATTTGGTAAAAATTTGATGCCTAGAATTGCGGCTCTACTAGATACATCTCAAGTAAGTGATATCATTAAAGTTATTTCAGCTGATACTTTTTTACGACCTATTTATGCAGGTAACGCATTTGCTACAGTAAAAAGTAATGATAAAAAAAAATGTATTACTATAAGACCAACATCTTTTGAACCTGCTCCAGCGACAGGCGGTTCTGCCGAAATTGTAAAATCAGAAGCAGGTGAGGCTTTTAAAAATTCTAAGTTTGTAAAAAGAGAAGAAATAAAATCAGATAGACCTGAGTTAGGGACAGCAAGAATTGTAATTTCAGGTGGTAGAGGTATGCAAAACTCAGAAAACTTTAAATTAATTTCAGCAATTGCGGATAAGTTGAATGCAGCTATTGGCGCATCAAGAGCAGCTGTAGATGCCGGCTATATTACTAATGATCATCAAGTTGGACAAACAGGAAAAGTTGTTGTACCTGACTTATATATAGCAGTTGGTATTTCTGGTGCTATTCAACATTTAGCTGGAATGAAAGAAAGTAAAATTATTGTTGCGATAAATAAAGATGGAGAAGCACCAATTTTTAGTGTAGCAGACTATGGGCTTGAGGCTGACTTGTTTGAAGCTCTTCCGCAATTTTTAGAAGAATTAAATAAACTTAACACAATTCAAAAGTAATTCATGACTAGAGAAGTTATGAAATATGATGTTGTCATTGTGGGTGGAGGTCCATCTGGCCTTGCAACAGCCATTAAATTAAAACAATTAAATGCTGATGTTAATGTATGCGTATTAGAAAAAGGTGCAGAAATTGGTTCACATATATTGTCAGGAAATGTTTTTGAAACTAGGGCTTTAGATGAATTGATACCAAATTGGAAAGATCTGAACGCACCAATTAAGACAAAAGTAACAAAAGAAAAATTTCTTTTTTTAGGGAAAAAAAGTTCATTTAGCTGGCCTACTTGG
>CACFAI010000019.1 GCA_902564265.1 uncultured Pelagibacteraceae bacterium | reverse complement strand
CCTAATAGTGTCAAGATTTTATCAAATTTTGCTGTAGGATTTGGAAATATAGATTTAAATGCAGCTAGTGAAAAAAAAATAATTGTAACAAATACACCAGAAGTTTTAACTGATGCGACTGCTGAAATAGGTATTTTATTAATCCTGGGAGCGTGCAGAAGGGTCCCAGAAGGGATTGAGGCATCTAAAAAAGGAGATTGGAAATGGTCTGCAGATTATTTAATAGGCGAACAGTTAACAGGAACTAGACTGGGTATACTTGGAATGGGAAGGATTGGACAAAAAATAGGTAAAGTTGCGAAATCTTTAGGAATGGTAATTCACTATCATAATCGATCAAAATTGGATTCTGGAAAAGAAAATGGAGCAATTTATCACAAGACTTTAGAAAGTTTAATGTCAGTATCTGATGTATTGTCTGTCTGTTGCCCAGCTTCAAAAGAAACAATAAATTTGATTAATAAAAAAACAATTTCTTTATTACCAAATGGTGCGATTGTTACGAATGTTGCACGAGGTGATATAGTCGATGATGATGCATTAATTGAAGCATTAGATAGTAAAAAAGTAAGTGCAGTTGGATTAGATGTTTACAAAAATGAACCAAAATTAAATCCTGGGTATTTAAAACATAACAGAGCATTTGTTTTACCTCATCTTGGTAGTGCTACTTTTGAAACAAGAACAGCAATGGCAAATTTAGCGATAGATAATATAAGCGAATTTTTTGAAACAGGTTCGTGTAAAAATAAAGTAAATTAATAAAATAATACCACTCATAGTTGTAAATAAATTACCTGGGCGCGAATTAACACTAGGACTCTTTTTCATTATTGTGCTTAAATAGTCGCAAGTTAATTAACTTAATAAGAGGAGAAAATAATGATTAAAGAAAAAAATCATTGAAGGGAAAAATTCCTTCAAGACGAAAGTTCTTTAAGGCAGCGGCGGCAACTGGTGCAGCAGCAACAGCAGCAGTAGCAATGCCAAACATTGCATTCGGAGCTCCACAAACTCTAAAAATGCAAGCTGCTTGGCCAAGTGGTGCTAACATCTTTTTTGAAATGGCAGGAGACTATTGCAAAATGGTTAGCGACATGTCTGGCGGTTCTTTAAAAATCGATCTTCAACCAGTTGGAGCAGTTGTTAAAACTAGTGAGATCGGTCAAGCTGTAAGCTCAGGTGCTGTTGATATGGGACACTGGGTAACTGCTTATTGGTATGGTAAAAATCCAGCGGCGTCTTTATTCGGAACTGGACCATCATACGGAATGTCATCTCAAGAAGTTATGGGATGGATGGAGTACGGTGGGGGAAGAAAACTGTATGAAGAAACTCTAAAAAAAGTAGGTTTCGACTACACAGGTGTTTTCCATATGCCTATGCCAGCTCAACCTTTCGGTTGGTTTAAAAAGAACGTAACAAAAGTATCTGATGTTAAAGGTATGAAGTACAGAACAGTTGGTCTTGCTACTAACGTTCTTACTGCAATGGGAATGGTCGTAAGACAGTTACCAGGTGGTGAAATCCAACCAGCTATGAAGACTGGTTTGATTGAGGCAGCTGAGTTTAACAACCCAACTTCAGACTCTCAGTTTGGTATGCAAGATGTTTCTAAGCATTATCACTTAGGAAGCTTCCACCAATCACAAGAGATGTTTGAAATACCAATTAACAATAGAACGTTTAATAATCTGTCTCCAGCGAACAAAGCAATATTGAAAAATGCTGCTTACGCTGCGAACACAGATAACTACTTTAAAGCATTAGTTAGATATTCAGCAGATTTATCTAAATTAATGAATCAACATAAAGTAAACGTTTACCAAACGTCTGATGAAATTTTAGCTCAACAATTAAAAGGTTGGGATAAAGTTATCGGTGATTTCAATAAGAAAGATGCTTTCTTTAAGAAAATTGTCGATTCTCAAAAAGCATACGCTAAGAGAGTAATGAAGTACTTGCTGATGAATCAGCCTAATTACAGATTAGCTTATGAAAATGAGTTCGGACCTTTAGGAAAAGTTAAAATCTAAAGATTTATCTTAATTACATTAAGGGGGCCCTTTGGCCCCCTTTTTTTTGTTTGATTAATAGGTAGAATTTAACATAAAGTAGTACTATGAAATCTTTCATAAAATTTGCAGACACTTTAAGTGCATCAATGGGAAAAGCTTTTTCATGGTGCATAGTAATTTTAATGGGTGGAACGTGTTATGAAGTAATAATGGCCTATGCTTTTAACAGCCCAACTTTATGGAATTTTGATTTTAGTTTGCAAATGTATGGAGCAATTTTCATGATGGCAGGTGCTTATTGTTTATCAACTGAAGCGCACGTTAGAGGAGATGTTATTTACAGATTATTTCCAACAAGAGTTCAAGGTTGGATTGATTTAGTTTTATATTTTATTTTTTTCTTTCCAGGTATTTTAGCTTTAGTATTTTACGGATATGAATACGCAGCATTGGCTTGGAAAATAAAAGAAACTAGCTGGAATAGTCCAGCACAAATACAAATTTATATGGCAAAATCTATAATACCTTTGTCTGGATTGTTATTAGCAATTCAGGGTATTAGCGAAGTGTGTAGAGCGATTATATGTATTAAAACAGGTCATTGGCCAGAAAGATTATCAGCAGACGCTGAAGAAACAGAAAAAGTATTAATGAGAACTTCACAAAAGGACGATCAAGCAGATGTTATTTGAACTTACAAATCCTGAGATAGCAATTTTAATGATGAGCTTATTTTTATTTGCTGTCTTATTAGGTTTTCCAATTGCATTCACTTTATTAGCTATGGGAGTTGGATTTGGTTATTATGCTTACTTTGATCCAAGTAGGATGGATCATTTACTCGATAATCGGATATTTTCTTTATTAGTTCAAAATACTTATACGATAATGGATAACACCGTTTTAACTGCAGTCCCCTTGTTTCTTTTTATGGGTTATCTCGTTGAAAGAGCAGGAATTGTAGCAAAATTATTTTTTGCGATAAGATTGGCATCTCATCGACTGCCAGCATCAATGGCGGTAGCAGCACTAGTAACTTGTGCTTTATTTTCTACAGCAACAGGAATTATTGGCGCTGTTGTAACTTTAATGGGACTTCTAGCTTGGCCAGCAATGATAAGAGCTGGATATGATAAAAAATTTGCATCAGGTGTAATTTGTTCTGGAGGATGTTTGGGAATACTAATTCCACCAAGCATTATGTTAATTGTTTATGCCGTTATAGCTCAGCTGTCACCTTTAAGACTTTTCGCAGCTGCAATCTTTCCAGGTTTAATGTTAGCTGGATTATACATACTTTATGTAATTATAAGAGCTTATTTTAATCCATCTTTAGCACCTAGACCTGCCGCTGAGGAAATTCCTCCTAGAGCAGAAATTTTAAAAGAGGTCTTAGTATCTTTTGTCCCATTATTTTCATTAATAATTTTAGTTCTTGGTACAATTTTAGCAGGACTTGCCACTCCAGCTGAGGCTGCCGCAGTTGGTGCTTTTGGAGCATTAGTACTTTCATATTTTTATAAATCTTTAAAATGGAAAAACTTTAAAGAGTCGGTTTTTCTTACTGCAAAAACAAGTGCGATGATAATGTGGTTGTTTGTGGGTTCCTGGACCTTTGCTTCTGTGTTTTCATACCTTGGAGGACACGAGGTTTTTGAAACTTTCTTCAAATCAATGGATATTCAACCATGGCAATTTTTAGTAATTACACAAATAATAATCTTCTTGTTAGGATGGCCTCTTGAATGGACTGAAATTTTAATTATCTTTGTTCCAATATTCTTACCCCTTGTTGAGTTTTTTGGAGTTAACCCTTACTTCTTTGCAATGTTAATTGCTTTAAATTTACAAACTTCTTTTTTAACACCACCCATGGCAATGTCTGCTTATTACTTAAAAGGTGTTCAGAGTAGAAATGTAGAGCTAATGCAAATATTCACAGGTATAATGCCTTTCTTAGCAATAGTAATTCTTGCAATGGTTTTGATGTACATATTTCCTGGTATAGCTTTATGGCTACCTGATGTGTTATTTGCAGAGTAAATTTAATGTCCAATATCTTTTCATTATCAGTTTCCGAAATTGCGGAAAAAATTAGAAATTCAGATTTAAACTCAGTTGATTTATGTAAATCATATATTGAGCAAATAAATAAATTCGAAAAAGATGTAAAGGCATGGGCTCATTTTGATAAAAAACTTCTTTTAGAAAAAGCTGAAGAGGCGGATGAGCATAGAAGATCTGGAAAGTCGGTTGGACCTCTTCATGGTATTCCAGTAGCACTTAAAGATATAATTGGAACCTACGATATGCCAACCGAATGTGGAACTATTTTAAGAAAAGGTAAAACTGAGTCTCAAAATGCTGAAATAGTAGACTTATTAAAATCTGCTGGAGCCCTCATAATGGGTAAAACAAATACATCGGAACTAGCATTTCTTAGTCCCCCAGAAACTAGAAACCCTCATGATTATTCTAGAACACCAGGTGGATCCTCAAGTGGTTCTGCTGCTGTTATAGCATCTCACATGGCTCCACTTTCAATTGGATCACAAACTGGAGGTTCAGTAATAAGACCTGCATCTTACTGTGGAGTAGTTGGTTATAAACCAAGTTATGGTTTAATTTCACGAAATGGAGTTTTAAGAACATCTTATCATCTGGACCATATTGGAGTATTTGGAAAAACTGTAGAAGATGTTGCGTTATTAGCTAAAGTTTTAATTAAAAAAGACTCATACGATAAAGCGACCATTCATTATTCATCCGAATTTATGTTGGAGGAGTGTAAAAAAGGTCCAATGTTTGATCCAAAATTTATATTTTATAAAACTGAAAGTTGGAAAAAAATTGATAAAAAATCGAGAGAGTCTTTTGAATTTTTTATAAAGTCTTTTAAAAAAAATATAGAAGTATTTGATACACCCTCTTATTTTAAAGATATTGATAAATACCATCGGATTATTCATGAAACTGATTTAGCAAATAATTTTCAAGTTTATTATAAGAAATCTAAAAATAAACTTTCAAAAGAAATGCAAACAGCAATTTCTCGAGGAATGAAACATTCTGCAAAAGAATACCTTGATGCAGTTGATTTTATGAGCAGAAGTTATGAGTCATATAAAGAAGTTTTTGAGGACTATCATGGAGTATTAAGTCCATGTAGCACGGGTGTGGCTGACAAAGGCTTGAAAAGCACTGGAAGTGCTGATTTCAATAGAGTTTGGTCCTATATGCACACACCTGCAATTTCTCTTCCTTTACTTCAGGGAGAAAATAACTTACCATTAGGACTTCAGTTAATTGGTGACAAATATGATGATCAAAGATTTTTAGGTGTTGCTAATTGGCTAGAAAAAGAAAGTAAAAAATTTAATGAATAAAATTACTACACTAGTTGGGTTATCTTTTGCGATCTTCTTTTTAATAGGACTAGCTACTACATTAACGAGATCAATGATGATTGGTTTTCTTGATGTATTGCCTGTTTACATATTAATGGGCTGTGCAATTGTCATGATGATTTACGAAGCTTTTTTTGACAAGTCTAAGTAAC
>CACFAI010000018.1 GCA_902564265.1 uncultured Pelagibacteraceae bacterium | reverse complement strand
AAAAATTTTAAAAAAATAAAGCTTTCTGGAAATTTTCATGGTCATTTTTCTTTAAACAAACTCAAGAAAGTGAAAAAAATTCTTCCTATGATGCAATTTCCCTGCATGGATGCATTGAGCTATTCTCATTTTTGTGAGGGAAAAATCGATGTTGTCTTTCAATGCGGAAACAAAATTTGGGATATTTTTCCATTGATACCAATTATTAGGGCCTCAGGTGGAATAGTCACAAACTGGAAAAATCAAATTAATTTCAAAGATGGGAATGTTTTGGTATCTCCAAATAAATTACTGCACAGTAAAATGCTGAAAATGCTCAAACCTCTTAATTAGTTATTATGAATAAAAGATTTAACATAATTCTTGAGTTTAATTTTACCAAAGTGTCTGTAAACTTTATTGGACAGATTCATCGTTGTAAGTGCTGATGCGTATCTTTCACCAGGTCTTTTAGGCAAATATTTAATTTTTTGTTTAAACATCTTTGCAACTTCAAGAATTGAAAAACTTTCTTTATGAGAAATACTATAATGTCTACATAGATTTTTTTTCCAAGCGATGTAACAAACGTTAACTGTATCATCAATATGGGTAAATCTTCTTGATTGCGTACCTGGTTTAACTACTGGCAAAGCTTTATTTTTTTTGTAACAATCTTCAAATATCCCTATCACAGTAGCCATATTTCCTTTACTTATTTGATTAGGGCCATACACATTATAAAAATAAATTACTTCATATTTAAATTTAAACCATTTTTTTAAATTTTCTAGTAACTCTAAATTCTTAGCTTTAGTAAATGCATAAGGAGATAAATTTTTGTCATTTCCCTTATTACCAAGTGATGCAGATGTTGCGCTATAGATTAGTTTTATTTTGTTTCTAAGACAGTAATTAAAAACTGCTTTTGTTCCAATAGAGTTTGATTCAATACATTTATCCATTTGTAAAAAACTTTGATAAATCCTTGCAAATTCTCCAAAATGGAAAATCGAATGTACTTGTTTTGGGTTTAATATCGAAGAGATATTCTTAGTATGAGCTTTAATGTATTTTACTCGGGAATTTCTAATATGATTTTTACGTGTGCTTGAGCTATAATCATCAATTGAAACTAATTTATAATTTGTTTTATTTAAAAGTAGTTTTATTAAATTAGTACCAACAAAACCCGCACCACCAGTGATTACTATCTTTTTTGAGCCCATTAGCTTTTTATTTATTAATTTAAATATTTATTTATGTAAATAACTAAATTAAAATGTATTAAAAAAGAGGAGGAATATGGAAATCTTCAAACCAATTAACGAGTATAAAGGAAACGCAAAAGTAAAAAAAATTTTTAATGAAATAAAAAAAACAAGGAAAATAAGCAAAATACCAAATTTTTGGAAATCTATCGCCCATAATCCAATTTTATTAGAAAGAACTTGGAATAACTTAAAACAAATAATGAAAGATGGCGCGCTGGACTCAGTAACTAAAGAGCTAATATATGTTGCGGTATCTATTACGAATAGTTGCAATTATTGCACAAGATCTCATACGTTTGCTGCAAAAAAAAAGGGAGCAACAGATGATATGATCAAAGAAATGATCGATGTAGTTGGTATAGCTAATCAAAATAACAAACTCGTTGAAGCATATCAAGTAGAAGTGGATAAGATCTATAAATAATCTATGACAAATATATTTGGATACTTGTACCTTGTTCTAGCAGTAATATTTGGAATTACTTCAAATGGTTTTCTTAAAACCACAAATGGATTTACTAATTTAGTTCCAACTATATTATGTATTTTAACGATTATTATTTGCATTTTTTTCCTTGCAAAGGCTATGATGATAATTCCAGTAGGTTTTACATATGCAACTTATGGCGGACTTACAATAACAGCAGTAACTCTATTTGGAGTATTCAAATATAATCAAACTCCAAATTTATACAGTATTATTGGAATAACCTTAATTATAATAGGAGTAATTCTTGTCAACTATTTAGGAAAAACAAATTAGTTGATATGCTAAATCTTAGTACCTCAAAAAAAATATTCCTTGCCACAATATTAAGTAAGTTACTTATTTTACTTTTTCAAAAAAAAAAATTTATAGTTTCTAGAAATGGAATTAAATATAAAATTTATTTAGATGAAGGCGTTGATCTTGGAATATTTTTGGGTATCAAGAATGAAAAAAAATTATTTAATATTAAAAAATATTTAAACTCGAAAAAAAAATTTGATATAATTGACATTGGCTCAAATATAGGATCTGTAACTTTACCACTTGCGAATATCTTTAAAAACTCAAAAATTTATTCGATTGAGCCTACAGTTTATGCATTTCAAAAATTAAAAGAAAATATAAACTTAAACCCAAATCTTAAGAAAAGGATTAAGATCTTTAATTATTTTATTTCACAAAAAAAGAAAAAAATAAAATTTGTCCATTCGTCTTGGAAATTAGATAATCAAGATAAAAAACATGGAATACATAGAGGTACTTTGAAAGAAACTTCTAATAAAGCAATTTCGTTGGACAAACTCTTTAAAAAAAATAAAACACCAATAAAATTAATTAAGGTAGATGTAGATGGATATGAATTAGATGTTTTAAAAAGCGCTGAAAAATTGTTAAAAAAAGAAAAACCAATTATTTATTTTGAGTTAGCGCCATATTTATACAAAGAAATGGGATATACCGTAGATCATTTGAATAATTTTGTCCAAAAAATGGGTTATTCTTTTTATGATGAGAATTTTAAACAAGTGTTAGATATAAAATTATTTTCATCTAGACTTACAGATAAATCAATGAATTATTTTTTGTTTCATAATTCTTTTGTAGTGATCTAATTATTTTGTAATTTTATCAACAAAATTTTTTGTTATTGGACCAACTACTAATGCAGCTATGATAGCTATAGGAAGACTAACAACCCAAGCTTTCAAAAATCTATTTAAGTATTCACTATCCATTCCTGTGTTAATATATGTGATGATTAGTGTCATCATGAGGCTCATTCCAAAGCCCATGATTAATATAAATAATAAATTAGAATATTTTTTTGGAAACATTCGATAATTTATTAAATTTTATACGTAAATTTTATCAGCTAATCCGTAACAAAGAACAGCACTAATAATAACCAGAACTAGTGGGGCGTATATTCCATCATTTCTAGTTTTCTCAGTCAGACCAGTTTTATCAATTTTTAAAGTATAAAAATTTGCACATAATATTGTGACATTAATTATAAAAACTAAATTAAAGAATGCCCAAGTAGCATCTAAACCACCTGATCTTATAAAAGCGATATATATTGCCATTAAAACCATAGCAATCATAAACGAACCAGCAAATCTTGTTATTAAAGTAGCTGTTTTATCTACTCCTCTACCTTCAAGAAATTTTTGAGTTCCGAAAACCAATTGGAATGCGTAGCTTCCAACAATAATGAAATGAACTAAGTATATTATTAAGTAAAATATATTTCCAAACTTATCTATCATGTTATCTCCTTTTTTATATCCCTTTAATAATTATTATATTACCTTCAGATCCTTTTTGGCGCAATTCTTTTAATGGTTTGTATAGGTCAGAGTTGTACCATTCTAACGCTTTTTCATAAGTTGGAAATTGTATAATTACATTTCTTGTGAAATCCCATTTTCCTTGCATTGATTTAAAATCTCCAGCTCGCACTAAGTACTTTCCACCAAATTTTTTTACAGACTCAGGCACTGTTTCAGCATAAAGCTTAAAACTTTCTTTGTCTGTCATGTTGAGTTGAGCAATTAGATAGCCGCTCATGTACTAATATAGAGTTTGAGCAACTTTCTTTACTCTATCTTTGCCATTAGGGATAGTAGCTTCTAAAAAACTATGACACTGATTAGTTGCTTTTTCACTATATTTTGATCCATAGTGTTTATCGACAGCTTTATTTACACCTTTATCCCAATCAGTTTCTTTAATTCCTACTTCGAGAGCATATTCTTTCCAAACTTTTACAGATGCCATCGATTTTTCTTTCATTCCATAATCAAATTTTTCTCCAGATGGTAAAAAGTAGTTTGCCATGTAAATTCCAACACAATTCCAAGCTTTTTCTTTTTTGTCTTTGGTTAAATCAGCTAAAGCTAATGAAAAAATAAATAAACTTAACAGTATGATTAATAACAGTGAAAAAAAATTTTTTTTAAGTAGTTCGTTCATAGTCTCAATAATGAAATTATTTAACTACAATATTTTTATTATGTAAAAGATTTATTAAGAAGTGTGCGAAAAAAAATTAAATCCAAGCGGGAATCGGTAATCCTTTTTCCTCCAAAAACTTCTTATTAAACAGCTTGGAGTTGTATTTATCTGATCTATCACAAAGAATAGTAACAATTGTCTTCCCAGGTCCTAATTTCTTACCAAGTCTAATAGCTCCAGCAATATTTACACCACAACTTGTTCCTAAACTTAATCCTTCGTTTTGAATTAAGTCATATAACAGTGGTAAAGACTCTTTATCTTCAATTGAAAATGCACCATCTATTTTTGCCTCTGCAAAATTAGCTGTAACTCTACTTGAACCGATACCTTCAGTTATAGAATTACCTTCACCTTTTAATGCTCCATTTTCAATGTAGTTATAAAGTGATGATCCAGCAGGATCAGACAAATAAATTTTAATATTTTTGTTTTTTTCTTTTAAAAAACTACTTACACCAGCAATAGTTCCGCCAGTACCTGACGAACAAACAAAACCATCAACTTTTCCGTCTGTTTGCATCCATATTTCTGGCCCTGTCGTCTCATAATGTCCTTTGGAATTGGCAGTGTTATCAAATTGATTAGCCCAAACCACTCCATGGTTGTTGCTGCTCTTTAATTCATCTGCAAGTCTACCAGCAACTTTTACATAATTGCCATCATCTTTGTATGGTTTAGGTGGAACTAACCTTAAATCAGCTCCCATGTTCTTTAACATGTCTTTTTTTTCCTGAGTTTGATTATCATTCATCACAATAATTGTTTTATACCCAATAGAATTTCCTATTAAGCAAAGACCAATACCAGTGTTGCCTGCTGTTCCTTCAACAATCGTTCCACCTTTTGAAATTAATTTTTTTTCTTGAGCATCTTTAATTAATGCTAAAGCGGCTCTATCTTTTACTGATCCACCTGGATTTAAGTATTCTGCTTTACCATATATATTGCATCCAGTAATTTCTGATGCAGCTCTTAATTTTACTAACGGTGTATTACCGATCCCCTCAATAAAATTATTTTGAGCATTTTTCATATTAATTTTTATCACTTTCAGAAGTTATACCATAAGGTTTAAAATTCTCATCTGAGCCAGAAGTTTCTCCAACATTTTTTGCTGGTATTCCAACCATCACTGCATTTTCTGGAACATCTTTTGTGACAACTGCGTTAGCACCAATTTTTGCATTTTTGCCAACAGTTACTGGCCCAAGTATTTGTGCACCAGATCCAACTACAACATTATCTTTAAGTGTAGGATGCCTTTTAATATTTCTTTGTTCATTAGAATTTACGCTTGGAGAGATACCACCTAGTGTTGCCATGTGATAGATCGTTACATTATCTCCAATTTCTGAAGTTTCACCAATCACAATTCCCATCCCGTGATCTATAAATAAATTTTTACCAATGTTTGCTTTTGGATGAATTTCTATTCCAGTTAAAAATCTTGAAAACTGAGAGATTATTCTTGCAACTAAATGAAATTTTGCAATTGCAAAAAAATTTGCAATTTTGTGGAAAAAAACAGCCTTAGCACCAGGATAAGTTAAGATAACACTTAACTTTGATTTGGCAGCCGGATCTCTCTTAATTATAGACTCTAAAAATTCATTCATAATATTGTGAAATTAAATTAGCTTACTAATTGCAACAACAACAAACACTTTCAGGTTTGCAATTACATTGTATATCCTCGTCGCAAGCACACGTGTCATTAGTGCAGTTTGTGCAAATACATTTTGAATTGTCGCAAGCCATAATTAATATATAGAGCCAATAACTCAATAATCAACCCAAATTTTGTCGCTTTAAATTTGATTTAAAGTAAGGCCTTTTACGTTTGCAGGTACAGCCACATCCATCATTTTTGGATTAGCTAATTTCAAATTATTCATAATCTCTACATATTGATCTATTGAATTTACTTGTAATCTTGGATTATTTTTTATTTCATTTCCAATTGTAGAATTTTTTTTCCCATTATAATCATGCGCAGGAAAAACTATTGTATTTTCTGGAAGTTTTAGCAATTTATTAAACAATGAATCGTATTGTTGTTTAGCATTTCCATTTTGAAAATCAGTTCTTCCAGTCCCATTAATTAATAAAGTGTCTCCAGTGAAAACTCTGTCCTCCATTAAAAAACTATACGAACAATCTGTGTGTCCAGGAGTGTACAAAACTTTTAATTCAATACCATCTAATTTAATTTTTTCATTTTCTTTCACTCTTAAATCAACAACTTCAGATTTAGAATTTTCACCCATTATTTTTGTACAACTAGTTCTTTTACTTAACTCATTAAGTCCAGTAATATGATCAGCATGAATATGGGTATCAATTACTTTTACTAATTTTAATTTTAGTTTTTCTAAAAGCTTTATATATTCTTCAGTGTGCTCTATTACCGGATCGATTATTAAAGCTTCACGACCTTCACCACTTGACAGTATGTACGTATAGGTTGAAGACTTATTATCAAATAGTTGTTCAAAAATCATATTAATAATCATCTTATAAAAAATTGCATAGCAAATCAATCTTGCATATAATTTGTTTTTAAAAAGGAGATGTAAATGACTCTAAAAATAAATAGTTTAGCGCCGGACTTTAAAGCTAAAACAACAATTGGCGATATTTCATTTCATGAATGGCTAGGTGATAGTTGGGGTGTCCTATTTTCGCACCCAAAAGACTTCACACCTGTTTGCACAACAGAACTA
>CACFAI010000017.1 GCA_902564265.1 uncultured Pelagibacteraceae bacterium | reverse complement strand
TTACTCCATGAGGGATTACCAATTACAAAAGATCTTGTCCCATCGATTGGATCTATTACCCAAGAGTAATCACTTTTGGTTACTTTTTTACCAAATTCTTCGCCAATAATAGAATGAGATGGGTATTTTTTATTAATCTTTGCTCTTATAAATTTTTCAAATTTTTTATCAGCTATAGTGACTGGGTCATAGTTGAAGCCTTTACCTTTGTTAATGGCCTTAAAAGGTTTGTTTAAATTCTTTTTGTAAAATCTATTTAAGTCTTTAGCTAAAGAGATTAAAAATCTATAAAATTCAATATTTTTCATTTGTTTTGATTTATCTTAAGATCTTATTACTATTTAATTTTGCTTGATTAAAGCTATTTTTTGTTGAAATGTTAATTGTAAATATGAAAATACAATTAGAAAAAAATAACAAAATATTTGTGTTTCTAGGATCAAAAAGGAAAGAATTACATCCTATTTGGTTAAGAGAAAGAGTGTCTGAAAAAGAACATCTAGATGCTAATACTGAACAAAGATTATTTGATCCATCTTTTCTAAAAAATATAACAATAAAAAATGTTAAAATTGATAATGATCTTTTAAATCTCGAGTTTAGTGATGGAGTAAAGTCTAAATTTGACATTAAAAAAATTGAAAAAGAGTTCTCTTCAGATGAGGAAATAGAAAAATTAATGCAGCCAACACTTTGGAATTCTGACCTTAATAATATAAAGAATTTTAAATATAATGATAATTTTTTAGAAAGCGGTGAGATGCTTGAGCTTTTAAAATCATTCTATAAAAATGGTTTCATTATTATTTCAAATGTTCCAACTAAAAATAATTTCATTGTAAATTTCGCTAATTCAATTGGCAGTATAAGAAGAACAAATTTTGGTGAATATTTTAATGTGAAGTCAAAGCCAAATCCAAATGATTTAGCTTATACACCTCTTCCACTTTCACCACACACTGACAATCCTTACAGAAAACCTGTTCCCAACATTCAATTATTGCACTGTATCGAAAATGAGGTTAAAGGTGGATTTTCTACTCTTGTTGATGGTTTTGCGGTAGCAGAAAATTTAAAAAAAGAATTTCCTGAATTTTTCAAAATACTCACAGAAGTAAAAGTAAAGTTTAGATTTGTAGATAAAAATGTTGTTTTAGAAAATTATGGAGAACTAATTGAATTAGATCAAAATAAAAAGATAAAACAAGTAAGATTTAGTACCAGACTAGATTTTGTCCCAGCTTTAGAAAAAGATAGACTAGACTTATATTATAAAGCAAGGAATAAAATTTCAGAAGTTTACAACTCAGATAAATTTTTAATAAAATTCAAATTAAATCCAGGTGACTTACTGATGATGGATAATTACAGATTACTTCATGGTAGAACAGAATTTAATCCTAATGAAGGTAACAGATTTTTACAAGGTTGTTATATTGATTACGACTCCTCAGAAGGTAAGCTTAGACATCTATTACGAAAATTTAGTTAATTAAATTTTTTTGAAAGCTATACTTTTTGAAAGATAAGCATTCTTAGAATAAAAAAGTTCTAATCCGCTTTGTCTAGCAACACTAGCTAAATCTTCTCTTATATATTTTGGATAATAAGGTTCGTGTGTCGAATAGGGAAAAAATTCTAATAGTGGATTTAAAATTGGATTGTCATCCATTTGTAAAGAATCTGTTAAAATAAAAATCCCTCCTTTTCTTAAAACTCTTGAGATTTCACTAAAAATTTTTTTTCTTATGGCAGAAGGAACTTCATGAAAAACGTAGGTCGAAGTGACTATATCATAAGATTTCTCATCAAATGGGAGCTCTTCCCCTTTGCAATTTACATAGTTTATATCTGAGAATTTCTTTAATTTTTCTTTAGCAACGTTTAAATATTCTTCGGATAAGTCTGAACAAGTGACCTCTAAATTTTTAGTATTTAATTTATATGTTTCAATTATATCACCTGTACCAGTACCAATATCCAACAACTTTGTTCTTGGTAAATTTTCATCTTTTATGAATTTAATTAAGGGGATCATTGAAAATCTTCGCATTGTTGCAGCACACCCTGAAAATAAAGTCTCAACTTGAAATTCATACAATCTTGCAGATTTTTCACTTAAATAACCATCAGTTTGATAATGGAAATTTCTAAGGAAATATTTTGGCAGATCTTTATTTGATTTTACCTCAGAAAATTTACCTGATGTTCTTCTTTTATCAATTTTGGGTAAATCGAGAAAAAAGTCAAAGCTTCCTTTGGCTGTGTTTATTAGATCTTTTAATTCTGTTTTTGGTATTTTATAGAATTTTGAATTAATTAATTTTCTTTCTTCATTTAAAAGTTTCATCATTTCAAAAAATAGTTTTTTACCTGATGGCATCTTTCCATAAAATGGAGGTGGATTAGACTTATCTATTTTAATAGGTGTCGCATACTTAAAAGAAATGATGTAGTGCGCAGAGTACCAGATAAACTTACTAGATTGATTTATTAAATAGCTTAATGACATATTTTGATTATACCAAAAAAGATGATTTTTTTAACCAAGATTTTGTAAAAAAGGTAGTAATTTCAACAAATAAAAACCAACTGCCTGAAGTTGGTTTGTAAGTATTAAAATACCCGTTCCTAATAAAATAAATCCACCGGTTTTTGAAATAATATTAATATTTCTTTTGAGGTTTTTTGAAACAAGCATGAATTTTTGTATCAAGAAGCCTGATAAAATAAACGGTATAGCCAGCCCTAGAGAATAAAATAATAATAGCATTACTGCTTTGAGAAGTGTTTGCTCAACGGCTGCAAGAGCTAATATTGAACCTAGAATGGGTCCAATACATGGAGTCCAACCAAAACCAAAAGCCATTCCAACTAGAACAGAGCTAAAAATGTTAGCACTTTTTTGAGATTGAAATCTTTTTTCAAAGTTAAGAAAATTTAAATTTATTATTCCAATTATTTGAAGAGAAAAAAAAATAATTACTAAGCCAGAAAATATTCTTAACTCTATTGAATTATTTAATAAAATTTTTCCAATAAGAGAACTAGTTGCACCAAATGCGATAAAAATTAAAGAGAAACCAACTGTAAATAAAACTATTGGTAAAATATTAACTTTTTTTTCTTCAAGTAGCTCATTTAAAGATTTTCCTGATACGTAAGATATATACCCAGGTATTAAAGGTAAAACACACGGAGATAAAAAACTTAGAAGGCCTGCGCCTAAAGCCAAAATTAATTCAGTCATTTAGATTAACCTTTTAGACCAAGGTGAGTATACTTAACATTAAGATAATCTTTTATTGCCATAGAACCACCTTCCCTTCCATATCCCGCTTGTTTGATGCCTCCAAAAGGTGCTTCTGCTATTGCAACTAAATGTGTGTTAACAGCTACCGTTCCAGTCTCCATCAACTCTGAAGCTTTATGGGCTTTCTCCATTGAATTTGTACATATATAACTTGATAAACCTAATTCATGATTATTAGCTCTATCTATAACTTCATCGAAACTTTTAAAGGATAACATAGGAACCAAAGGTCCAAATGGTTCTACTTTCATAATTGTATAATCATCTTTTACGTTATCAAATATAGTTGGTTCGTAATAAAAGCCTTTATTAAAACCTGATGGTCTTTTCCCACCTAGTAAAACTTTCGCACCTTCTTTTTTGGTTGTCTCAACTAATTCTTCAACTTCATTTAATCTTTTTTTGGTAGTAAGAGGTCCAAGTTGAACTGAAGGGTCCATACCATCACCAATTTTTAATTTTTTAGTTTTTTCAACAAACAAATTTACAAATTCATCTTTTTTATTTTCCTGAATATAAAATCTATTGGGTGAAATACAAACTTGACCATTATTTCTAAACTTTGCTGCAATTGCCATATCAGTTGCTTTTTTAATATCTGCATCATCAAAAACTATAAATGGTGAATGGCCACTTAATTCCATTGTAACTCTTTGAACTTTATCAGCCGCTTGTTTTAAGATTAATTTACCAACTCTTGAAGATCCTGTTATAGAAATTTTTTTAATTATATCTGAAGCAATAAGTTGTTGTGCGATACTTGGTGGATCACCTGATAATAAATTTACCACACCTGGGGGCACCCCACATTCTCTACAAATTTCAACCTGTTCCATAACAACTCCGGGAGTTATAACGTCTGGTTTTACAATTACTGAACACCCTGCTGCTAGTGCAGTTGAAATTTTTCTGGCTGACAATACTAGAGGAAAGTTCCATGGAACTAATGCAGCAACTACCCCAACTGGCTGATAGTAAACATGTATTCTTGTGTCATCAAATCTACTCTCAACCGTTTGACCATAAATTCTTTTAGTCTCCTCAGCGTTCCACTCGTAAATATCAGCTGCTCCATTAACTTCACCTTTTGCCTCGACTAAAGGTTTTCCCATTTCAAGAGTCATCCACTTAGCTAATACATCTTGTTTCTCTCGCATTTTGTCTGCAATGCGTCTTAAGATATATGCTCTTTGCCATGGTGAGGTTTTCCTCCAAACTTCCAAACCTTTTTGTGCCGACAATAATGCTTTATTAACATCCTCAGGTGAAGCTTTAGATGCTTTACCTATAATTTCCTCATTAGCTGGATTAATAACCTCATAAGTTTCGCCTGTAGAAGATTTGTGCCATTTACCATCTATGAATTGACCGTATTTTTCGTACATTATTTAATCTAACATGACCTTTTAAAGTGTCTAGTGTGCAAATAAATCATATCAACAAAACCCATAAACTCGTTACTATAATATTTAATATAAGGAGTATAATATGAAAGCATATATAATGGGAAACTACACAGAAAAAGCTTTTCAAGGATTCTTGAAAGATCCGGGAACTGATAGAAAAGCAGTGGTAGAACAATTAACAAAAGCCATGGGCGGAACAATGCATAGTATGGACATTGTAAGAGGATCTTATGATTTTGTTGTTGTTGCAGAACTTTCATCGTTTGATGATTTTGCTGCAATAAAACTTGTTGTTGAAGGATCAGGTGCTGTTAAAAATTTAACAATACTTGAAGCAATTGATTTTTCAAAAGCTACAGCTAAAGCAGGTAAAATTGGCTACAAAGCCCCTGGACAATAAAAGATTATTTAATTTTTTTTGTCGTTATCCACGACTAAGCAGATTTCTGATTTAGTCAGAAATCTGCGACCTGTTCCGTTATCTAAAGAGAACATTCCGCCAATACCATTAACAGCATCAATAGTTAAATCAGTGTGTTTCCACTTTTCATATTGATCATCATTCATGTAAAATGGAACTCCACCAATCTCGCCAAGTTTTACATCACTGTTTCCTACCATATATTCCTTCTTAGGATAACACATTGGAGCGCTTCCATCACAACATCCACCTGATTGATGAAATAAAAGCTCTTCACCGTGTTGAGCTTTAATATCTTCAATTAGTTTTAATGCCGATTCTGTTGCTTTTACTTTCATAAATATATGGCCCGTGATTCCTCACGGGCCATTATATATTAATTATCTATTAAAAGAAGCCTAATTTCTTTTCACTGTAAGACACGTGTAAGTTCTTCACTTGTCTGTAGTGGTTAAGCATCATTTTATGAGTTTCTCTTCCGATACCAGATTGTTTATATCCACCGAAAGCAGCATGAGCAGGATAAGCATGATAACAATTTGTCCAAACTCTACCAGCTTGAATTTCTCTACCCATTCTAAACGCAAGATTTCCATTTCTAGTCCATACTCCTGCACCTAAACCATAAAGAGTGTCATTAGCAATTTCCAATGCCTCTTTCTCATCTTTAAATTTAGTTACAGAAACAACTGGTCCAAAAATTTCTTCTTGGAATATTCTCATGTTGTTTTTACCTTCGAAAATAGTTGGCTCAATGTAGTTTCCTTTTTCTAAACCACTATTGATTTTTGCAACATTTCCCCCACATAGAACTTTGGCACCCTCTTTCTTACCTAAATCTAGATAAGATTTAATTTTTTCCATTTGTTCTAATGAAGCTTGTGCACCAATCATTGTCTCCATTTTTAAAGGATTGTCTTGTTTTACAGCTTTAGTTCTAGCAATAGCTTTTTCCATGAATTTATCATAGATAGACTCTTGAACTAGTACTCTACTTGGACAAGTACAAACTTCTCCTTGGTTTAATGTAAACATTGCAAAACCCTCTAAACACTTGTCAAAGAAGTCATCGTTTTTTTCCATGACGTCTTCAAAGAAAATGTTAGGAGATTTACCACCTAATTCTAATGTTATTGGAATTAAGTTTTGTGATGCATATTGCATAATCAATCTACCAGTTGTTGTTTCTCCAGTGAAAGCAATTTTTCTTATTCTTTTAGAAGATGCTAAAGGCTTACCAGCTTCTAAACCATAACCGCTTACAATGTTAACAACACCTTTTGGTAAAAGATCACCAATTAATTCCATCATTACCATGATGGATGCTGGAGTTTGCTCTGCAGGTTTTAATACCACACAGTTACCAGCAGCTAATGCCGGAGCAAGTTTCCAAGTTGCCATAAGTAATGGGAAGTTCCAAGGTATAATTTGTCCAACTACACCAAGTGGCTCAGGAATGTGATAAGAATATTCACCGTTACTGATTTCAGCAACTGAACCCTCTTCTGCTCTTATTACTCCTGCAAAATATCTCCAGTGATCTATTACAAGAGGTAAGTCAGCAGCCATACATTCTCTGATTGGCTTACCGTTATCTAAACATTCTGCTACTGCTAATGTATTTAGATTTTTTTCTAATACATCTGCTATTTTTAATAAAATGTTTGATCTTTCAGTGATTGATGTCTTTCCCCAAGTTGGGAAAGCTGCGTGAGCAGCATCTAATGCTGCATCCACGTCTTTTTCGTTAGATCGTGCAACTGAACAGATAACTTCATTTGAGATCGGGGAAGTATTATCAAAATACTTACCAGATTTAGGCTCTACAAATTTTCCGTTAATGTAGTTTCCGTATTTTGTTTTAAACGGAAATTTAACCTTCAAATGAGAGGTATCTAGAACAGAAGACACTTTCATCTCTGCACTCATTTTTCCTCCATTTGTTTTACGTTTTTTGAGTTTTGGCTTAAGAGTTTTTGTTCTGTTTGCTTTTTTAGAAAGTTTTCTAGTCGCTTTTTTAAAAGTTTTTGATCTTTTCTTAATCGACTTTTTTGTTTTCTTTCCTCTTTTTTTAACAGCTTTTTTTTTCTTCTT
>CACFAI010000016.1 GCA_902564265.1 uncultured Pelagibacteraceae bacterium | reverse complement strand
TTTTTTTTAAATTCATATTTTTTCAATCGACCAGTTGATTTCTTCCTCTTCATTTGAGATAAATCCATTGATAAATATATTTTGATTTTCTGAAAAAGAGTTTTTTCTACCAAAATAAAGACCTTTTTCAATATCGAAAATTTCTTTATCACAAGTAAATTTCCAACCAGATTTTTTCAGTTGTATTAATATAGATTTTTGATCTTGTGTTTTAATCGCATTTGTACCGGGCATAAGATGGAATCGAATTTCATATTCTAAATTTTGAAAACCCCTTTTGGATATAATTTTATCAGTTCCAATAAATTTATCTTGGTTTTTTAGGAAGATAAGATCTCTTTGAATATTTAGGCCATATTTTTTTTGGTAACCATCATGTTTTGCTGAGATATGCCATTTATCTTGATCGTCCTCTATTTTTTTATCGAATATTTTTAGATTACTTTTAAGAAAATTTTGACCATTAGGTTTCTTGGAAAAAGAACATGAAGAACTGTCATCAATTGAAATAGTTGAATGCGATGCTGTTGATTTTGAAATAATATTTAATTTATGTTTAAAATCTTGATAGTACCCACAATTAGTAATGAGTTTTTCATTGTCATAAAAAAATTCAAAAGATAATGCCCCAGACTGATACTCTGATGAATTTTTTTTTTCTGGGGATGATCCAACATCCATAGCTAAACAATTTTTTTTATGGGAGAGAATTACGTAACCGCCCAAATTATTTAAGTTATTCCTAAATTTATAATCATGGATTTTAAGAAAATTTTGAAAATCAAGATTATTTATTTCTTGATTACCATTAAACAAAAATTTCTTCTCATTTTCTATAAAGAAAAATGCATAACATTTCCCTAAATAATATATAATTTCATTTAAATGTTCAGGAATTTCATTCTGCGAGTCTCTAAGAAGCTCTCTTATAAATATCAAATACTTCATGTAAAAAAGTAATTGTCTGGGACTTCTAGATTTTGGAAATCCATCTAATTCAAAAGATGAATTAATAATTTTTTTTAGCAAATTTAGTGCAAAGTCTAGATATTTTTTTTGGCCATTAAAAGATAAACTAGCAAGAATTATCGCAGCACACCCCAACATTTTGTCGTTTAAAGTTGAAGAGTTATCAATCTCATTAATCAAATGATTTACTTGTTTTTTAATGTTTCTAGAAAATAAAATTTTATAATTTTCTGTCGCATTTTCATAAGTAATCTGGCTATTAGAAATCCATGAAATAATTCTTTTTGCTAATGTATCAGTTTCCCAACTCTTTGGTGAATAGCTTTCATAATTTTCAATCCAGTTTGATATTATATTTTGAGTAATTTTTTTTGATGATTTTAAGTTAATTGTAAACAACCAATAAAAACTATGAATCTTTTTAAAATCTTTGTCATTAAGATCAATTTTATCCCAAACATTCTCAAGACTAAAATCTTCAATTCTAAAATTTCTCTCTTTTGATTTAATAATACAGTTTAGTAAACTTAAATTAGGAACATAATTCAAGCCTCCATCAAATACTCTAGATATCTTCCGGTTATAAATATTTGAGCTGAGATATATTTTTCTAATTTGTTTATAAAGATAAGAAAGAGAATTATTTAAAAATTTTTCTTCAGCTATCATGATAAATCAAATCGATTTTAGAAAATCTATATTTTTTTTTATGTCTCCATCATTTTCTTTAAAAATTGTAGTTCCAGATACTAAAACATTTGCCCCAGCATCAATTACTGATTTGAAATTTGAAAAATTAATTCCACCATCAACTTCAATATCAAAATTTAGTTTTTTTTTATCTTTTAAATTTTTTAAGTGTTTTATTTTTTCTAAGACCTCAGAGATAAACTTTTGACCCCCAAAACCTGGATAAACACTCATAATAAGTATTAAGTCGACTTTATCTAAATAATCTTCAACAATATCAATTTTAGTATCCGGATTTAAAGATATACCTACCTTTTTTTTAAAATTTCTTATTTCATTAATGGACTCTTGTAAATTAGGAGTAGCCTCTGGATGAATTGTAATAATATCTGCACCTGCATTTGCAAAATCCTTTATATATTTATGAACTGGACTAATCATTAAATGAACGTCAAATGGAAGTGAAGTTTTACTTCTCAGAGCTTTAATAACAGGTGGACCAATAGTAATATTGGGCACAAAGTGACCATCCATTACATCAACATGAATCATGTCAGCGCCCGCTGTTTCAAGTTTTTTTATATCTTTTTCTAAATTACTGAAATCAGCCGAAAGAATTGATGGAGATATTTGAATTTTTTTCATTGATACTAAGAATACTAGTATCAATTTTTGTTTTTTTTTTGAATCAATTTTTACCGAAAATTTGGTATATTTGAATAGCAATTTCACTTTCTAATGGAAATGATAACATTCCCATTACAGAATAGCCTAATAGGTAAGGCATTAAGTAAAATCTAAACATGTAGAAGAACCAAGCAACATAAAGCGGCACTAAAGGCTTTATAATGAAGGATGGAGTAATAAATGCAAACATTCGAAGAAATGGATCAGTCATTTTCACAAATATCTTCATAAAGAAGAAATTTGAGTCCTCTCTTTGAAATATATTCATCGCAACTCTTCCAATTAATGTCCACATAATTACGCCCATAACGTAATCGATTAAATAAACCATTGGATGAAAGTTTGCGTACATGTGTTTTGAGAGATTGAAGGGGCGAATTTTCGCCCCTTCGAGATTAATTATTTAGTGTTGTTTACCAAGTATCGCTTTACCGCTAGGTATTCGTACCTCGTCAACCATTCTTTGAGTAGCAGCATCAGGTGCCTTAGTCAACAAGCTGACTACGACCATTAATACAAAGCTTACTGTAGAACCTACAATACCAAATGTAAGTTGAGTAATATCCAAGAATGTTTGTCCAGTAGTTCTAGTCCAAATCAGATACGCAGTACCTGCTGCTAAACCACCTAACATTCCAGCAACTGCTCCTTGAGCATTCGCTCTCTTCCACCATACTCCTAGTACAAGTGGGAAGAATAATCCTGACATCGCAAAGTCAAAAGCCCAGATGACTGAACCTAAGATACCTTGAATCTCAAGAGCTGCAATTGTTGCTCCTGCAAAACCAATTAATACAAGTAATACCCTTGCAACGATAAGTCTTTTCGCTGTCTCTGCTCTTGGGTTAATCATCTTGTAGTAAATGTCGTGCGATAGAGCATTTGATATCGCTAACACTAATCCGTCAGCTGTTGACATGGCAGCAGCCATACCTCCAGCAGCAACTAGACCAGAAATTACATAAGGTAATCCTGCTATCTCTGGAGTAGCCAATACAACGGCTTTACCACCCATGAAAAACTCGTTTAATTCAAGTGTTCCATTTCCGTTAAAGTCGCTTACAAACATTAAGTTTGCTTGGTTCCAGTTTTGATACCAGTCAATCGCTTGAACTTCAGCAATTGATTTACCAATAATTCCAGTAGCTAGGTTTGGATCCATTAGTGATAGTTTAGACAAAGTCGCTAACATTGGTGCTGAAGAGTAAAGTAGGAATATAAAGAATAGTGACCAACCTACTGATCTTCTTGCAGCTTTCACACTTGGAGTTGTGAAATATCTCATCATAACATGTGGTAATGAAGCTGTTCCAGCCATCATACAAACTGCTAATGAAATAAATTTCCAAGGTGTTGTGTTAACTTCTGCGTGCGCTTTAGTTATACCTGCTAAGCCTTTTGGTACTTGTTTTAGGTCAGCTGCAGAGTTTTTAACTTCACCAAGACCAAACTGAGCTTCTAACTCAGCGATCCTTGCTACTTCATCTGCTAACATAAAGTGTGGAAATACTCCCGCACCCATTTTGTTACTGATCCAGAAAACTGGTAACAAGTATGCTATAATCAGTACGATGTACTGTGCAACTTGCGTCCAAGTAACTGCTCTCATTCCACCAAGCATTGAACACATCAATATACTTGCAAGACCAACATACACAGCAATCTTAAAATCAATATCAAGTGCAACTGATGCAATTGTTCCTGTCGCATTGATCTGTGCAGTCACGTATGTGAATGATGCAACTGTTAAGACTATTACCGCAGATAATCTAGCTAAGTTTCCGCCATATCTAGTTCCGATAAAATCTGGAACTGTGTAGCAACCAAACTTTCTCAAGTAAGGTGCTAATAGCGAAGCAACTAGTACATATCCACCCGTCCAACCAACAAGCAGTGCCATATAGCCGTAACCCTTAAAGTAAATTCCTCCAGCCATCGCAACGAATGATGCACCAGACATCCAGTCTGCTGCAGTAGCCATTCCGTTGAATACTGTTGGAACCTGTCTTCCAGCTACGTAATATGCATCTGTTTGCATTGTACGTGATAGGTAACCAATTAACGCATAAATTAAAACTGTGAACGCAACAAAGAAAATACCAATTAACTTCGCCGACATTCCAGCTTGTTCAGCAATCGCCATTAAGATTATGAAAACAATAAACCCGCCGGTATATGTTCCATAAATCTTAGGAAGATTGTCTATAAATTTACCTTTAAACATTAGTCATCCTCTCTTTCAGTGTAGCCGAACTCTTCGTCAATTTTTTCTTGTCTATTCGCAAACCAAAAAATTAGTATTACGAAAATTCCAAGAGAACCTTGACATGTCATGTAATAAGACAATGGATATCCAAGTGGTCTTATTGTTGATGCTTCCATTTCGGCGCCGAAAATAAAGATGCCAATAGAGAAAACGAACCAGATCGCTAACGTTATGAATAGCAACATTCTAGTTTTTTCCCAGTGTTGTTGTTGTTTTGACATTTTTTTTCCCTCCCTATAGGTTAAAAGACGAAACATTACCCAAAATGACATAGATTGGAACCCCTAAAAATGTTACAATTAAGGGTGTTTTTACATATTTAGACAACTTGTAGTAGAAAATAATGCTAAAATACAAATTCAATATAAAAGATATAAGTCTTGCAGATTTTAAAGTTTATCTAGTTGCAATGTTTAAAGCAGTGCTTCCTAAGAGCAAATTGAGGAATTTGGATGATTTAAAAAAATTTATACAACAAAAATCAGCTTGGGTAACTCAAGTTACTCTTTATAATTATTTAAAAACCAGAATGGGAACCAGATACGTTTTGCATTTTGACAATGAAGTTTTTTTGTCCTCAATAAATAAAGCAAAATGGAATATTTATTATGTGGCCCTTCAAGATCTTACTCTCTACAGTTTTTCGTATCTAAATTATTTCTTTAAATACGAAGATACAGCCAAATCGAAAATGATATATGAAGAAATTTTGCATGATGAACTTAAGAACGGAATGCCCGATGATATAATTGCAAAAGGCAAAGCGACCTTTGATAAAAGATTAGAAGAAATTGATTGGAAAAAATACTTTAGCTCTTTGCCATTTAATAAGAGCGCTTTAGCTTTGTACGAATGGGCGCCAATTGCTGAAGAACTTAAAACTTTAGATAGAAAAATTGTTTTGAACTCCATGATACTGAAGTGGGACAATATTAAAGAAGAATTCGAAAAGAGAATTAATTTTTAAATATTTTTTCTTTCATCAACGAGGCTTTTGACAACACTAGGATCTGCTAAGGTTGTGGTGTCACCAAGTTGATCGTGTTCATTTGCCGCAATCTTCCGTAAAATTCTTCTCATTATTTTTCCAGATCTTGTTTTTGGAAGCCCTGGTGAAAAATGAATTATATCAGGAGTAGCTATCGGTCCAATTTGTTTTCTAACCCAAAGCTTCAACTCTCTTTCTAAATCTCCGTCTGGGTTTTCACCTACGTTAAGAGTTACATAACAGTACAAACCATTTCCTTTAATATCGTGAGGGTAGCCTACAACTGCAGCTTCTGCTACTTTAGGATGAGCAACAAAAGCACTTTCTATTTCGGCAGTACCAAGGTTGTGACCTGATACGATTATAACATCGTCAACTCTTCCTGTTATCCAATAGTAGCCATCTTTATCTCTTCTACATCCATCACCAGTAAAATATTTTCCATCAAATTGAGAGAAATATGTTTCAATAAATCTATTGTGATCCCCGTAGACTGTTCTCATTTGACCAGGCCATGACTGAGCGATACATAATCTTCCTTGTGCCTCACCTTTTAAGACGTTTCCATCTTTATCAACTATTACAGGTTTTATTCCGTAGAAAGGTTTAGTTGCTGAACCTGGTTTAAGATCTATTGCTCCAGTTTGTGGACTGATTAGTATCCCACCAGTCTCTGTTTGCCACCAAGTATCAACAATTGGACACTTACTATCACCGACTGTTTTGTAATACCATTCCCATGCTTCAGGATTAATTGGTTCTCCTACAGTCCCTAAAAGTTTTAAGCTTTTTCTAGAAGTTTTTTTGACAGGTCCTTCACCTTCTCTCATTAAAGCTCTAATTGCAGTAGGAGCTGTATAAAAAATGTTAACTTTATATTTATCAACAATTTGCCACCATCTTGAGCTGTCGGGATAAGTTGGAATTCCTTCAAACATAATTGTTGTTGCTCCATTAGCTAAAGGTCCATAAATGATATAACTATGTCCTGTAATCCAACCAATGTCTGCGGTACACCAATAAATATCTTTTTGTTTATAATTGAATATGTATTGATGAGTCATTGAGGCATACACCATATAACCACCTGTAGTATGAAGCACACCTTTAGGCTTACCTGTTGAACCAGACGTGTACAAAATGAAAAGAGGATCTTCTGCATTCATTTCCTCAGGTTCACACACAGCAGGGACGTTTTTTGTTATGTCATGGTACCAGACATCTCTGTCCTCATTCCAATTTATTCTATTCCCCGTTCTTTTAACAACAACACATTTTTTAACATTGGTGCAACTCAACAAAGCTTCATCTGTAATTTCTTTCAGTGGAATTGTTTTTCCACCCCTGACTCCCTCATCAGCAGTCACTACATAATCTGAGTTACAATCATTAATTCTTCCCGCAATACTGTCAGGTGAAAATCCTCCAAAAATTATTGAGTGTATAGCTCCAATTCTTGCACATGCGAGCATTGTGTATGCAAGCTCTGGTATCATAGTTAAATAAATCGTAACTCTATCCCCTTTTTTTACACCAATGTTTTTTAGTCCGTTCGCTATTTTAGATACTTCTACATGGAGTTGCTTGTAGCTTATTTTCTTTTGAACTTTTGGATCATCCCCAACCCAAATTATTGCTGTCTTATCTTTGTTGTTTTTAAGATGTCTGTCTATACAATTTGCCGAAGCATTTAGAGTTCCGTCATAAAACCATTTAATATGTACGTCAGATTTACTGTACCTTACGTCCTTGATTTTAGAATATGGCTTAATCCAACTTATTCTCTTTCCTTCTTTTCTCCAAAAAGTG
>CACFAI010000015.1 GCA_902564265.1 uncultured Pelagibacteraceae bacterium | reverse complement strand
CAAAATTCAAATAAAGAATTTTATGAAGATAAAATTAATACAGGAAAGTATTATTTTGAAAAAATTTTACCAAGAGCACAGTCTCATTACGTTGTTGGAACAAGTGGCAGTCACACAACTATGAGTGCTAAATTTAATTAATGAACAAATATAATCAAAATTTGGATAAAAATAATGCGAATTTTGTACCCTTAACCCCTTTAAGTTTTTTAGAAAGAGCAAAAGATATATATCCAAATTATGAAGCGTTAGTATACGAAAATCGTTCTTATACCTGGTCACAAATTTACAATCGCTGTATTAAGTTTGCTAGTGCATTAGAGAAGATCGGGATTAAAGAGGGTGATACTGTTTCAGTTATGGCGTTTAATACCCCTGAAATATTTGAGGCTCACTATTCTGTACCAATGACTGGCGCAGTTCTAAATACAATCAATACAAGATTAGATGCAAAAACAGTTTCTTATATTTTAGACCACGCCGAGGCAAAAATTCTTATAGTCGATAGACAACTTCATTCAGTAATAAATAAAGCATTAGAAAATGTAAAATCTAAGCCTTTGATTATCGATATTCAAGACGATAACGCAGATCAATCTTTGCTTAAAAAAATTGGTGACAAAGAATACGAGAATTTTTTGAATACAGGAGATGAAAGTTATGTTTGGAAAAAACCAAAAGATGAGTGGCAAGCAATCTCGTTAAGCTATACATCAGGCACAACGGGTAATCCAAAAGGTGTAGTATATCATCATAGAGGTTCTTATTTAATGTCCACTGGAAGCGCAGTAGCTTGGAATATGCCTAACAGATTAAATTTCTTAACAGTTGTACCAATGTTCCATTGTAATGGATGGGGATACCCATGGACAATTCCAATGTTAAATGGAAAAACTATATGTTTAAGAGCTATAGACATAAAAAAAATTTTTGAATTAATTGAAAAACACGACATCAGTCATTTTGGAGGTGCACCAATAGTTCTAAATATGATTACGGGTGCCTCAGAGTCAGAAAGAAAGAAGTTGAAAAAAAAAGTTTTTGTTTTGACCGCAGGCGCTCCACCGCCAAGTATAATTTTTAAAAAAATGGAAAATTTAGGTTTTGAAGTGATGCATGTATATGGATTAACTGAAACGTATGGTCATATCCTGCAATGTGCGTGGAATGATGACTGGAATTCATTTGATGAAGACAAAAAGAATGAAATCAAAGCCAGACAAGGTGTTAGATATCCAAACACAGAAGATACAAAAGTAATAGATCCAGAAACCATGAAACCCGTACCAAAGGACGGCAAAACTATTGGTGAAATTATGATTAAAGGAAATATCGTCATGAAAGGTTATTTTAAAGATAAAGAGGCAACTGATAAAGCAATGGCTCACGGATGGTTTCATTCTGGAGATTTAGCTGTGGTGCATCCAGACGGTTACATAAAGATCAAGGATAGATCAAAAGATATAATTATTTCTGGTGGAGAAAACATTTCATCTATTGAAATAGAAAATACTTTGGCTAAACACCCTAGTGTTTCAATAGCGGCAGTAGTTGCTAAACCGGACGAAAAATGGGGCGAGGTACCTTGTGCATTTATTGAAAAAGTAAAGGATCAAGAGGCAACAGAGAAAGAACTTATTGATTTTTGCAGAGAAACATTGGCTGGTTTTAAAATTCCAAAAAAAATTGCTTTTTGCGAACTACCGAAAACTTCAACAGGAAAAATTCAGAAATTTGAGTTAAGAAAAAAGGCCAAGGAACTAAGTTGATTTTTGAAATAGATAAGAAGCAAGTATTTGCATCTACTGCAGGTAAAGACTTTGATCCTACGAAGAAAACTGTATTTCTTTTACATGGAAGTGGATTATCTCACATTGTGTGGTCTCTTACAGAACAATTTTTATCTAACAAAGATCTAAATATTTTATCTTTGGATTTACCAGGTCATGGAAATTCGGACGGGCCCTGCATTGGTTCAATCGAAAAAATTGCAGATTGGATTGAAAGCGTAAGACTTTTTTTAAAAACCGAACAAGTTTCAATAGTAGGACATTCTCAAGGATGTTTAGAAGCATTAGAGTATGGTTCGCGTTTTAAAAAAAATACTCATAAATTAGTTTTTTTAGCGGGCTCCTATAGAATGCCTGTTAACCAAGATTTAATTGATCTAGCAGACTCTGGAGATAAAAAAGCTGTACACTTAATGATGAAATGGGGTTACGAAGGTTCAAGGAAATTTATAGGAGGCAATCCAGTCGAGAAAATTATTAATTCCTCAAGAGAGGTGAAAGAAATTTTAGCCACAGACTTAAAAGCTTGTAACAATTATAAAAATGGCAAAGAAGCTTCAGCTGCAATTGATTGTCCAACTTTATTAATTTTTGGAGCTCTGGATAAAATGGCCCCCTTAGAAAATGGAAAAAAATTCGCAAATTTAATTAAAAATTCAGAGACCCAAATAATTAACGAGTGCGGACATATGATTATGTTTGAAAAAGCTTTTGAAATGAGAGAAAAGGTAGCTGAATTTTTAAAAAAATGAAAAATTTTCCAATTATAAGATCACGTAGACTTAGAAGCACACCTTACACAGAAAGAATAGAAGCTCACGGTGTTAGCGGATATACAGTTTATAATCATATGCTATTACCAGTATCTTTCAAATCAATTGAAGATGACTACAATCATTTAAAAAAGTATGTTCAAGTTTGGGATGTTGCTGCGGAAAGACAGGTAGAAATATCAGGCAAAGACTCAGCAGAACTTGTTCAATTAATGACATGTAGAGATTTATCTAAATCTAAAATTGGAAAATGCTATTACGCTCCATTAATTGACCACGAAGGACTTTTAGTAAATGATCCAATAATTAATAAACTTGAAAATGATAGATGGTGGCTTTCAATTGCCGACTCTGATGTAATCTTTTTTGCGAAAGGCTTAGCTGCAGGACATAATTTTGATGTCAAAATTCATGAGCCAAATGTTAACATACTTGCTATTCAAGGTCCTCTATCAGACGACTTAATGGCTAAATTGTTTGGTGATGAAATAAGACAACTAAAATTTTTCAATTTTAAATACTTTGAATTTAAACAAAATAAATATTTTGTAGCAAGATCAGGTTGGTCGAAACAAGGGGGATTTGAGGTATATGTTGAGAATGATATTGCTGGACAAAAATTATATGATGGCTTATTTGAACATGGCAAGGAATTGAACGTCAGAGCTGGTTGCCCAAATCTAATTGAAAGAATTGAGTCAGCGCTTTTATCTTATGGAAACGATTTTGATAATGGAGATAACCCATTTGAAGCAAATTTCGATAAGTATATAAACTTAGATACCGATGTTAAGTTTCTAGGAAAAGAAAAGTTAAAAAAAATTAAAAAAGATGGAGTGTCTAGAAAATTAATGGGTGTTAAAATTGATTATAACAAAATCAATATGAGCAAAGAACAGGAATTGTTCGATGAAAAGAATAATATTGTTGGATACTTAAGATCAGCCGCTTATTCGCCAAATTTTAAAAAGATTATTGGTATTGCTATGATCAATAAACCTTATTGGGATGGCAAAAATCAATTTAAGATCGAAATTAACGATAAAACATATTTAGGAACAGTTTGCGATTTACCCTTCATCTAGTATAAGTAAAACATCATGAATATTGCTATTGTAGGTGCCACAGGAAATGTTGGTAGGAAAATAATTGAAGTTTTACACAATAAAAAAATTTCGATTGATAATTTATATTTTGTAGCGTCGTCTAATAGCGCAGGATCTACTCTTAAATTTGGTGATAAAGAAATCAAAGTTGAAAATTTGGAAAATTTTGATTTTTCCAAAGTGAATATTTCTTTTTTTTCAGCTGGAAAAACAATCTCTGAAAAATATGTTCCTCTAGCAGCAAAACATTCAGTTGTAATTGATAACTCAAGTTTTTTCAGAATGGACCCTGATGTACCTTTGATAGTTCCTCAAGTTAATAAAGACCATTTAAAAAACATTAAAAAAAATATAATTGCAAATCCTAATTGTTCAACTGCACAGCTAGTTATTGTTTTAAAATCACTTAATGATAACTTCAAAATTAAAAGAATAGTGATTTCAACTTATCAGTCTACTTCTGGAGCTGGAAAAAAACCTATGGATGAGTTAATTGATCAAACAAAATCGATATTGAATAATAAAAATTTTGAGGTAAAAAATTTTACAAAACAAATTGCGTTTAATGCAATACCTCATATAGATAGTTTTTCTGACGATGGCTACACTAAAGAAGAACTAAAAATGATTAAAGAAACTAATAAAATATTAGGTACTAAAATTGATATTACTGCAACATGTGTAAGAATTCCTGTTCTCGTTTCACATGCAGAGTCAGTAAATATTGAATTTGAAAATGATTTCTCTATTAAAAAAGTAAAAGAATTATTAAATACTGCAGAGGGCTGTAAAGTAGTCGATGAGAATTCTGATGGTGGTTATATCACACCAGTAGATGCAGAGGGTAAAAACGAGACTTTTATTTCAAGAATTAGAAAAGATAATAGTAAGAAAAATTCTTTAAATATGTGGATTGTTTCTGACAATTTATTGAGGGGCGCAGCTTTAAATGCTGTTGAAATTGCTGAAGCTTATATTAAAAGATAAATATGAAAGAAAACAATCCATTATCTCCTCATATTCAGATATACAATTGGCATGTTTCATCCCTTGTTTCTATTTCACATAGGATCACAGGTATTTTAAATTATTTTTTATTAATTTTTATTTGTATTTGGGCTGGAAGTATATTTTTTGGTGAAGACGCATATGATATTTTCAAAATATTTTTAAATTCGTTATTTGGAAAATTTTTTATCATGGGTTTTATATGGTCTTACCTTTTTCAAATTTTGAGTGAAATAAGACATTGGTTTTGGGATGTTGGTTTAGGTTTTGAACTAAAAATTTCTAAAATAACAGGGCTTTTAGTAATCTTTGGTTCTTTTCTATTAACAATATTAATATATTCTTCTAGGGGATTTTTACAATTATGATTAAAGCAACAAAGAAATGGCTTTTTTTAAAAATATCTTCTTTAATAATGGTGCCCCTTATGCTGTGGTTCTTAGTGAATTTTGTTTCGCTTTATGACTCTAGCTATAATGAAATCTTAGCCTTTTTATCTTCCCAACCTTCAAAATTACTTTTTTCTTTATTCCTTGTCTCAATGTTTTTTTATTCTGCTTTGAGCATAAGTGAAGTCTTTGAGGACTATATTCACGTAGAGAGCACAAAAAAGCTTCTAAATATTGGTGTTTTTTTGTCATCTTTGATTATTCCATTATTTACAATAATACTTATATCTAACTTATAAATTATGAAATCTTACAAAATTATTGACCACGAATACGATGTAGTTGTTTTAGGTGCAGGAGGTTCTGGTTTAAGAGCCGCGGTTGGATTAAGCGAAGCAGGATTAAAAACTGCATGCGTTTCTAAAGTTTTCCCAACAAGAAGTCACACTTCTGCAGCACAAGGCGGCATCTCTGCAGCTCTTGGTAATATGGGTGAAGATGATTGGAGATGGCATATGTACGATACAGTTAAAGGTTCAGATTGGTTAGGTGATCAAGATTGTATCGAGTATTTGTGTAAAGAAGCTCCAAGAGCAGTTTTAGAATTAGAAAAATATGGTGTTCCTTTCAGCAGGACTGAAGATGGAAAAATATATCAGCGTCCTTTTGGAGGAATGACAAAGAATTATGGTAACGAGCCTGTTCAAAGAACTTGTGCTGCTGCAGACAGAACTGGCCATGCTATTTTGCACACCTTATATGGTCAGGCCTTAAAACATAACACAGAATTTTTCATTGAGTATTTTGCGTTGGATCTTTTAATGAAAGATGGTCAGTGCAAAGGATTAATTGCTTGGAATTTGAATGATGGAACTATCCATAGATTTAGATCTCACATAACGATAATTGCAACAGGTGGTTACGGAAAAGTTTATTACTCAGCAACTTCAGCTCATACATGCACTGGAGATGGAAATGCTATGGTTCTTAGAGCAGGCTTACCTTTACAGGATATGGAGTTTGTCCAATTTCATCCAACAGGAATTTATGGTCATGGAACTTTAATTTCAGAAGGTGTGAGGGGCGAAGGTGGTTATTTAGTAAATTCCAAAGGCGAAAGATTTATGGAAAGATATGCTCCAAAAGCTAAAGACCTCGCTTCAAGAGATGTTGTAAGCAGGTCAATTGCGGTTGAAATTAATGAAGGTAGAGGGGTTGGAAATGAAAAAGATCACGTGCACTTACATTTAAACCATTTAGATCCAAAAGTTATAGAAGAAAGACTTCCAGGTATATCAGAGTCCTCAAGATTATTTGCGAATGTAGACGTAACAAAAGAACCTATCCCAGTAGTTCCAACTGTTCACTATAACATGGGAGGTATTCCTACAAATTATAAAGCTGAAGTTTTAACTTTAAATGGATCAGAAAAAACTGTTCCAGGATTAATGGCTATTGGTGAGGCAGCATGTGTGTCTGTTCATGGAGCTAACAGGCTTGGATCAAACTCTTTAATTGATCTGGTTGTTTTTGGAAGAGCTGCCGCTAAGCGTGCAGCAGAGTTGGTAAAACCAGGTACACCTCATGAAGAAATCCCACAGTCTGAGACTGATAAATGTTTAGAAAGATTTGATAGACTTAGAAATGCATCTGGCGCAAATAATACTGCAGATTTAAGATTAGCAATGCAAAAAACAATGCAGTCTAAGTGTGCTGTTTTCAGAACTGAAAAAACTTTAAAAGAGGGCGTAAATGAAATCAGAAAACCTTATGAGGGTATGGATGACCTTTCTGTAAAAGATAAGTCTCTAATTTTTAATACTGATCTTGTAGAAACATTAGAATTCGATAATTTGATTAGACAAGCGATAACTACAATGGACTCTGCTTATCACAGAAAAGAAAGTAGAGGAGCCCACGCTAGAGAAGATTTTCCGAAGCGAAATGATGAAAAATTTATGCAGCATACATTATCTTGGTGCGATGGTAAGAAAACTAAGATTGACTATAGACCTGTCCACAGATCTACGCTCTCGAACGACGTACAGTACTTTCCCCCACAAGAAAGAGTTTATTAATGGTTCAGATAAACTTGCCACAAAATTCTAAAGTTGAAAAAGGCAAGTATTTCAAAGACAAGACTGGCTCAAAAAATATTCGTAAAGTGAATATATATAGATGGGATCCATCTACTGGAGAAAATCCAAGGATCGATACTTACGAAGTGGATATGGATAATTGTCCTTCAAAAGTTTTGGATTTGTTAAATAAAATTAAAAATGAAATAGATCCATCAATTTCCTACAGAAGATCATGTGCTCATGGAGTATGTGGCTCTTGTGCTATGAATATGGATGGTAAAAACGGATTAGCTTGTACGAAACCACACGCTGAAATTAAAGGAGATATAAATATCTATCCATTACCACATTTAAAAGTTTTAAAAGACTTGATTGGTGATCTAAGTACTTTATACAAACAATATGAGTCTGTTGAAC
>CACFAI010000014.1 GCA_902564265.1 uncultured Pelagibacteraceae bacterium | reverse complement strand
TACAAAACGATAGGGTCTTCTGGAGTTGATCTGGAGGCATTTTTAGAAAATCCAATTGAAATAGGACCAAATAAATCTGCTTTGATTCCAACCGGACTTGCTATTGCTATACCTGAAGACACCGAAGTTCAAATACGTCCAAGATCTGGACTTGCAGCTAAGTCTAGTATTGGAGTGCTCAACTCACCAGGTACAATTGACAGTGATTATCGTGGAGAGATAAAAATTATTCTTTTTAACCATGGTAATGAAAAATTTTTAGTTAATAACGGAGATAGAATAGCTCAGATGGTATTAATGCCAGTTTTGAAATTTGAGTTTGAAGAAACAAAAGATTTACCAGACACTTTGAGGGGTTCAGGTGGATTTGGATCTACTGGAAAAAAATGAATTTAAAAACAAACGAACTTGAGAGATATTCTAGACAAATAATTATTAAAGATATTGGTATCTCAGGACAAAAAAAAATTAAAAACTCAAAAGTTCTTATTGTTGGATTAGGTGGATTAGGGTGTCCTGTTGCAGAATATTTGTGTAGATCTGGAGTAGGCACGATTGGTTTAATCGATCAAGATAAAATAGATCTTTCAAATATACATAGACAATCTATGTTTACTACAAAAGATATCGGTAAGTACAAAGTAAAAGTAGTTAGTGACAGAATTGAAAAGATTAATCCAAACACAAAAGTAGAAAGTTATCAAAAAAAATTAAATCAATCAAATGCTGAAAACATAATTAAGAATTTTGATATAGTGGTGGATGGAACAGATAATTTCACAAGTAAGTTTCTAGTTAATGAATTTTCTAGGAAATTAAAAAAAATTTTCGTGTGTGGTGCAATTAGTAAATTTGATGGTCACATATTTAGTTTTAACTTTTCAAAAGATAAAAGATTGTGTCTAAAATCTTTTTACCAAACGATACCAAACAATGAAGTTTTAAATTGTGAGACAGATGGTGTTGTTGGTACAATAGCAAGTGTTGTAGGTAGTATTCAAGCAAATGAAGTAATTAAAAATATTGTGGGAATTGGAAAAAGTTTAAATGGTAAGGTTTTAATTATAAACCTTTTAAATCTAGACTTTAGAGTAAGTAGCCTTAAAAAGATAAGATGATTAAAAAATTTTTGATTATAAATTTGTTTTTATTTAGTTTTTTTTTAACCTATTCTTATTCAGATAACAACACGTTTATGTCACTTAAGAATAAAAAAGTAAATGTAAGGTATGGCCCTGGATTAGATTACCCAATAAAATTTGTATTTAATAAAAAAAATTATCCAGTTGAAATTATAGACGAAAAAGAAAATTTTAGAAAAATTTTAGATTTTAAAAAAAATAGTGGATGGATTCATAGATCCCAATTAAAAAAAAGTAGGTCATTTATAACGCTAGATACTGTAATTCTTTTTTCTGATAGTACAAAATTTTCAAGACCTATTGCAAAAATTGAATCAGGGAGACTATTAATTAAAAAAAAGTGTAATTTAAATTGGTGTAGAGTTGAAACTGGAGAATATAAAGGATGGGTTTTAAAAGAAAATCTTTGGGGGTTAAATTAAAATGAAATACAAAATTAACGATCAAATTCCCGATTGTGAAGTTTTCCAATTTATTGATGGAAATCCAAAAAAATTTCAAATAAGCGACTTTTTTAAGGATAATAAATCAATTCTTTTGGGAATGCCCGGTGCGTTTACATCTGTGTGCTCAAATAAACATTTACCAAGTTATAAAAACAACATTGATAAGATAAGATCCAAGGGTGTTGATAAAGTTTTTTGTATCAGTGTAAATGATCCATATGTTATGGATGCTTGGGCCAAAATTTCAAAAGTTGAGAATGAGATAATAATGCTATCAGATCCTTTTGGGGATTTTGCCAACAAATTAGGAGTATTAGTAAACAAAGATGCAAAAGGTTTAGGTATGAGATCTAGTCGTTATACAATGATTATCGAAAATAAAATTATAAAATACGTAGCTGTAGAAAAGGAAACAGGAATCTGTGAGCTGTCAGCTGCAGATAATGTTTTATCTAAGCTTTAGAGGTCTTTATTTATTTTTGTTGTGAACAAACGTCTTTGATAACCGGTACATTAGCGCAATCACCACATTTAGTTAACTGAACTAAACATCCGTCATCTAGAACTTTTACATCAACTTTTCTATCACACTTGGAGCATGTAGAAGAGATTGTAAGTCCACATTTTTTACAGTTGTAATTTTGTAATTCCATAGAAGAAAAAATAATTGCTGAAAAAATATTTACAAGAAAATATTGTGATAATGATAATTGTTTGCAAAAAAAAAATTTTTTATGCGATTATTTGATTTGAATAATAATCATTCTCAACGATTATTTTTTAGATTTACTTGCCCACCATTTATCTAGAATAAAATACCAAACAGAGTTAGCTATTGGTTCAACTATGGCATCAGTCAGAGCAATCATAAAAGAAACGTCTGCAACTAACATTAAAACTGTAATTGCTATTGCAAAGTGGCCAACTGTATAAACAATTGTTCTTAATATTGAGCCTCTATTACTACTATATATTTCTTTACTCGCTTCAAATATACCTTTTGTAACTTCGACCATTTATTTAAAAGGACTTTCTAAAACACATGCTACTAGATGTATTCTAGACTGTTCTCCTCCATTAAAAAAATTATGATATTTGGTGTTGTTTGTTATCCAAACTTTTCCATCTGCTGGCAAATGTTTTGCTACATTTTCAATGACCATAGAGCAACCTTGATTTGTAATAATTGGCACATGTAATCTGCACTCGGGATCTTTATGCCAGCTGAGAGTTGACCTTGGTTCTTTTAGTAAAAGTCTTACTCTTCCAAGCTTAAACTTTTTATTTAACTTTTCATAAACTTCTTTAAAATAAGTTTTTTCAAACTCCGGTAAAAGTTTAGTATATTTTGACTCATCTATATCAACGTCTCTTGAAACTTCTTTTCCGCTTTCATCAGCAATAGTCCAATATTTACCTCTAATTTTATTTCCGTTAATTGAGTCTGCATCATTTGGGATTTGATTTAAAGGTATTGCACCAAAATGCGTAACTCCAGGTGTATTAAATTTTTTTTCTTTTAGAATTAATTCCAAATCTTTTCTTAATCTATCAATATCAAATTTTAGATTTGGAACTTCATAGAAATCTTCAAAAGATACCTTGGGGGTGTTTAAAGTAGTTTCCATTTTGTTAGTTTAATTTAAGGTCAAATCTGTCAGAATTCATGACTTTTGTCCATGCTGAAACAAAATCATTTGTAAATTTGTCAGGTGAATCATTGCATGCATAAACCTCTGCTAATGCTCTCAATTGAGAATTTGAGCCAAATATCAAGTCTACTCTTGTACCATGCCATTTAACTTCATTTGTTTTCCTGTCTTTACCTTCAAATAACTGTTCTGAACTATCAGTTTCTTTCCAAGTAGTATTCATATCTAAAAGATTTACGAAATAGTCATTAGTTAATGTTCCAGGTTTTTTAGTGAAAACACCATTTTTTGAGTTATCAAAGTTTGTATCAAGAACTCTCATTCCACCTATCAAGACAGTCATCTCCGGTGCTGTAAGACCCATCAACTGAGATTTATCAAGTAGTTTTTCCTCAGCTGAAACTTTAGTTTTTTCATCCTTATTATAGTTTCTAAATCCATCAGCTTGTGGTTCCAACAAACCAAAAGAGTGAACATCAGTTTGTTCTTGGGTAGCATCACCTCTTCCTGGAGAAAATGGAACTTCAATTTTCTTACCAGCCTTTTTAGCAGCCATCTCTATTCCCACGTTTCCACCAAGAACTATTAAATCTGCTAATGAAACTGATTTTTTCTTAGTGTTGAATTTGTTTTGGATTTTTTCAAGTGTACTAATTACTTTTGTTGTCTTACCATTGTTATTAACTGCCCAGTTAATTTGTGGTTCTAATCTTATTCTAGCGCCATTTGCTCCACCTCTTTTATCAGATCCTCTGTAAGTTGAAGCAGATGCCCAAGCAGTGCTTACCAATTCAGATACAGATAGTTTTGATTTTGATATTTGAGATTTTAAATCTTTTATATCTTTTGCTTTTAATTTGTATTTTGGTTTTTTAATAGGATCTTGCCAAATTAATTCTTCCTTTGGAACTTCACTTCCTAAATAACATGCTCTTGGACCCATATCTCTATGAGTTAACTTAAACCATGCTCTTGCAAAAGCATCTGCAAATTCATCAGGATTGTTAAAGAAGTGTTTTGAAATCGGACCATATGAAGGGTCCATTCTTAATGAAAGATCAGTTGTTTGCATCATTGGTGGGTGCATTTTATTTTTGTCATGAGCATCAGGAACCATTTTAATTTTTTGACCATTTTGTTTAGGTGTCCATTGATGTGCCCCTGCAGGACTTTTTGTGAGTTCCCATTCATGATTGAACAAACAATCAAAATATCCCATATCCCATTTAATAGGAGACTGTGTCCAAGCACCTTCAATTCCACTACTTATAGTATCAACCCCTTTTCCTGATTTATAATTACTATTCCATCCAGTTGATTGATCTTGAATTCTTGATGCTTCTGGATCTGGGCCTTTATGAGACTCTGATGCTGCACCATGTGATTTTCCAAATGTGTGACCACCAGCAACTAAAGCAACAGTTTCATAGTCATTCATCGCCATTCTTCCAAAAGTTTCTCTAATGTCATGAGCGGCAAGCAGTGGATCAGGATTTGCATCTGGTCCTTGTGGATTTACATAAATTAACCCCATGTGTGAGGCTCCAAGTGGTTGTTCTAAATCTCTTTTTCCACTATATCTTTCTACACCTAGCATTTCTTTCTCAGATCCCCAGTAGATGTCATCCTCTGGCTCCCAAATATCAACTCTTCCTGCTCCAAAACCAAAAGTTTTAAAACCCATTGACTCTAAAGCAACGTTTCCTACCAAAATAAATAAGTCAGCCCATGAAATTTGTTTTCCATATTTTTGTTTGATTGGCCATAACAATAATCTTGCTTTATCTAAATTAACATTGTCCGGCCAAGCATTAAGAGGTGCAAAACGTTGATTACCTGTTCCGGCACCACCTCTTCCATCGCCTGTTCTGTAAGTTCCCGCAGCATGCCAAGCTAGTCTGATAAAGAATGGTCCATAATGACCATAATCTGCTGGCCACCATTCTTGAGAGTCTGTCATTAATTTTTTAAGATCTTTTTTAAGTGCTTTGTAATTTAATTTTTTGAATTCTTTTGAATAGTTAAACTTTTTATCCATGGGATTAGTCAAATTGGAGTGTTGACTTAATATTTTTAAGTTTAAACTATTTGGCCAAAAGTCTCTGTTCGTTTGACCTCTTCCAGCTGAAAATTTTGCTGAGGTACCTGCTCCAGTAAATGGACATTTGCTTAATTCATTTGATTTGAAGTTTCCGTCTTTAAATTCAGTGCTCATTTAATCTCCTTTATTAATTTATAATTATTCTAAATAAATTTGTCAACAGTTTAGAACTATTATAATGTAGAATTTTAATTATTATTATGCGTCTTCGACTTTTACTAAGACTTCAACAGACTTAATTTTTTTGCCAGGAATTCTTGTATTGATTTTAACTGGCCCTACATCTGCATCATCTATGTCTATTAAGTCTTTTTGATTTTCATCATAAAAGTGATGGTGATGCGACGTATTGGTATCAAAATAACTTTGATCAGAATTTATTGGTATTTCTTTCAAGTAACCTTTCTTTTTAAAAGCATGGACCGTGTTGTAAACTGTTGCTAAAGAAATTTTATCGTTTGTTGTTTTGCTAATTTTTTTTACCAAGTCATTTATTGTAAAATGAAACGTCTTGTCAGTGTCAAATAAGATTTCACAGATTTTTATTCTTTGTTTGGTAGGTCTTAAGCCAGAACTTCTTAATTTATCTATATAATTGCTGTTATTAAGCATTGTTATTTATAATTATTCTAAACTAAACCTATATTATATTTAGTTTAAATCAAGTAATAAGGTTATCAAAAAATGAAAAAAAACTCATACACATATGAGGATTTAATTAGTTGCGGAAATGGTGATCTTTTTGGACCAGGTAACGCAAAACTTCCCTTACCACCTATGCTAATGTTTGACAGGATCACTGAAATTAGCGAGAATAAGGGCGCGTTTAGTAAAGGATTAATAGTTGCTGAACTGGACATTAAAGATGATCTTTGGTTTTTTGATTGTCATTTTAAAAAAGATCCAGTGATGCCAGGATGCTTGGGTTTAGATGCTATGTGGCAATTAGTTGGATTTTATTTAGGTTGGCTTGGAAATCCAGGAAGAGGAAGGGCCTTGGGAGTAAACACTGTAAAGTTCACAGGCGAAGTTCTTAAAAATGTTAAAAAAGCAATGTATGAAATAAATATGAAAAAAATTCTTAAAAAAGAAGGAGCAACTGTTGGTCTGGCTAATGGTGTATTATTAGCTGACGGAAAACAAATTTATACTACAGAAAATTTAAAAGTAGGTTTATTCAAATAATGAAAAGAGTTGTTGTAACTGGGATTGGAGTAGTTTCTTGTTTAGGAAACAATCAAGATGAAGTCTATCAGTCTCTATTAAATTCTAAATCAGGAATTTCTTTTTCTGATGAATACAAAGAGTATAATCTTAAAAGTAACATACATGGGAAACCAAAAATAAATCTTGAAGACCATGTCGATAGAAAATTTATAAGGTTTATGGGGCCTGGCTCAGCTTACAACTACATATCGATGGCAGAAGCAGTTAAAGACTCTGGATTAGAGGATAAAGAGGTTAGTAATATATCAACAGGGATGATAATGGGTTCGGGAGGACCATCAATTGAAAATGTAATTTTAGCAGCTGACAAAACCAGAGCAAAAAATCCAAAAAGAATGGGTCCGTTTGTAGTACCAAGAACAATGTCAAGCACGGCTTCTGCAACATTAGCAGTTCCATTCAAAATCAAAGGAGTTAATTATACAATAAGTTCTGCATGTGCAACTAGCGGACACTGTATCGGTAATGCTATGGAATTAATTCAATTAGGAAAACAAAAAATTATTTTTGCCGGAGGAAGTGATGAAGTTCATTTTGCTATGACCGCTATGTTTGATGCAATGACTGCATTATCTTCAAAATATAATGACACGCCAGAAAAAGCTTCGAGACCTTATGACAAAACAAGGGATGGATTTGTAATAGCCGGGGGTGGAGGAGTTTTGGTTTTAGAAGAATATGAGCATGCAAAAGCAAGAGGAGCAAAAATTTATGCAGAATTGACTGGTTATGGAGCTACTTCTGATGGTTATGATATGGTTGCACCATCTGGTGAAGGGGCTGTTAGGTGCATGAAAATGGCTCTGAGCACAGCAAAAAATAAAATTGATTACATAAATACACACGGAACATCAACACCTGTTGGTGATATTACAGAATTAAAAGCGGTTGGTGAAACTTTTAAAGATTATAAACCTAAAATAAGCTCTACAAAATCTTTAGCTGGTCACTCATTGGGAGCTACTTCGGTTCATGAAGCAATTTACAGTTTAATAATGATGAAAAATAATTTTATAGCTGCGTCTGCTAATATTACTGACATGGATGACGAAGCTAAAAAGTATCCGATAGTTACCAAAGTTGAAAAAGATGTTAATTTAAACTCCGTAATGTCTAATAGTTTTGGTTTTGGTGGAACTAACGCAACGCTAGTTTTTGAAAAGGTTTAATTTATGGATCTAATGAAAGGAAAAAAAGGATTGATCATGGGTGTTGCAAACGAGAGGTCTATTGCATGGGGAATATCTCAAAAATTAGCTGAAGCGGGT
>CACFAI010000013.1 GCA_902564265.1 uncultured Pelagibacteraceae bacterium | reverse complement strand
GGTTTTTTCAATTAACAAATCACTAAATTTTCTTATTTTTTCATACGTTTCTTTTTTTTCAGGATTATACGGAAGTAAAACATGGAAATTCCCGTCTCCCAAGTGACCTACCATCGGAGCTCTAAGTCCAAATTTTTTTACCTCTTCCTCTGCAAATTTCACACATTCAGTAATTTTTGAGATTGGTAGACACACGTCTGTTGAATATACTCTTCCATTATCTATTAAAGCTTTAACAGAGTAATATACATCCCATCTCGCTTTCCATAATTTGTTTCTTTCTTCTAAACTTTTTGCCCACTTGAATGAACTACCATTATTGTTTTTTGACAATTCTTCAACAGTTTTAATAGACTCTTTGTTTGATGCTTCTGAACCATGAAATTCAAAAAATAATGTTGGGAGAGCTTTTACATCTTCCAATTTTGAATAATTTATACTTATTTCCATTTGATCTTTATTAAGCATTTCAATTCGAGCAATTTGGATACCATATTGAATAATGTCTTGTGCAGTTTTAACTGCATCTTCTAACGATGGAAAATGACAAACAGCACTCATTATACTTTCTGGAATAGGAGACAGTCTTAATTGAATTTCGGTAATGACTCCTAATGTACCCTCCGACCCTACAAACAAATTTGTTAAATTGTAACCAGCAGATGTTTTTTTTGTTCTTCCTCCCGTATTCATTATTTCTCCATTAGGAAGGACTACTGTTAGGCCCGATATTACAGTTTTCATTGTCCCATATTTTACTGCCATTGTTCCAGAGGCAGATGTCGAGGCCATACCTCCTATTGCAGCGTTTGCACCAGGGTCGATCGGGAAAAAAACTCCATCCTCTCTTAAATAATCATTCAATTGTTCTCTTGTTACACATGCTTGAACTCTACAGTCAAAATCTTGCGTGTTAACACTTAAAATCTTATTCATTTTTTCCAACGAAATTGTTATTCCCTTATCATTACCAACTACATTTCCTTCAAGAGATGTGCCGGTACCAAAAGGAACAACTGGTACTTTGTGTTCGTTGCAAAGCTTAAGTATTTTGGACACTTCTTCATTCGTTTCTGGGAAAACTACCGCTTTAGATAAGATTGGATCGTAAGTGTCTTCTCCTCTAGAATAATTTAAGCGTGTAGATTCCGATTGAGAAAATCTGCCATTCAAAATTTTTTTTAATTCTTGTTGAAGAATGGTATTCATAGGTTTTGATATTATCTAATATTTTTTGGAAATACTATTAAAACTATTTCAGCATTTTTTTGATATTTTCTAATGCTTGTGAAATATTATCTCTAGATGCTGCAAAACTGAACCTAACATAGTTTTGGCAAGTTTCACCAAAAGCTGATCCAGGAACTATCGCTACTCCTGCTTCATGCATAGCCTTCCTTGCAAATTCAGCACCATTCATGCCGGTTCCAATTACTTTTGGAAATGCATAAAATGCTCCTCCAGGTAAGCTACATTCGACACCTGGTAAATCATTTAAACCTTTGTAAATTAAATCTCTCCTTTGAGTAAATTTTTCCATCATTTCATTGATTGAATCATCTGGTCCATCTAATGCAGCAATACCTGCGAACTGAGCTGCAGCATTAACACATGAAACACTATTGATTAATAATTTGTTAACATGTTCGACTAAGTGTTGAGGCCAAAAACTCCAACCAAGTCTCCAACCTGTCATTGAATAAGCTTTGCTCCATCCCTCTAAAACTATCAATCTTTCTCTTAATTCTGGATAATGGAAAAATGATGGCATTTCTTTATTATCAAAAATTTGTCTACTATAAATTTCATCACTTAATATTGTTACATGAGGATATTTTTTTAAACCGTCGGCTAAGAAATCTATGTCTTTTTTTTCGACAAAGCTTCCTGTTGGATTGTTTGGATTAATTAAGACTAGCAATCTAGTCTTGTCAGTAATTAAAGATAATATTTTATCTGGGTTGAATTTCAAATCTTTATCCTCTGTTAAATCGTAAGGTACAGATGTTGAGCCGGTATAATTTATCATCGACTCATATATTGGGAATGCAGGTGTAGGATGTATTATCTCTGCTCCTGGTTCACCAAAACATTGAATAGCATAGCTCATAGTAGGTTTTCCACCGGGCATGATAAGAATTCTGTTAAAATCAATATCAACGTTATAACGTTTTTTTATCCACCTCGTGACAGCCTGACGACATTCAGGAATGCCATTTGACATTACATATCCATGATGTCCATCATCAAGTGCTTTCTTAGCTGCTTCAACAACATGTTTTGGAGTTTTAAAATCTGGTTGACCTAATCCTAAATGGATCATGGGTTTACCTTGGGCCTCCAATTTTTTTGCCTCTGCTAGGACGGTAAATGCAGACTCAGTTCCTAATCTGTCTAAACTTTTAGCTAACTTCATAAAATTTATTTATCCCTTATTTCTATAAATTAATTTTGAACTATTCAACTCTTTTAAGTTTTTACATCCCATAAGGACCATATTTCTTTCTATTTCATCATGCATGTTTTGTAGTAATTTCTCAACACCCTCTTGACCACCTGCGGCTAAAGAGAACAAAAACATTTTTCCAAAGCTACAAGCTTTTGCGCCAGCTGCCAAAGCTTTAAGAACATGGGTTCCTCTTCTTATTCCTCCATCAAGAATAATTTCTAATTTATCTCCTACGGCATCTGAAATAGCTTTAACTTGATCAAATGGAGATCTTGATCCATCTAATTGACGACCACCATGATTAGAAATCATAATTGCAGAACATCCAATATCTATAGCTCTCTTAGCATCATCAACTGACATAACTCCTTTTAGAGCAAAAGGGCCATTCCATTTTTTTACGCAATATGCAGCATCCTCCCAGTTCATTTTTGAATCATATTGCTCATTTATATATTCAATGACTGATTTTGCTATGTTTGTTCCTTTATCAGTTTTTGTTGCTACATTCGCTAATTTGAATTTTCCATGTGTTAAGTAATTAAATACCCAAATTGGATGTGCAGCAAAACTCATTAAACTTTGAAGAGTTAATTTTGGCGGTGTAGTAAAGCCAGTTCTGTGATCTCGTTCTCTGTTACCTGCAACCAATGTATCTACCGTTAAACACATTCCATCAAAACCTGATCTTTTGCACCTATCAATTAAATCATCAGTTATTGATTGATCTTTATGAACATATAATTGGAATAATTTTGGGCCTCCTGAAATATTTGAAATTTCCTCAATGGTATTATTGGCCATTGTAGACATGCTATAAAAAGTTCCAAATTTATCAGCTGCTTTTGCAGAAGCTTTATCTCCATCATGGTGGTAAAGTCTTTGCATAGCACACGGAGATAAAAAAATTGGCATATCAATTTTTTTTCCAAATATTGTTGTGGATAAATCTGGTTTACCTACACTTGCTAAAATATTTGGAATTAAATCGCATTCATTGAAAGACTCTGTATTTCTTTTTAAAGTAGTCTCATCATCAGCACCACCATCAATATAATGAAAAATTGGAGAAGGTAGTTTTTTTTTTGCTAATTTCCTAAAATCATCGAAGTTATGACAATTTTTTAAACTCACTATCTTCTAAATCTCAAATTACTTCTGTTAAGTTCTGAAATTTTTGTACATCCCATTAACTTCATATTTCTTTGTAACTCAGCTTTATACTGTCCTAGTGCCCTTTCTACACCTGCTTGACCGGCAGCAGCTAAAGCATAGAGATATAATCTTCCTCCTGCGCAAGCCTTAGCACCAAGAGATAAAGCTTTTAGCATATGTGTTCCTCTTTGAAATCCACCCTCACAAATAACATCTAGCTTGTCACCAACTGCATCTACTATTTCTGCAAGTTGATCAAAAGGCGATCTGGATCCATCAAGTTGTCTTCCTCCATGGTTTGAAACCATTATACCAGTACATCCAATATCAACAGCTTTTTTTGCATCCTCTACGCTCATAATTCCTTTTAATGCAAAATGACCTCCCCATTGAGAACAAAGTTTTTCTGCATCTTTCCAATTCATAGATTGGTCTAACATGGTAGAAAAATAATTTCCAATTGAAGAATTGGTACTCGTGCCTTCCTTAACAAAATCCTGAAGATGAGGTAATTCGAACTTACCTTTTGTTAGGTAGTTAATTCCCCACATTGGTTTTGTAGCAAAACTAAATAAACTTGATAAAGTTAATTTAGGTGGGGATGTAAAACCTGTTCTTAAATCTCTTTCACGATTTCCTCCAGTTATAGTATCCACTGTCAAAGCCATAACATCAAACTTCGCAGCTTTCGCTCTTTCCAAACAAGAGGTATTTAATCCTCTATCCTTATGGAAATAAAATTGAAACATTTTAGGAGTATCTATCATTGAAGATATTTCCTCTACACTGACTGTAGCCAAAGCTGAAACTCCAAACATAGTATTAAATTTTTGTGCTGCTTTACCTACTGCTCTTTCTCCATCGTAGTGGAAAAGTCTTTGTAATGCTGTAGGTGAACAATAAAAAGGTAAATCTAATTTTTTACCAAAAATAGTTGTTGATAGATCAACATTTTCAACACCCCTTAAGACATTTGGAACTAAGTCCACATCATCAAATGCGCTTGTGTTTCTAGCATAGGTAATTTCATCATCCGCTGCCCCATCAATGTAATGAAATATTGGTGATGGAAGTTTCTTCTTAGCTAGTTTTCTAAAATCACGAAAATTATGACAGTTTGAAAGTTTCATAGGATTATTCTAAAAACTTTTCATAAAATTAAACATGTAACTATCTGCCCCAGGATTTTTTTCACCTAAGTCTCCATTAGATAAATGGCTTTGCGAATAACCTAATTTAGTACCAGGAAGTAGATCTATTGATAGTTGAATTTCAGATTTAAATTCTAATGGCGAACCTAAGTCCTTTCCATCACCCATTGAATATAAGCCAGGTGAGAAACTTGGTGTTAAATTTAATTTACCAATTTTATATTCTGCTTGAACTCCAGTATAAAAATATGACCCTGAGTCAGCTGTAATCATAAACCCCGATATTGGACTAAACTTTCCTAAAAAGGTATCTCTGAATAAATTCTCATTGGAATGTTGTATGCCGAATAGTTCTGAGGTTTTTTTAGAGTCAGTATTGACATCAAACACTCCTGAAAAGAACTTTAATTGATGACTATCAGAAGGTTTAATTTCGTCAGCATTAATACTTTTTATCAATCCAATAAGTACTAAAAAAATTGTTAAAATTTTAAATATTTTATAATTCATGTTTTCTAAAAATTTTATTTGCTATTATGACACCTCCAATTAAAAATAACAATAAGGGCAAAGACCATAATAAAAGGGTATTTCTTGATATGCCTGGGTCATATACTATCCACTGACCATATTTTGTCACAAGAGATGAAAATATTTCTTCATCAGTTTTCCCTTTTTCTAATTCACTTTTGATATATTTTTTCATACTTTCAGCAAAGTCCGAATTAGACTCATGTATCGTTTGACCCTGACAAATTAAACATCTTAAATTTTTAGTAATATTTACGGTTTGCTCCTCAGAAAAAGTTGATGCTAAAGCGATGCTCATAAAGTTAGTATAAAATAATATTAGAATTGATAAGATTTTAATTGTTGATAGTTTTTTTGATTTCATAAACATCCTTGTCACTTAATGGGCCTATATATTTTTTTAATATTTTATAATCATTATTTAATAAAAATGTTTCTGGAACTCCATAAGCACCAAAATTAATAGATATTGTTCCTTGCTTGTCAATAAAAATTTGGTCAAATGGATCTCCATATAATTTTAAAAAGTTTAAGGCATTTTTTTTTTTATCTTTATAATTTATTCCAATCATCATAACTGGAGTATTATTTTTCAATTCTAAAAGATATTCACTTTCATCCTTGCAAGGCTCACACCACGAAGACCAAATATTTATCAGATAAAAATTTTTTCCTGTAAGAACTTCGCTAAAATTTATTTGCTTTTCCTCAATTAATTCTACAACTTCAAAATCAGTAAAAATTTGATTTTCACTCATTTTGGGGGAGTAAATTTTTTCTTTTTGAAGTGCAAATTTAAAAACAAAAAATGATATTATTAAAAGAATTAATATGATTAAACTAAATATTGACTTCTTTATTTTTTCTAAAAATTGCAAACATCCCTCCTAGCATAATTATTAAAGTTGAAATCCATATCCAAATCATAAAAGGCTTATGTTGGTATCTCACATTAAAAAAATTTTGATCTTTAATTATGTTAATTGTAATAAATCGGTCTTTAAATAACGTAGTTTTAATTGATGCTTCACTAGTAGCCATTTCTGGTTCATTATAAATTCTAATTTCAGGTTGAAGATTAATAATTTTATTTTTCTCATCAAGTACTTCAAAAAAACCAATAATTGATTCGTAATTTTTTTCTTTTTCTACTGCAATTTTTTTAAAGATTATCTTTTCATTTTTAAGTGTAAAACTTTCTCCAACTTGAATATTCTTAACTATCTCTTTCGATGAAAAACTATTTAATAATATAGATATTAGAAGTAACGAAAATCCAGTATGTGAAAATATTTGTGCAAAATTTTTTGTTTTCTCTCTAAATTGATCTAAACTTTTGAAAAGTAAATAAAAAAAACCAACAAATAATAAAAGAACAAATATATTTTTTTCTCCGATATAATAAACAGTAATAAAGGATAAAATTAATGTAAATACGATAACAAGAAAACTTTTAACTCCAATTCTAAAATTTGTTTTAATCCATTTCATACTAGGGCCAATAGACATAAAAAGAACGAATGGAATAAGGAAAGGTAAAATTAGCTTATTATAAAATGGTGGCCCCACCGAAATTTGCTCATCTAATATTACGTCAAGAAATATTGGGTATATCGTACCAATTAAAACAACACTTAAGAAATACAATATAAACCAATTATTTATTAGAACCGCAGTTTCTTTACTTAGTGTAAAAATTTCACTTTTTTGAGTAAAGTTTTTATTTTCATAAATTATAAATATTAAAAATGATAATAAAACTAAAACTAATAAAAACGTTAATATATAAATTCCTCTAGATGGATCATTCGCGAAAGTATGAACCGAATTTAGAATTCCAGATCTTACCAAAAAAGTTCCAACCATACTTAATGCAAAAGTAATTATACATAAAACAATTGTCCATTTTTTGAAAAGTTCTCTTTTTTCTAAAGTTAAAATACAGTGAAGCAATGCAGTTAAACTTAGCCACGGCATTAAAGATACGTTCTCAACTGGGTCCCAAAACCAAAAACCACCCCATCCAAGTTCGTAATATGCCCAAATCGAACCTAACAAAATTCCACCTGTCAGAAAAATCCAAGAAAATAAAACCCAAAATTTAATATTTTTAGCCCAACTTTTGTTCACGTAATTTGAAATCATTGAAGCTAATGCAGCTGAAAAAATTATCGATGTTCCAACATAACCCAAATATAAAATTGGAGGGTGAATACCTAATGCAGGATCTTGTAAAATAGGATTAAGTCCAAGTCCTTCTGTTTGAACAGGAAAAATTTCGTTGAAAGGATTTGATGTTTTTAAAACAAAGATGAAAAAACCAATTATAATAATCTGTTGAAATAATGTAGTTAACAGTCTGTAATTGTTTGGTTCATTTCTAGATTTTAAAATAAATCCTAATAAGATTCCAGTTAGAACCAATAACCATAAAAGTAAACTACCCTCATGATTTCCCCAGGTCCCTGTAATTTTATAGAATAAGGGTTTTGTTGTGTGAGAGTTATTATAGACAGTCTCGTTGCTAAAATCTGAAACTATAAAAGAATAAATTAAAGAAATAAAAGAAATAAAAACAAAAAAAAACTGGAAACCAATTAAACCAAAAGTTTTATCAGAAATAACCAAGTTGTTTTTTTTCAATTGAATTGAGGAATTAAAAAAAATAAATATTGATGTCAACAATCCGAAAATTAATGAGTAATATCCTAATTGTGAAATAATCAATTTATTCTCCTAAAGATTTTTTAACTTCTGGTGGCATATAATTTTCATCATGCTTAGCTAAAATTTTATCC
>CACFAI010000012.1 GCA_902564265.1 uncultured Pelagibacteraceae bacterium | reverse complement strand
AGACAAGGTACCATTGGGTATAGTATTAGGTTTATTCGTTGGTAAACAACTAGGAGTTTTTGTTTTCTCTTATATATCTATCAAATTAAAGATTGCTCAAATGCCAGGCAACTCGAGCTGGTATAATTTTTATGGTGTTGGCATACTAACCGGAATTGGATTTACTATGAGTTTGTTTGTTGGAAATTTAGCATTCGTTGAAAATGCTCAATATATGGACGGAGTTAAGATTGGAGTTTTAACAGGATCCCTGCTTTCAACATTAGCGGGATATTTTTTAATATTACTTACACCTGACAAAAGGTAACGTTGTGAAGAAAATATTATTACTTATAATATTAATCATGATTTTTTTTTCTAAGAACGAGGTATCGGCTGATTACGATAAAGTATTTTTTGACTTTAAAATAAATAGTATCTCAGGTGAACAAATTGATCTTGAAGATTATAAAAGTAAAGTAGTGTTAGTAGTAAACACTGCCAGTTACTGCGGATTTACAAACCAATACAGTGATTTACAATTATTGTGGGAAAAGTACAAATCTGACGGGTTAATAGTCTTAGGTGTGCCGTCAAATTCATTCAATCAAGAAAAAAAAGAAGATTCTGATGTTAAAGAATTTTGTGAAGTAAATTTTAATATAAATTTTCCAATAACTTCTATTACTGAGGTCAAAGGTAAAAATTCTCATGAGATATTTAAGTGGGCAGAAAAAAATCATGGTAAATCTGCCATACCTAAGTGGAACTTTCACAAAATTTTAATTAATAGAGAAGGCAAGATTGAAGAAACGTATAATTCTTTTACAAAACCTATGTCAAAAAAAATTACTTCTAAAATTGAAAGCCTTTTATAAATTTATTTTCATTCCATCGTAAGCTGGAACAATATTTTTTTTAAGCTTCTTTTTTAGCTCATTATAATCCAAATCAGAATGCAGATTAGTTAAAATAGCTTTTTTAGGTGAAAGAATATCAATTAATTTAAGCGATTTATCTAAGTTCAAATGCGATGGGTGTTCTTTGTACCACAAGCAATCAATTACTAAATATTTTAAATTTTTTAAGAATTTAAAGTCTTTTTTGTTTATGTCACTGACATCACTTATGTAAGCTAATTTCTTATCAATTATATAACAAGTACAGTCAACATTTCCATGTTTTACTTTAAGTGATCTAATGTGAATATTTTTTTGACCATCTTTAAAATAAAGATCTTTTTTAACAGTATTCATCTTTAAAGTTGCAGGATATTCACAAGAATTACTTTTAAAACAATAAGAAAAAGTTTTATTTAAATATTTCTGTGTGGGTAAATCTGCGTAAATATCGACTGGTTTTCTATTTTTTAAGTAGAAGACTCTTAGATCGTTTATACCATGAGTTTGGTCAGCATGCATATGAGAAAATAAAACTTTATCAATATTAGTGATTTTGTTATTTATTAATTGTTGTCTCATATCTGGAGAGGTGTCTATAATTATATTTAATGACTTACCCTGAATTGCCGCCGAACATCTTGTTCTTATATTCTTTTTATTGTTAGGATTACAATTTCCAAAATTACCGTCAGGTCTTGGTACTCCCATTGAACTTCCACATCCTAAAATTATAAATCTCATGAACTATTTAGAAAATAAAGTATTAAAATTATTAGTGGTAAGTAATATCAGCTTATCTATCTCAATATTTCTTAGATTAGCAAGTTTTTGTGCAGTAAATTTAATGAATGAAGGTTCATTTTTTTTTCCTCTATTTGGCTCTGGGGACAAAAAAGGGCTATCGGTTTCTATTAAAAGTTTATCTTCTGGAATTTTTTTAAAGGTTTCCTGTAACTCAGTTGACTTTTTAAAGGTAATTATACCACTTGCAGAGAAATAGGCATTTAATGGAACCAAATTTAAAGCAAAATCAGTTGATCCAGTGAAACAATGCATAAGAATTTTTAAATTTTTTTGATGATTCTTTTTAAGGATATCATAGGTTTCATTCTCTGCATTCCTTGAATGAATGATAAGAGGAATATTGAGATCCATTGCAGCATCAATATGATTTTGAAAACTCTTTAATTGTGTATCTTTATCACTGTTATTATAATAAAAATCCAAACCAGTCTCACCTACCCCAATAATCCTACTGTTCATCTTTACTTTTTTTACAATTTCATCTTTTTCGATAAAATAATTTTTTGTTTCGTGAGGGTGAATTCCAAAAGTTCCATAAATCATTGGATCTTTAGAGACAATATCAAGAATATCATTGTATCCACTATTTGTAGTACAAATAGTTAACAATTTTTCAAGACCTACATCTTTTGCTCTAGTCAAAACTTGACTTAAATTTGATATAAGAGGTTCTCGATCTAAATGGCAATGTGAGTCTATCATTTTTTTATTTTCTCAAATAAAATACCTAGTTTTATAATTTTATTTTTATCTTTTAAATATTCATTATCTTTTATTGTATCAAATTTTATATCTTTTTCCTTTATAGAAAAAATATTCAGAACTTTTAAGGCAGTATTAGGAATAATTGGATATAGTAAAATTGAAATTTTTCTAATTAATTCAAAAGACACAAATACAATTGTGTTTAATCTCAAACTATCATCTTTCTTGGTCCAAGGTGCTTGATCATTAAAATATTTATTTGCTTTAAATAATTGATTCACAACATACTCAACATAAAAATTTATGTTTTGATCATTAATTTGTTTTTCTATATTTTCTAGATTTTCTTTGAAATCGTTAAGAATCTTGTGGTCTTCGTTCGTAAAATTATATTTTTCTGGAACTTTAAGGCCAATATTTTTTTCACAAAACAAAATAACTCTTTGACACAAATTACCATAATTATTCGCTAAATCACTATTAATACAACTCTCTAATTTTTCCTTTGAAATATTTCCATCATTTCCAAAAGATACTTCTTTAAGCAAATAATACCTTAATGCATCTAATCCATAGATATCAATTATTTCAATAGGATCTAAAATATTACCTTTAGATTTTGACATTTTTTCATCACCTGAGAGTATCCATCCGTGACCGTATACTCTTTGTGGGGGTTTAATATCTGCGGCTAATAAAAAGGCTGGCCAATATACTGCATGAAATCTCAAAATATCTTTTCCTATTATATGAATATTAGCAGGCCAAAAATCTTTATATAATTTTCCTGTTTCTTTTGGATAATTTAAGGCAGAAAGATAATTCGTTAAAGCATCAAGCCATACGTATATAACATGATCTTTATTTGATGGGACTTTAATTCCCCAAGAGAAAGATTTCCTGCTAACAGATAAATCTTTTAATCCACCTTTTACAAAACTAATTACTTCATTTTTTCGGCTCTCTGGTAATATAAATTTTGGATTTTCTGAATAAAATTTTAAAAGCGGTCCTTGCCATTTGGATAATTTGAAAAAATAAGACTCTTCTTCAACCCATTCCACACGGGATCCAGACGATTTAGATATTTTTTTTCCGTTTAAATCTTCAATTTCATCTTCATTATAAAAAGCTTCATCAGAAACTGAATACCACCCCGAATATTTTGAAAGATATATTTCTTTTTTATCTTCTAAAATATTCCAAAGATTGGTCACAGCTGATGAATGTCTTTTTTCTGTAGTTCTTATGAAGTCATCATTTGATAAATTAAGTGAAGAGGATAAATTTCTAAAAGTCTCACTTATTTCATCACAAAACTCTAAAGGATCCTTATTTGATTTTTCAGCCGCTCTTTGTATTTTTTGGCCATGTTCATCAGTTCCTGTTAAAAAAAAAACTTTATGGCCTTGAATTCTTTTTAGACGTGCAAAAAAATCAGCTACTATACTGGAGTAAGCATGTCCCATATGAGGTTTGGCTGAAGGATAATAAATTGGTGTAGTAATATAAAAATTATTTTTCATTTATAATCATATTCTTAATTTCTAAAAAAGATGAATCTTTATCAAGATTAAATTTGTTCATATTGTTTATTTTATTTGTTGTTTGTTTAAAACATTTATAGTCACTTTCAAAATTAACCCGTGAAAGAATTTTATTATAAAAATATATTTCAATGAGGATTTGTAAATTTTCAATTATAAAATCATCTTTAAGATAATTTCGTTTATTAAATATATACTCTAATAAAAAGTTTATATCTAAATCAATTAATTCAATTTTTTCTTTATTTAAAAAATTATATAAATCAATATAAAATTTTGGTGAAAGATATCTGATCTTAAAATCTGTTGATAGATCTTCATAAAAATTATTGTCTGTTATATTTTTAATAATCTTTTCTTTTTCAGACTCAGTTATAAAAAAATTAAACTTTATACATCTTGAATTTATAGTATTTATTAACTTTTTATGAGAACTGTGAATTAAAATAAAAAACAAATTTGTTGATGGTTCTTCTAAAATTTTAAGTAAAGCATTTGAAGCATTAATATTCATTTTTTCAACATTGTTTATAAGCACAATTTTTTTTTTATTTGAAAAAGAAGTTTTCGATGAAAAGTTTAATATTTCTTTAATTTTAGAAATTTCAATAAATTTTTTATCTGCATTGTCAATAAAAAGTAAATTTGGATGTGTGTTATTAGAAACAAGTTTGTAAGATTTGTTATTAATATCTATCTTATTATCTTCAAGATTATAGCTACCATCTTCATCTTGTGAAAATAAGTAATTTATTAAATGAAGAGCAAAAGTAAATTTACCAATTCCTTTATTTCCGGAAAAAAGTAATTTATTTGGCAAATTATTTTTTAAAGATAAATTAACTAATTCCTTAAAGATATCTTTAAAAGATAGCAATTTAATTTGTTTAAAAGGTGTCATTTTATTTTAATTAATAAATTTATTTTTTTTTGTATAATTTGTTTATTTCTTTCTTTTGTTTCCTCAGAATAAATTTTAAGATAGTTTTTCTTTTTTTTTGACAATCTTAAAAAACCATTTTGGACCTTAAGGTAAAAATTTTTACTAAATTTGTCGTATCTATTTTTTTTAGACTTAATTTTTTTACGAATATTTTTTTTTTTAACTAAATGTAGAAATGTAAAATCTGCCTTAAAGTTTCCTAATACAAATTTATTCAATAAATTAATAATATTCTTATTTATACCAAAGCCATAATGTTGGTATGCTGTTGTGGAGTCTACAAATCTGTCAATAAGAATTATTTTTTTTTTTAAATTAGGTTTTATTATTTTATAAAAATTTTCAGATCTACCAGATAAATATATAAGTAAATCAGTTTTTTTCTCAAAATTAGATTTATTTGATAAAAGCAAATTTCTTAATTTTTCTGAATTTTTAGATCCACCTGGTTCTCTAAGTTTAATATGGTCAATTTTTTTTTTTTTTAAATATTTAGAGGCTTCATTCAGATGATAACTTTTGCCAGATCCATCGATACCTTCAAATACAATGACTTTACTATACATCGCCCCATATCAAATAATTTATAGAGTATAATATTCTGGAGAAAATATTTACTCTTTTTACATCTTCGATTGCAAAAACAGGATATTCATCGATTAAATCTCCTTTGAAAGTAATTCTTAATAAACCAATTTCTTGATCTTTTTTTATTGGTGCTTTAATTGGTCCGTTATATTCAACAGTTGCTGACAAGAATTTTTTTCTTGCTTTAGGGAAAGTTTTATAAATATCTTCTTTTACATAAGCACCAACAACATCTTTTTTTCCAAGCCAGACATCTAAATCTGTTAAATTTTCATCTTTTTTAGCAATTTCAATAGTATCAAAGTTTGTTAAACCCCACGTAAGTAATCTTGTAGATTGTCTTGATCGCTCATTTTTAGTCTCAAAACCACTTCCAACAGCAATAAGTCTTCTTTTTCCTCTTTGTATTGAACTCGCTAAAGAATATTTTTCAACAGCTAAATAACCAGTTTTTATACCATCGGCTCCTAAATTTTTATAAAGAAGAGGATTTCTGTTACCTTGTTTAATTGGATCTCCACCAGTTCTATCCCATGTAAATTCCTTTTCTTTAAAATATTCATAATAAACTGGATAATTTTTTATAAGATAATTAGACATTAGCAAAATATCTTCGACAGTAGAATAATTATCAGGATCATTAATGCCTGATGAATTTGAGAAATTTGTATTTATCATTCCAATTTCTGATGCTTTCGCATTCATTAAAATGGCAAATTCCTCTTCGCTGCCCGCAACACCCTCTGCTAAAGCAACACATGCATCATTACCTGATGCGATAATTATTCCTTTTAATAAATTTTCTACACTTACTTCGTCTCCTACCATTATAAACATTGATGAATATCCAGATTGAGATAGTCTCCAAGCATTTTCAGATACAATAACTTTATCATCAAGTGAAAGATCTCCACTCTTTAATAAATCGAACACAACTATCGATGTCATAATTTTCGTCATAGATGCAGGATAAATAACGCTGTCTATTTCCTTTTCAAAGAGTATTTCTCCAGATAAAAAATCTTGTAAAATAGCAGTTCTTGCATTTATATCAAAAGCTGCTTTAGATGGCACAGCCATAAGTACAAAAAGTAAATTAAAAGTTATAATTATTTTTTTAATCATTTCTAATTAATTCAATATTTTCAAAATTTAGTTTATTTATACTATTATAAGCTGATTGTAGAGTATTAATATCAGAATATGGGCCTAATAATACACGGTGCTTAGTGTCATTTAAAGAAATTACATTGATTTTTTTAAGTGAGGTCTCATTTTCGATTCTCTTTTTAAGCTCATTCGCATTTTTTAAAAAATAAAACTCCGTGATTTTTATTGAATAATTAAAAGATCTTCTATCATCCAATTCTTTTGATTTAGGTGTTCCGATTTCATTAATACTAATTGATTTGACAGGTGCCTTATTAGCAACTTTTTTTTCTTCATCAAAAGTTTTTGATTTTTTCGCAATAAATGTTTTATTTTCTCTAATTTTACTAATTTCCACATATGGTTCTTTCAGTGAAATGTCGAGTTCATCAAAAATCCTTCTAGAAAAAATTGAATTGTAAAAAATAAGATTCTTATTTTTTGCCTTTACTATTGCTTTTGTGCTTTTGTTATTTATAAGATTAATAATTCTCACTTTTGTACCTTTTGGTAAAGTATTATGAACTATTTCGAGGCTTCTTTTATCAAGTGGTTTCTTTATTAATTTTTTTTCAATTAAAGATTCATCGTACAAAAGAACAAACCCTCTATTTGAAAAAATATTGTCGTTATATTGTGTGTTGCTAACTGTACAACTTGTCAAAAAAAATAAGATGAGTAATAAGTTTTTATAATTCATCTTTAAATTTGTCTTTCAGAGTGCAAACAGCCAAAGCAAATCTTAAAGATCTGTTCCACTTTAAAACTTTTTCATAATTTGAGAAAACAATATAAGCAGGATTAAGGGTTTGACTTCCAGGAATAATATCTACATCTGGTGTAATTATAGCAACTTTTTCTTTGTCATTTACAATATCAGATAGATCATTCTTAATAAATTTTTTGTAAAATCTGAAATTTTTTTTATGTTTAATATTTCTAGCTGAGGAATTTAAAAATTTAGATGGAATATTGTCCTTTAATTCAACACGATAAAAACAATGGTTATTTTTTTTCCAACCTATTTTTTTCATATAATTAGCTGCAGAAGCAAATGAATCTTCTATATTTTTTAGTTCAATTATATCATTTTTGTTATAGTCAACAGCGTAATTAGAAATAGTTGACGGCATAAACTGAAAATTTCCGAATGCACCAGCCCAAGATCCATACAAAATATCTTTATCGATTTTTTTATTATCAATTAGTTTTAGTGCGGTAATTAATTCTTGAGAAAAGAATTCGCTTCTTCTTTTATCATAGCTTAAAGTTGCAAGAGAGGATATGATATCCATTTTACCAAGGTAAGTACCAAAGTTTGTCTCAATACCCATTAAAGCAAGTAAAAGTTCTTTTTCCACTAAAAATTCCTGATCGACTTTTTCTATAAGTTTAGAATTTTTTTTATATATTCTTTTACCCTTAACTACCTTTTTTTTATTTGATCTCTTCCCAACATAAGTTTTGGTGTCCTCATAAAATTCAGGTTGGTATCTGTCGTATTCAATGACCTTAGGTAAAAAAATTGCCTTATCCATTACAAGATCAACTGTTTCTTTGCTTACTCCAGATTTTACAGCTCTAATCTTGAAGCTATCCAACCATTGATTAAAAGATTCATCTGCAATGACTGTTTTGAAATTTATAAGTGAGATTAGTAATAAAAGAATTAGTCTAGTATTTTTCATATAAATCTTTTAAATAAATTATTACAGCAATCCATATAATAGTAAAACTAAAGAATTTTTCGTAAGAAAAAAGCTCATTATAGTAGAAATAACCTAAAAGGAACTGTAGGGTCGGTGTTATATAGAATATCATTCCACTAGGCCCTAAACCAGAAAGTTCAACTCCTCTAACATAAAGGAACAAAGGAATTACCGTCATTGGTCCCGCTAATAAAAGCAAAAACATCAAATTTAAATTTTCTAAAGAAAAATCGTTTTGACCATTTTTAAAAATAAAATAGAAAACAATTAAAGACATGGGCAGTATGTACAAACTTTCTATTAATAGACCAATGTCGGTATCGACATTTATTAATTTTCTTAGAACATTATAAAAAGCCCACGAGAAAGCTACTATAAGACCAACCCAAGGAACATTATTAAAATTTCTGAGTAGAATAAAAATAGCAACACAAACAAGAAAAATAGAAATTTTACTTTTAAAACTTATTTTTTCTCTAAAAAAAATATTTCCACATAAAACACTTACAATTGGCATTATAAAATATCCAAAAGATGCATCAATGATTTGGTCATTGGATACAGCATAGATCCAAACTGCCCAATTTATAAATATTAATAATCCAGAGAAAAAAAGTACTAAAAGATTTTTTTTATTTTTTAAAATTTTAAAAAAAATATTCCATTTTGAAAAAAATTGAGTAGTTATAATAAGCATGACCGCAGTCCAAATACATCTATGGATTACTAGCTCTATATGACCAATGAAAGAAAAATAACTAAAATAGATTACTCCAATAGCACCCCACCAAAACGATCCTAAGCTACTAAATAAAATTCCTTTATTAAATTCTTTTAAGTTCATAAAAAAGGAAATTTATATTCCATTATTGATAAAATAACCCCATTTAATTCTTGAATTTTAATATTATACTTATAAAAACTAGCTCACGGAGAGATGGATGAGCGGTTGAAAGCACCGGTCTTGAAATTCCAAGTAACCCCTACCCCTTTTAAGACGACTCACATACTTATCAAGTTATTGCTTAATTTCTATTTTTTACTTTTACCAAAAATGCATAATTATTGATCTGTCCAAAGGATCAAACTAGGACCAAACTAGGACCAAATTTAATAGTTAGTTTTGTTTTTTATATAGCTTTTGTTTAATTTGATTTTCAATTTCTTTAGGAAGAGTCCAAACAATCTTTTCATCAAACATTTTTTTATTTTCTTCAAAATTTTTTTTTATTTTTTCAATCATTCCTGGTAATATATCAGAGCTTGCACCTTCTACATCTCCTGTATTTGGATGTTTAATTTTATTTCCATTTTCATATAAAACTTGATGACTAGTTCCATCCTTTAAAAAAAAAGTTTGCATGCCATCTAATTCACCATTTTTTCTTTTTGCTATTGACCCTGTGCCGTCTTGATTTGACCTTTCAAAAGATATTAGTTCATTATTAACAAACTGTTGATCAAATACATCATTACTTAAAGGTTTATAAGTAATTGCGTGTCCATGAATTTTGTTATCTTTGAATTCTGCAACCATTTTCTCTCCATCAGCATAAAATAATCTTCCAGTGCCATGTTTTTGATTATTCTTAAATTCACCCTCATATTTTGGTTCCGATATTAGCCACCCGTGTCCTTCTGCTTTACCATTAATCATATTTCCTACAAATATAGATCCATCATTCAATTGTATAATTGTGTAGTTAATTTTATTCATTTAACTAAATATTCTCTAAATAGATTTTTAAACTTATCATTCCACTTTTTCTTAGCTTTATCGTAAGTTTTTGTTTTACCATATCGATAACCTAGTGATCCAGGTATAGATCTTATGCATTTTGGACAATTGATAAACTCAAACTCTTGTGACCAAGGATCAGATGGCTCTAAATCTTTAGCAAAGAACTCATATCCCCTTATTTTATCATTTTTGCATCCACACTCAGGACATTTAAATATTGTCATATTATAATTTCCATGCTGGTCCACTTTCTGGACCCCAGAAACCCAATAGATAAGAAAGCAACATGA
>CACFAI010000011.1 GCA_902564265.1 uncultured Pelagibacteraceae bacterium | reverse complement strand
ATAAAAAAGTGAGGCTTAAAAGAAAATCTGACATTTTATTAAAAAAATATCTATCAATCCAATTTGATAACCAAGTGAAATTTTGAATATACAAATCTTTTTTAATTTCATGGCTATATCCAGGACCACCACCTGCTTTAGACCACCATTGATAATGAGTATTAAGCTTGCTTACCTCGGACTTTGGTATACCCCATTCTACGCCACTTATACAAGTTTGTTGAAGCGGATATAACAAGCATCCAGTATTAAAAAAATAAACTAAAAGGACACAAATTCCCATCAAAATAGAAAAATAAAATATTGGGCTTTTGGATATTTTATATATTAGATTAACCTTGTGATCTTTAATTATATAATATGTGAAGGGTATCAAAAAAATAAAATACAAAATATAAAAAGATTTTAAAGAAATTATTATACTTAGCAAAACTATCAATTTTGGTAAAATTTTATCATAGTTTTCATAATTACCTCGCAGAGAAAGAACATATATAAAAAATAAAAATACGAGAACTTGTGCCGACCTATCAGTTCCGTGTTCTGCTATTCGATAAAAAAAGACATTAATAAAAATAACAGCAAGCAAATTAAGAAAAAAAAATTGATTATTATTTTTTTTTTCCAAATACTTTTTGATATTTGAAATCAGAATGATGTTAGAAAATCCAAAGATTAGTATAGCGCCCATATGGTAAAGATAATAATCCAAATATGGAAGATAAAATAATGAGTTTAGATAAAAAATAGATGATGGAGTTTTGAATCCATGATTTAATTGTCCAACCCCAAATATCATTGAAAATTTATTTAAGTAATAGCTGTAAGGAAAATGGTAATACCCAAAATCATCATGAGTTTTAAAAATTATGAATGCCAAAAAAATTACGGAAAATATGGAAACTAAAAAAATAATATTTCTTTTAATTAATATTTTGGATCTAAAATGATAAAATGCTATAAGACCTATAGTAATTAAAACTATGTTATGTAGGTAATTATGACTTACGAAAAAATGAGTTATATAAGAATAAAATATTAAAAAAAAAATTCCAACCAAACCAATAAAACCTATTTCATCCATTGATATATTAGTTTTAGTAAATTTAACCGCTAAAATGCCATGTCCAACTACAGAGGCAATTATTAAAAAGTAGGTTACTAAAAATATTAAATAATTGCTTACCATAAAACTATTTATAATGTATTCATTAATATATTGAATTAAAAAATTTGCTTCTATGACTTAAATTTTGTTGTTTTTAGTTTTTAATCAATTATATGTGGTCAAATTTAGATGAGTGATCTTACCTTAATAATACCAGCTAAAAACGAGAAAGAGTCTTTACCAAAAGTATTGGATGAACTTGAAGCATTTAAATTTAAAAAGAATATTTTATTGGAAAGTTCAGATCTTTTAACGATTGAAGCTGTTAAAAAATATAATTGTAACGTCATTTACCAAGATTCTAAAGGTTATGGAAATGCCCTAAAAAAGGGAATTGAAACAGTAGATACAGAATTTTTTTGTATTTTTAATGCTGACGGTTCTTTCGATCCAAAAGAATTAAATTTTATGATGAGCAAGCTAAAGGATGATAAATATGACTTCGTTTTTGCTTCTAGATATGAAAAGGACTGTAGAAGTGATGATGATACATTCGTTACATTTGTAGGTAATTACATTTTTACATTTTTGGGAAAGATTTTTTTTAAATTGCAAATAACAGATATACTATACACTTTTGTGATGGCTAGAACCTCTCAAGCAAAAAAACTAAGACTATCAGCAGATGATTTTTCATTTTGTATTGAATTACCTATTAAAGCCAAAAGAGCTGGTTATAAAATTTGTACAAGTAAATCACACGAAAGGGCAAGAATTGCAGGGGAAAAAAAGGTAAATGCTTTTAAAGATGGTCTGAAAATTTTATTTTCAATGATAAAATTATTTTTTAAAATTAAAACTTAATTCATAAAATTTTTTGAGTACAAAATAACTTAAGATATAAAAAATAATAGAAAAAAAGATAAAATTTACTTGGTATATTGTACTACCAGGTTTTAATGAACAAATATAAATTATCAAAAAATTAAAAAAAATTAATATTGCACTACTCAAATTATTAGAAAATATAGTTGATAAACTTAGTTTTTTTTTAACAAAAAAGTATAAAAGCTGATGTAAATGTTTGTTATCGGGATTAAGAGGTGAAAATTTTTTATTTAATTTTCTTAAAATTGAAAACAGATTTTCAAAACATGGGTACCATATTAAAGAGATATAGAAATACGGAGAAATATTAGGATTGTTTAAGTGTGAGCTTATAATTAAAAAACCTAAAAAGAAACCTAATAAATAAGCACCCCCATCACCTATCATCAAAATATTTAAAGTATTGAGAATTAAAAGCAATAAAAACACTGGAATAATTAAATAAAAATACTGATCAAAAATGATTAGATCACTTATCAATCCTAAGCTCATCAAAGTATGAATTACAATTAATGAGTATGAAATCATTAGTCCATTTAGTCCATCAATAAAATTGCTGCCGTTAATAAGAATAAGTAAACAAAATGATGAAAAAAAATATGCAAATATCTGATTGTTTAAAATAGTATCAAATAGATCAATTCTTGAAGAAACTATTTTCAAATCAGTAATTATTACAAAAGAAATAATACATATAATTTGAAAAAAAAATCTTTTTTTCGGAGAAACTAATATTTTCTTATCAGAAAAAAAACCAATTAGAAAAATAAAGATTAAAAAAGAAATAAAAATTAAATTATCTAAATAAAAAAAAATAACTGGAAAAATTAAAAAAAACCCACCACTTAAAGGTATATTTCTTTCATTGGAAAATGACTGATGATTATCTCCAGAATAATTAAGGAACAACCCTTTCTTTTTAAGAAAAAGAGCAAAACATAAAATAAAAAGTAAATAAATATAATAAAATATCATCTCATTTTTTTTTTAAATAGTTGAAACTTAGACAAAGCAAATAATACAAAGATTTAAAAATATTAAAATTCATATAATGATTATATACTGTAAATCCATCCTTAAATTTCTGAATTGTTGATGAAGATAAAGAATCTTTTAAATCAGTCCAATTAGTCAAATATTTATCTTGTCCATAAAATTTATGGTTTTTTTTTAATAACATTAACCAAAAAACAAAATCTTCTTTAGTTGTAAGCTTGGGAAACTTTATTTTGTTATGAATGACAACATTTTTTTCTAAAACCACCGTTGATAAACCGATGTCACATGACTTTAAGATATCATTTATTGAAAGTAAATCTCTAGCCTTTCTTTGACCAATTAATTTTTTTTTATCATCTATGATATAATATGAAGTGTGAGATATTTTGTAGTTATTTTTTTTCATGAATGATATTTGACTTTTTAATTTATCCGGACTCCAAGTGTCATCTGCATCTAAAAATGCAATATATTTTCCATTAGATTTTTCGATACCAATATTTCTTGAAATACCGGCACCTAATTTTGTATTGTTTTTGATAATTTTAATCCTGCTGTCCAATTTTGATATTTTTAGCAAAAATTCATAATCATTTAGATTTATATCATCATAAATAATTAATACTTCTAAATTATCATAACTTTGATTAGTAACTGAATTAAGAGTATCTCTTACAAAGTTTCGTTTTTTATAGTATGGAATTATTACACTTACTAAGTCCATTTAGTTAAATTTAATTTTAACTTTCTAAAAAGCTCTTAAGTTGTTTGGATCTACTTGGATGTTTAAGCTTTCTTAAAGCCTTTGCCTCAATTTGTCTAATACGTTCTCTAGTTACTGAAAATTGTAAACCTACCTCCTCTAAAGTATGATCCGTATTCATTCCAACACCAAATCTCATTCGCAAAACTCTTTCTTCTCTAGGAGTCAACGTAGATAAAATTTTAGTTGTAGCTTCACTTAAATTTGATTTTATTGCTTGTTCTAAAGGAGCCAAAGCTTTAGTGTCTTCAATAAAATCTCCTAAACTGCTGTCCTCTTCATCTCCTACTGGTTTTTCAAGTGAAACTGGTTCCTTTGAAATTTTTAATACTTTTCTTACTTTCTCTAAAGGCATTCTCAGTTTTTTTGCAAGTTCTTCTGGGGTTGCCTCACGACCAAATTCACTTAGTATAAGTCTTTGAGTTCTGACTATTTTATTTATAGTCTCTATCATGTGGACAGGTATTCTAATTGTTCTAGCTTGGTCTGCTATTGATCTTGTAATTGCTTGTCTAATCCACCATGTTGCGTATGTAGAAAATTTATATCCTCTTCTGTATTCAAATTTATCAACTGCTTTCATTAAACCAATATTTCCCTCTTGAATTAAATCTAAAAATTGCAATCCTCTATTAGTATATTTTTTAGCAATCGAAATAACTAACCTCAAATTTGCTTCTACCATTTCTTTTTTTGCAATTCTTGATTCTTTTTCACCCTTTTGAACTCTGCTCACTAATTTTTTAAAATCTGTTACACTAATGCCAAGTTTATGACTTATCTCTGTGAGTCTGTTTCTAATGTTTTTAAATTCATCTTTGTTTTTTTGAAAAAAAGATTTCCAAATCTGATTAGTACTTAAAAAATTTTTCAAGTTAGGGTTTATTTCATTTCCCACATAAAACTTAATAAATTCCTCTCTTGGAATTTTGTTATCAATGGCTAATCTTAATAAATTTCCTTCCAAAGAAACAATCTTTTTGTTTTCGAAATAATGTTTTTGTACTAAATTTTCAAGAACAGAGGGAGATAGTTGTAAAGATTTAATATTTTCCAATATTTCTGTTACAATCTTCTGATAACTTTTTTCTTTTGCATTTGTAAACTCAGAACTATTCAAAACACAATTTAGTTTTTCTTTTTGATACTTTATGAGTTTTGAATAGTCCTTAGTTAGTTTATTTACAGTTTCTAAAATTTTTGGTTTTATTTCACTTTCCATTGCTGCAAGTGTTGGATTAAATTCATCTTCATCTACTTCTTGTTGAGCTTGTTCACTTTTTCCGTCTTTTGAAGTCATTTCATTTTTATTGTTTTTATCTACATGCTTTTTTTCTTTCGAATCTTGAGATGAATTTTCCTCTTCCATATAATTTGTATCAATATCGATAATTTCTCTAACTAAAATTTCATCTTTCTGAAGTTTGTCATTCCATTCAAATAATTGAGTCGCTGTTATTGGACTTTGAGATAGAGCATTTAACATTACGTCTTTTCCAGCTTCAATACGTTTTGCAATTGCTATTTCTCCCTCTCTAGATAAAAGCTCGACTCCTCCCATTTCTCGTAGGTACATTCTTATAGGATCGTCACTTTTCTCAATAGTCTTCGGTTCCTCTTTGTTATTCGAGTCCCTTTTTTTTAAAGCTTTAAAATCTGATTTCTTTTCTACTAAAGAAATTTTTTCGTCTAAAATATGCAAGAAAGCTTGTGCAAGATTTTCTCCAGATAAGTTTCTCTTTCCTAAAGATTTATTTAACTCTTCATAAGTTATAAAACCCCTATGGACACCACGGCCCATCAATCTCGCAAACGATTTTGTTATAATTCTTTCCACAGTAATTATTAGTTGGAAAAACCTATATAATAGCTATTTTAAAAAAATCCATGAAAAATTTTACTTAATTAATTAATATTTTGCTCTTTTTTTAACCTATTAATTTCATCAAAAGTATTTTGGTTAAAATCTTCAGCAAATTTTGATTCTAATTCTTGAATTCTAAGCTCTAAATCGTGAGTTTTAAGTTCGTTCTTTACATCATTAAAAATTTCTACAATCTTACTTTCATCTTTATCATTCTTTTGAACTATATGTTTTATATTCGCATATTTTTCAATTTGATTTAAAAGCTGGATATCAACCTGAAGACTATCAAGATTTCCGCTCTTCACACATTCTAAAATTTGATCAAAAATTAACCCGTTTTCCTTTTTGTGAAATTTAATGTTTTCCAATAAATCTGGTCTTTGATAAAAAAAATCTAAATTATTTATCATGATATAAATAAGACAGAACTCCTTTATATCAATTGAAGAAAAACTTTCAGTATCTTTAAAAAGTTGTTTTGTTTTATCGAGTGGCTTATTAAAATTAATTGATGATTTTTTAAAATTTTTGAAGACTGTTCCTGGGGAATATTTTGCAAGGTTTTCCATAAAATATCCTAATATATATTTTTTAACCACACTATCTTTAACTGAATTCGCTATACCTTTTAATCTTTTTTCAAGAGATGCCAACGCAGAGGGAGATGAGGAATTTTCTTTTTTATAATGCTCAAATATCAATTTGTGCACTGAAATTTTGTTATTTTTATAAAAATCTAAGAATTCATTTTTTCCTTTTTTTTCAACGAATGTATCTGGATCTTCTCCCTCAGGAAGAAATAAAAAATATATTTGTTTATCTGGAAGAACACTCTTAATTGAATTTTCCGCTGCTCTTATAGCAGCTTTATATCCACTTTCATCACCATCAAAACAAATTACGATATTATCAAAGAACTGAGTTATCATATAAATTTGTTTGTCAGTTAAAGCAGTTCCTAAATTTGCAATGCAATTTTTAATTTCAAATTTGTGTAAACCAATTACATCCATATAACCCTCAACCAAAAAAACTTCGTCGAATTTATGAGAAATTTTTCTTACTCTATCTAAGTTATATAAATTATTTCCTTTTCTAAAAAAATTTGTTTCTGGAGAATTTATATACTTTGCATATTTATTTTTAGTGTCAATGACTCTTCCACCAAAAGCCATTGGTTTGCCTGATAAAGAGTTAATCGGAAAAACTATTCTATTCCGAAATCTTTCTATATATATATTTTTATTTTCATCATAATAGAATAAACCTGACTCGTTTAAAATTTTTACATCATAACTTTTACTTAGTTTTTCATAAATACTTGAATTAAAATTTACAAATCCAATCTTAAATTCTTTGATAATCGAATTATTGATTTTTCTTTTTTTTAAATAATCTAAAGCAATCTTAGAATTAGGATTATTTAATAATTCATTATGATAATAATCAGCATAGTCTGAATATATCCCTGTGTACTCATTCCACTCTTTTTCTCTTTGCTCATCAACTTTAGAAAACCTATAAGGTGCCATTCCAGCTAAGTTAGCTAAAAATTTTACTGCTTCACCAAATTTAAAGTTTTGCATTTTCATCACAAAATCAAAAATATTTCCATGTTCTGAAGTACTAAAACAATGATAAAAACCTTTCTCATCATTTACAGTGAAAGAAGGAGTCTTTTCATTTTTAAAAGGTGATAGTCCTACAAACTCTTTTCCTCTTTTTTTTAATGACACATGTTTTGAAACAACAGTAGAAACTTTCAGCCTTATTTTAATTTCGTCAAGATACTCTTTTGGATATTTCATTATTTATTTAATAGTTCCTTTAGTATTGAACCGGCTTTCGAAAAATCTATGCTATCAGAATAACTTTTTTTTAATTCGCCCATTACTTTGCCCATGTCCTTAATAGTTTGAGCTTCGACTTTTGTAATAATTTCTGAACATATTTTTTTAGTTTCTTCTTCGCTTAATTGTTTGGGTAGATATGTTGATAGCAAGTCAATTTCTCCTTGCTCTATTTTTAATAAGTCTTCTCTCTTATTTTTTTTGTAAATTTCAACTGATTCGTTTCTTTGTTTAATCATTTTTTTTAATAGTTTTTTAATGTCCTCATCATCTGTCTCTTTCTTATTTGGTCCTGATCTATTTGAAATATCCAAATCTTTTATCCCAGACAGAATTAACCTGTAAGTTGATATCTTGTTTTTATCTTTCGATTTTAGAGCAGTTTTATACTCGTCGTTAATTTTTTCTTTAATGGACATTTTTTATCTAACTTAACTTAAAGATTTTTTCTTAAAAGAAAAATTGTTTTTTTTTTTAAATTTTGTATTAGTTCAGTTGCTTAACTCGAGCTTTTATTGTATTAACCTTTAACTCATGAGTTGTAATTGAACAAAAAACAAAAAGTAAACTCAAAAAAAAAATCAAATTTTAGCCCGGGTATTTTAGTTCTTGAAAATAAATCAATTTTTAATGGAATTGGTATTGGTTATAAAGGTACTGCTACAGGAGAAGTTTGTTTTAATACTTCAATAACCGGTTACCAAGAAATAATTTCAGATCCCTCTTATGCAGGACAAATTATTAATTTTACCTTTCCCCACATTGGAAATGTTGGAACTAATAAGCAAGATAATGAATCTGAAAAAGTCTGGACTAGAGGTGTAATATTTAATTCAGAGATTACTAATCCTTCAAACTATAGATCACTCATTGAGTTAGATTTGTGGCTTAAAAAAAATAAAATTGTTGGTTTAACTGGTTTAGACACCAGAAGCTTAACAAATTTTATAAGAGATAAGGGAGCGCCAAGGGGAACAATTTCCCACATAAAAAAAGGTGTTTTTCCAGTAAAGAAACTTATTAATAAAACATTAAAATGGCCAGGTCTCAACGGTCTGGATTTAGCAAAAACAGTTTCTACTAAAAATAAATTTACTTGGAGGGGATTGCAAACATGGACAAAAGAAGATGGTTTTAAAAAAACGAAAAAAAAGAAATTTAGAGTAGTTGCAATTGATTATGGAATTAAAACAAACATTTTAAGATATTTTTCAAATTTTTATTGTGATGTGGTGGTTGTGCCATGCGATGCTTCAGCTGAATATATCATGACACTTAAACCAAGTGGAATTTTTTTATCAAATGGCCCTGGTGATCCTGCGGCGACAGGGAAATATGCAATTAAAATTATAAAAAATCTTATAAAAAAAGGTTTACCAATTTTTGGAATTTGTCTTGGACATCAATTATTAGCTCTTGCTCTAGGTGGTAAAACAAAAAAAATGAAGCTTGGACATAGGGGCGCGAACCATCCTGTCAAAAACATAAAAAATAATAAAGTTGAAATAACCAGTCAAAATCATGGATTTGAAGTTACCAAAAATAATTTGCCGCCTAAAATCGAAATTACACATAAATCATTATTTGACAGCAGTATTGAAGGCATCAAGTTAAAAAATAAACCAGTTTTTTCAGTACAGTATCACCCTGAATCAAATCCAGGTCCTCAAGACAGTCATTATCTATTTAATAACTTTATTATGGAAGTAAAAAAATATGCCAAAAAGAAAAGACATTAAAAAAATTTTGGTAATTGGTGCTGGGCCAATCATTATAGGTCAAGCATGTGAGTTTGATTACTCTGGAACTCAAGCATGTAAAGCACTTAAAGATGAAGGCTATAAAGTTGTTTTAGTCAATTCAAATCCTGCAACAATAATGACAGATCCAGAAGTTGCAGATCAAACATACATTGAGCCAATATCCATAGAAGTACTTGAAGAAATTATCAAGAAAGAAAAACCAAACGCTATTCTACCTACAATGGGTGGTCAAACAGCATTGAATCTAGCTTTGAAAGCAGAAAAAAATGGATTGTTAAAAAAATATAAAATTGAGTTGATTGGAGCAAATTCTAAAGCAATTGCTAATGCAGAGGATAGAAAAAGATTTAGAAAAAATATGTCAGATATTGGTATTGATCTTCCAAAATCTGAGATACTAAATAATTTTAAAAATGCCTCAAAGTGTTTAAAAAAAATTGGATTACCAGCAATCATAAGACCTTCATTTACCTTGGGTGGACTTGGAGGTGGAATAGCAAGAACAAAGAAAGACTTTTTTAAGATTGTAAAGGGTGGACTTCACGAGTCTCCTCAAAACCAAGTGCTCGTAGAAGAGTGCCTTGATGGTTGGAAAGAATTTGAAATGGAGGTCGTGAGAGATAAAAATGATAACTGTATAATAGTTTGTTCAATAGAAAATATAGATCCAATGGGAACACATACTGGGGACTCCGTTACAATAGCTCCTGCGTTAACACTAACAGATAAGGAATATCAAGTGATGAGAAACGCCTCGATTGCATGTTTAAGAAAAATTGGTGTTGAAACTGGAGGTTCAAATGTTCAGTTTGCAATTAATCCAAAAAATGGAAGAATGGTAATTATTGAGATGAATCCTCGAGTATCTCGATCATCTGCTTTAGCATCAAAGGCAACAGGTTTTCCAATTGCAAAAGTCGCGGCAAAACTTGCTGTTGGATACACCTTAGACGAACTTCAAAATGAAATTACAAAAGTTACTCCAGCATCATTTGAACCAACTATAGATTATGTAGTCACGAAAATACCAAGATTTACTTTTGAAAAGTTTCAAGATACTAAAGCAATTTTAGGCACCTCAATGAGATCAGTTGGGGAAGCAATGGCTATAGGCAGAAATTTCAAAGAGTCGTTTCAAAAAGCACTTGTGTCTCTTGAGATAGGTTTGAGCGGACTAGATGACATTTTTAATTATTCAAAAAAGGAAATAATTAAAAAATTAAGAGAGAATATACCTAACAAATTGTTACTGATTGCGGAGGCTTTTAGAAAGAAAGTTTCTTTAGATAAAATTTACAAGTTATCAAAAGTTGATCCTTGGTTTTTAAATCAAATTAAAGAAATAGTAGATGATGAAAATAGAATTAAGTTTAATGGTTTACCAAAAAACTACATAGAATTTAATAGAATTAAATCATGTGGATTTTCGGATAAAAGGTTATCTAAACTTACAAAATTAAAAGAGGAAGTTGTTAAAAGAAAAAGGAAAGTTTTGAAAGTGGTTCCAGTTTTCAAAAAAGTTGATACATGTGCTGCGGAATTTAAATCATTTACTCCATATATGTATTCGACATACCAAAGAAATTTTGCTCTAAATTCTGAGTGTGAAGCTAATCCAAGTAATAAAAAAAAGATCATTATATTAGGTGGAGGTCCCAACAGAATTGGGCAAGGTATTGAATTTGACTATTGTTGTTGTCAAGCTAGTTTTTCACTTAAAGATGCAGGATATGAAACAATAATGATAAACTGTAATCCCGAGACAGTTTCTACCGATTATGACACGAGCGACAGACTTTATTTTGAGCCTTTAATAGATGAATATGTGGAAAATATAATTTTAAAAGAAAAATCAAAAGGGAATCTATTAGGTATAATTGCACAATTTGGAGGACAGACTCCTATTAAACTCGCAAAATTTCTTGATGAAAATAAGTTGCCAATTCTCGGAACTCAATATTCATCAATTGATCTCGCAGAAGATAGAGACAGATTTAGAGATTTATTGATTAAATTAAATTTAAAACAAGCAGAAAGTGGAATTGCTAAAAGTTTTAACTCTGCAGTTAAAATAGCTCGTAAAATTGGTCTTCCAGTAGTCGTACGTCCCTCTTATGTCTTAGGTGGGAGAGCTATGGAAATTGTTCACGATGAGGATCAATTAAAAAAGTTTATTAAACAGGCTTTTGATGCGTCAGAAAATAATCCAATTTTAATTGATAAGTTTATTGATAATGCAATGGAAGTTGATGTTGATGCGATTGCAGATGGAAAAGATGTTTACGTTGCAGGTATTATGCAACATATAGAAGAAGCAGGAATACATTCTGGAGACTCTGCTTGCTGTTTGCCGCCAGTATCAATTAAAGAGAACATATTAAAAGACATAAAAGTTCAAACAAGAAAATTAGCTTTGGCTATGAATGTTAAAGGTTTTTTAAATATTCAATTTGCAATTAAAAAAGATGAAATTTTTGTTATAGAAGTGAACCCGCGAGCGAGCAGAACTGTTCCATTTGTTTCAAAAGCTAACGGTATCCCTTTAGCTAAAATTGCCTCTAGAATAATGGCTGGAGAAAAACTTTCTAAATACAATTTAAAATACAAGAAAAATAAGAGATATGCTGTTAAAGAAGCTGTCTTTCCATTTAATAAGTTTCCGGATAGTGATGTCCTGCTTGGTCCTGAAATGAAATCGACCGGAGAGGTTATGGGCTTTGATGAGGATTTTGGAATGGCAGTAGCAAAAAGTCAAATCGCTGCCTCTAATTCTTTGCCAGTTGGAGGTATGGCATTTCTATCTGTGAAAGACTCGCATAAGCAGGAAATAATAGGAATAGCGCAAAGATTAAAAAAATTTGGTTTTACTATTTCAGGAACAAAAGGAACTTCAAAAGTTTTGAATAACAACGGTATTAAATGTAAAACAATTAACAAAGTAAGTAGTGGTCGACCACATATCGTTGATGTTTTAAATTCAAAAAAAATTTCTTTGGTAATTAATACTGGAGGAGGAAATAGCGAACACAGAATTAACGACGCAAAAGCGTTAAGAAGAGGAGCATTGGCAAACAAAATCCCCTATTGCACAAACATGTCAACTGCTTATTCTTTTTTAGAAGCCATTAAATCTCTGAAAACTAAAAAGTTAGGCGTTAAATCTATTCAAGATATCTAGTCGACTTTCCAGTCAGTTTTAAAAGTTACGTAGTTCACTTGTAGGCATCTTCTCTCTTTACGAATTTCTTTTTTTTCCATACCATGCCATGTACCTGGACCACTAGTGAAAAAATAACCATAATTATCTTTATAAGGCATTGTCTTTACTTTTTTCAGGTCGTTATTATAAAAGTCAGTTCCTAAGTCTTCACTTTCATTTGTTTTATTAACAAATAGCAAACACGACATTAATTTTTCTTCAATATCACAATGAGGTTTTAACCAAAAACCTTTCCTATCACATATGACTTCAACTCTTACATAAGAATTTGACAAATCTTTACCAACAAGTTTAGAGACTTTTTCATGAGTTTTCTTACTCTGAAGCTCTTTAATCAATTTCATTAAGTTAGGGAATTCATTTGAATTATTTTTTGTTATGAAGCATCTAAACTTAAGCGCTTGTCCACCATGAGACAACCCTTTCCTAAATTCTGGAGCTCCACCATCGATTGCTCTTGTCCCATCATAATTCAAATCATGTTCAATGGGATTTGCAATATCGGCTTTGACTATTTCGTTAATTTGTTCATCAGTAAGAGGTTTGTCCAATTCCCAATGTAAAAATGGGTCTTCAAATTTCTTCGATTTATTTTCTAGAGAATTTAAAAATGACATTATAATTTCTGTTTTATTAAATTTGCAATTCTATTAGTTTCATCAAGTTTTTCATATTTCCATATTTCTAAACTATTATTTAAATTTTTTATAATATTTAATTTACTAAACAAGTCCCTAAATTGCCTAAACCTATGATCGTCTTTTTTTGATGGTATTTGAGCTACATATATTGGTTTTCCAGTTAAAGCAGCTTCGGAAATCATCGACGTCGAGTCACAAGTCACCACTAAAAATTTAGCGATGGACAGACCACTTAAATAAGCTTTTTTGTCAACATTTTGAATAACAAGATTTTCACTTCCAAAGAATTTATTCGCGTAATCAATGGTATCAGCTGGAGTTCTCATGGAGGGAATAATAATAATTTGAAGATTATTTTTTTCAGCTAAACCCTTAATGTTTTCAAAAATCCTACTCATGTTCTTTTTATCGTATTTGTAGTACTTGTTAGGGCCTCCTAAAATAAGAAGTATTTGTTGTTTATTTTTATCAATCTTATCACTTAAGTACTCATGATTTTTTTCAATTTCTTTTAAAGTGAGATAATGCAAAGCACCTTTAGAGCTGATAATATTTTTACCGTTTAAGCCATCATGTTCAGGAACAATCACATAATCGAAATTTGACAATGATACTTTTGGATCTTGAATATGAATATTTACAATTTTTTTAGTTGAATTCTTTTTAAGATATAATGAAGGTATGACACTTTTTCTTCCACAAGAAATTACTAAATCAATTTCTGGTACAGTGAATTTTTTAAAAAATAAATTTGAAACAGGAGTTATTTTTGGGGGAAGAAGTTTTGCTAACAAGTTTATTTCAACTTTTTGGTGAATGTAATCAATGCCTAATGCTTTAGCCAAACCTTCGACTTGACTTATCATGCCATGCATTCCCTCTGTTAATAATAACCCTTTTAATTTAGACATAAATTACTATATAGCTTTGATATGAATCAAAATCCAACTAAACACACAAAAGTGTTAATAATTGGGTCTGGCCCAGCCGGATATACTGCAGCAGTTTATGCTGCAAGAGCTATGTTGAATCCAATTTTAGTTCATGGAATGGAACCTGGTGGACAATTAACTACAACTACAGATGTTGAGAATTATCCTGGATTTGCAAAAGTAATTCAAGGGCCTTGGCTGATGGACCAAATGAAGGATCAAGCTAAAGCTGTTGGAACTGAAATGATTGAAGATCATATTTCATCTGTTAATTTTAAGTCTAAGCCTTTTGAAGCTATTGGTGAAAGTGGTAAAAAATATACTGCAGATTCAATTATCATTTCCACAGGAGCTCAAGCAAGATGGTTAAATCTCGAGTCTGAAAAAAAATTTAGAGGCTTTGGAGTTTCTGCATGTGCTACATGTGACGGTTTCTTTTTTAAAGAAAAAACTGTTGCGGTAGTTGGGGGTGGAAATGCTGCCGTTGAAGAAGCAATGTTTCTCACAAAATTTGCATCAAAAGTAAAACTAATACATAGAAGAGATAAGTTACGGGCAGAAAAAATTCTTCAAAAAAAACTCATGGATAACAAAAAAATTGAAATTATTTGGGACTCAGTCGTTGAAGAAATTGTAGGAGATGAAAACCCTAAAAATGTTAAAGGCTTAAAAATCAAAAATGTTAAGAATAACAACATAAGTGATTTAAAAATAGATGGATTATTTATTGCGATTGGTCATGATCCTGCAACTCAACTGTTTAAAGATCAATTAAAAATGGATAAGGAAGGTTATTTGATTACAAAGCCTGACTCCACAGAAACAAATGTTCCAGGAATATTTGCTGCTGGCGATGTGAAAGACAAAATTTTTAGACAAGCTGTTACAGCAGCAGGTATGGGATGTATGGCTGCTTTAGAGGCTGAGAAATACCTGGCAAGTTAAATATTATTTTAGACTTTCACAAAAAGATTTTATTCTTTTCATTGCTATCTCAAGCTTTTCCATTGAAGTTGCATAAGAAATTCTAAAAAAACCCTCTAGCCCAAAAGCTGATCCTTGGACAACTGCTACATCATTATTTTCTAATAATGACTGAACAAACTCTGTGTCATTTGTAATTTTTTTTCCGCTTTTATCTTTTTTACCTATCAATCCTTTGCAGTTTGGAAAAACGTAAAAAGCACCTTGTGGTTTCAAACAACTTATTCCCTCAATAGCATTTAAAGAGTTTACAACAAAATCTCTTCTTTCCTGGAAAGCTTTTGCTCTAACTGGGATAAAGTCTTGTTTTCCATTTAAGGCCTCAACGGCTGCTGCTTGACTTATAGATGAAGGATTGGTTGTAGACTGAGATTGTATCTTGGCTATAGCTTTAATAATATCTTTATCACCGGCTGCATAACCTATTCTCCAACCAGTCATTGCGTATGATTTGCTAACACCATTCATGGTAATAACCTTATTTTTAATTTCAGGTATTTGAGCAATTGTAAAAAATTTAAAATTATCGTAAGTGATATGTTCGTATATATCATCACTAAGTATATTTACATGAGGATTTCTTTTTAAGACCTGCGATAAATTTTTAATCTCTTGCTCTGAATAACAAGCTCCTGTTGGATTAGATGGTGAATTGAGAATAAGCCATTTAGTATTATTGGTAATTTTCGCCTCTAAATCTTTTGCACTTAACTTAAAACCCTGTTCCTCGGAACACTCTATAACAATGGGATTAGCTCCTGCCAATAAAACAATATCTGGGTACGACACCCAATATGGTGCAGGAATAATTACCTCATCACCTTTGTTTAAGGTCGCCATCATTAAATTGTAAATTACGTGCTTACCCCCTGTTCCGACAGTAATTTGATCTATTGTATAATTAAGATTATTTTCTCTTTTAAATTTTTTAACAATTGCCTCTTTTAAATCTTTGGTTCCATCCACAGCTGTATATTTTGTATCGCCAGCTTGAATAGCATCAATTGCAGCTTTTTTAATATTGTCTGGGGTATCAAAATCTGGCTCTCCAGCGCCTAAACCTATTACATCTTTTCCTGCAGCTTTTAATTCCTTGGCTTTTTGAGTAACGGCGATAGTTGGAGAAGGTTTTATTCTTTTTAAGCTATCCGATATAATGCTCATTGAAATATAATTTTATTTTATTACTTTGTTTAATATATGCAAAATACATATCAAGATTTAATTACCGATTTAGAGGGAAAAAAACCACAAATCAGTGGAAAACTTGAGGGAGGTAAGAAGTTTAAAATAATTTCAAATTTTACACCCGCGGGTGATCAACCAGAAGCAATTAAAAAACTGGTCTCTGGGGCTAATAAAGAACAATTTAATCAAGTTTTATTGGGGGTTACAGGATCAGGTAAAACTTTCACAATGGCAAAAGTTATTGAAGCTACGAATAGACCAGCTTTAATATTAGCTCCAAACAAAACATTAGCTGCTCAACTTTACGGCGAAATGAAAACTTTTTTTCCTGAAAATGCTGTGGAGTATTTTGTTTCATATTATGACTATTATACTCCTGAAGCATATGTGCCAAGGTCAGATACATATATCGAAAAAGAAGCTTCAATAAATGAACAGATTGATAGAATGCGTCACTCAGCAACAAGATCTTTACTAGAAAGAGATGACGTACTTATTGTTGCGAGTGTGTCGTGTATTTACGGATTAGGTTCCGTTGAAGCTTATAGTAAAATGACACTGACGCTCCAAAAAAATTATGAATATAACAGAGAACAAATTATTAAGTCTTTTGTTGCTTTACAATACAAAAGGAATGATCAAAACTTTTATCGAGGCACTTTTAGAGTAAGGGGTGAAAATCTTGAAGTTTTTCCTTCACATCTAGAAGATAGAGCCTGGAGAATAAGTCTCTTTGGAAATAAGCTTGAACAAATAGAAGAGTTTGATCCTTTGACCGGTGATAAGGTCAGAGATTTAAACTTAATAAAAGTTTATGCAAACAGTCACTACATTACACCAAAGCCTACTGTAGAGCAGGCAGTGATAAATATCCGAAAAGAATTGGAGCTTACTCTTAAAAAACATAAATCTGAAAATAAGTTATTAGAGGCACAAAGACTAGAGGAGAGAACAAAGTTTGACTTAGAAATGATAGAGGCTACTGGATCTTGTGCGGGAATTGAGAACTATTCAAGATTTTTATCTGGTAGAAAACCGGGTGAACCTCCACCGACTCTATTCGAGTACTTTCCAGATAATGCAATTATATTTGTTGACGAGTCTCATGTAACAGTACCTCAATTAAATGGGATGTATAAAGGAGATAGATCAAGAAAAAGTACACTTGCTGAATATGGATTCAGATTACCTTCGTGTATGGATAATAGGCCATTAAAATTTGAAGAATGGGATTTAATGAGAACACAAACCATCTTTGTTTCAGCAACCCCAGGACCGTGGGAACTAGAGCAGACAAAAGGTAAATACATAGACCAAGTTATTAGACCCACTGGATTAATTGATCCAGAGGTAGAGGTAAGACCAGCAAAAAATCAGGTAGATGATTTAATGCACGAGTGTAAAAAAGTTGTTGAAAAGAATTATAGAGTTCTAGTTACCACTTTAACAAAAAAAATGGCAGAGGATTTGACTGAGTATCTCCATGAGAATGGAATTAAAGTTAGGTATCTCCATTCAGATATTGACACACTTGAAAGGATAGAAATTATGCGGGATCTTCGCATGGGTGTTTTTGATGTTTTGGTTGGAATTAACTTATTAAGAGAAGGGCTTGATATACCTGAATGTGCATTGGTTGGTATTTTAGATGCAGATAAAGAAGGGTTTCTAAGATCTGAAACATCTTTAATTCAAACAATTGGAAGGGCTGCAAGAAATGTCGAAGGGAAAGTAATCTTATATGCAGATAAAGAAACAAAAAGTATTAAAAAAGCAATACTGGAAACAAAAAGAAGGAGAGAAATTCAATTAGATTATAACAAAAAAAATAAAATTGACGCTAAATCAATTAAAAAAGAAATAAGCGATATTTTAGAAAGTGTTTACGAAAAAGATTACGTAAAAATTAGTGAGGGATCAAATATAGGTGGCAATTTAAAAAAACACTTGAAGGGTTTAAATAAAAAAATGAAAGATGCTGCATCTAATTTAGAGTTTGAAGAAGCAGCTAAATTAAGAGATGAAATTAGAAAATTAGAAAGTACTGAACTTGAAATTACTTTAAATCCTAAAATAAGACAATATGATGTAAAAAATAAGCTTTATCCTAAAGGTAGATCCACTCTGGGAATGCCAGGAACAAAGGTAACTAAAAAAAGAGATAAAAAGTGGAAGCACAAAAAATAATAATTACTGGAGGGGCAACTAGAATTGGTGCCGCAATCGCTAGAAGTTTATCTGGAATTAATAAAGATATAGTCATTCATTATAATAAATCAAAATCGAAAGCTGAAAATTTAAA
>CACFAI010000010.1 GCA_902564265.1 uncultured Pelagibacteraceae bacterium | reverse complement strand
TTATGGTAGAATTGTTATACCAAAAAAAAACCTAGAAAGCGTAAAATTTAAGGAAATAAGTAAAGCTGATCACAAATATAAGTTTGTTGAAATTATAAATGGGAGAATATTTACTGACTATGTTGAAAACGTTGCAATAATAAGTAAAAATCAAATTATTAATCATGTATCTTATCAGCAAGTTAAAGGTGAATTTAAAGAACCATCATTTAACGTAGTAATCAAAAAAGGTACCCCTAAATTTAAAAAAAAAATAAATGGAAAAGTTTTTTCTTTAGTCCAAGGAGCTAGTGGAAATAACTATTTTCATTGGATGTTTGATATATTACCCAGATTGATTATTTTAGAGAAAGTTTATCAATTAAGTGAGATTGATTATTTTTATTGCCCTCAAATAAAACCATGGCAATTGCAAACCCTCTCGATTTTTAAAATTAAAGAGGACAAAATAATTAACAGTAATTATTATCGACATATACTTGCAGATAAAGTTTTAGCTGTTTCTCATCCGTGGTATCAAAAAGGTCGTATTCTTAATGAAGCAAAAAACTTACCAAGCTGGATAATTGATGAAATATCGTCAAAATTTGACGTTCATGCAAAAAAATTTAAATGTAATGATAAATTTTTCATTGATAGAAGAGAGTCAAAATATAATCATTGTCAAATAATAAATGATGAAGATGTTAAGACTTATTTAAAAAAAAGAGGTTTCGCAGTCTATAGGGTTGGAGAGTTAAACTTTTTTGAACAGATATATCTTTTTCAAAATGCTAAAATGATTATTGGTGCTCATGGTGCTGCATTTGCAAATTTAATTTTTTGTAAGCCAAACACTAGAGTTTTAGATATTATACCTGAAAACCACCCGAATACTGTTGATGCAACAATTGGGAAATTCAAAAATTTGAATTTTGAGTTTCTTAGAACAAAAAAATTATCTGATGAAAAAAAATTAGCTGGAGACATTTTCTTACCTATAGATGAAATTGAAAAGTTCTTATAATTAGTCGATCCATTCTTTATAATTTTCCAGGTTATTAATTAGATAATTAGGAAAAGAGTCATCTATCTCAATTTTTTTATAATTATGATCTCTTCCGATTATATCTTTACCCGCTTGCATCATTTTATTTATTGAATCCAAAGATAGGTATTTTTCGTCAATTTTTTCTTTAAAATTCACTGGATCGTTTGTTTCACATAAATTTTTGTATTTATAAAGTAATTGTTCAGGATTTTTCAAATTGCAGAAATGCCAACCACCTCTTTCAATTATGTTGTTTAATCTTAATTTATCAAATCTCCAAAAAGGTCTTTTTTTGAATTTTAAGTTTCTCAACCATTGAGGGGATTTTAAATATTTTTTTACGCAGATTCTGCTGCCATACCAAAATGGTTGTTCATCGTTTTGAAGGTTAAATTTATAATAAAAATGATTTTGCTTAAAAACTGCATATCTCATTTTATTTTGAAAATTTTTAAATTGATCTGGATTTGGTATTTCATCTAAATCAGAAATAATAATATTATCATCATCATCAGCTTCTTCTAAACCTCTCATAATTGCATTTCTTTGAAAATTTTCTCTTAGATATGGGTCAATACCATCGGGCATGTCCGTGACCGGTATATAAATAATCTTCTTCTTAAATTTTAAAAATTTATTTATATTAAATCTTAATTTTTTTGAGTTGTTTTGCCAGGTTTTATTCCCCTCGACTATTACAAAATAATCAATGTATTTATCTAAAATATTTAATCTTAGTTCTAATAATAAATCTTCATCCCAGTAGGAAAAACAATCGTAAATCATTTCATTATTCTTTATTTATTTTTAATACACCTATGAAAGCTTCTTGGGGTATCTCTACTCTGCCAAATTGTTTTGATCTAGCTTTACCTTTTTTTTGTTTATCTAAAAGCTTTCTTTTTCTATCTCTTGCGCCACCACCATGTATTTTTGTAAGAACATCTTTTTTAAAACCTTTGATAGTTTCTCTAGCAATAATTTTACCACCTATTGCAGCCTGCACAGGTATCATAAAATTATGTCTGGGGATTAAATCTTTTAATTTTTCACACACCTCTCGACCTATATTTTGAGCAAAATCTTTATGTACCATCATCGCAAGCGCGTCGACTGGCTCAGAGTTGACTAATATACCTAACTTTACTAAATCGCCCTCCTTATGACCCATTATTTCATAGTCAAAACTAGCATAACCACTAGTCATAGATTTAAGTCTGTCATTGAAATCAAAAACAACTTCATTTAAAGGTATTTCATAGTTCAGTACCGCCCTGTTACCTGAATAATTTAAATTTTTTTGAATGCCTCTCTTATTCTGGCACAACTTCATTATAGAACCAAGATATTGGTCAGGAGTAATTATGGTAGCTTTAATCCATGGCTCTTCTATAAATTTAATTAAAGTTGGGTCAGGCAAATTAGAAGGATTTTGTAAATCTTGAATATTTCCGTTATTTAGATGAACTTTGTAAACAACTCCTGGTGTAGTTGTTAATAAATTAATGTCAAATTCTCTTTCTAATCTTTCAGTTATAATTTCAAGATGTAGCAAACCTAAAAATCCACAACGAAATCCAAGTCCAAGAGCTGAGGAAGATTCAGCCTCATAAGAAAAACTGGAGTCATTTAATTGTAATTTAGCTAATCCATCTTTTAATTTTTGATACTCCGAGCTATCAACTGGAAATAAACCGCAAAAGACCACTGGTTTACTAGGTTTAAAACCAGGCAAAGCTTTTTTGAGAGGATTTTGAGCTTCACAAATAGTATCACCAACTTTTGTATCTGATAAATTTTTTATTCCTGTGATAATAAATCCTATTTCACCCGATTTTAATTCATCAATATCTTTTGCTTTTGGAGTGAAAACACCCACCTTTTCAACTATATATTCTTGATCGGTAGACATCATTTTTATTTTCATATTTTTTTTTAATGTTCCATCTATGACTCTGACTAAAATGATAACTCCTAAATAAGAATCATACCAACTATCTACAAGTAAACATTTTAATTGTTCTTTAGTCTCACCTTTTGGTGGAGGTAGTGTCGAGACAATTGACTCTAAAATATCTTCTATACCTTCGCCTGTTTTTCCAGAGCAAGGAACTGCGTTAGATGTGTCTATGCCAATTACATCCTCAATTTGTTTTTTTGTTCGATCTAAATCAGACGCAGGTAGATCAATTTTGTTTAACACGGGTATTATTTCATGATTTATATCTAGAGCCTGATAAACATTGGCAAGTGTTTGGGCTTCCACACCTTGTGTACTGTCCACAATTAATATAGATCCTTCACAGGCGTAAAGTGATCTACTAACCTCATAACTAAAGTCTACATGACCAGGTGTATCAATAATATTAAGTATGTATTCTTTGCCATTTTTTGACTTGTAATTAAGTTTCACTGTTTGTGCTTTAATTGTGATCCCTCGCTCTCTTTCAATATCCATTGAGTCTAATACCTGGTCCTTCATCTCTCTTTCTGTCAAACCTCCACATTTGTGAATTATTCTATCTGCTATTGTTGATTTTCCGTGATCAATATGAGCGATGATAGCAAAATTTCTAATGTTATTGAGACTAGACATTTACGATCTTAATTTTGCACCAGTTTTTTCCTCTACAGTGCTAACTATTTTTTTTGATATATTTGTCAGATCACTTTCATTTAAAGTCTTATGATCAGACTGAATTGTCACTTTTAATGCAATTGATTTTTTATCAGATGGAATATTTTCCCCTTCATAAACATCAAAAATTTTTATTTCTTTGATTAAATCTTTATCTATATTCTGTATAACTTCTATTAAATCTTGAGCTCTAGTATCTTTATTAACTAAAAAAGCAAAATCCCTATCTGACTTCTGATAATCTGAAAAAGTTAAACTTTCTTTAGTCTTTTTATTTTTTGCTTTATATTTAACTAAGTTTTCTAAAAAGATTTCAAATCCAAAAGTGTTTGAAATTATTTTTGGATGTAAGGCACCAAAATATCCAAGAACAAGATTTCCATCCTTTGAGACTATAGATCCTGAAATACCCGGGTGATAATAAGAAGGTGTATTTTCCTCAACCTTAAAATCTTCTTTTCTTATCTCAAGTTCTGTTAATGATTGAACTAAATCTTTTTTAATATGAAAAACATCTACTAAATCATTTTTCTTTAAATTATTATCTTCATCTATAAATTGTTTTTTTATCCCACAAACAACAGTAATTTGTTGACCAGGTTTTCTTCCTGTAAAAGTTGGACCAATTTCGAAAAGGGCTTGATCACCAAATCCTCTGTTTAAGTTTTTTTCCAAATAGAAAATGAGATTTGGATACAAAGAATTTCTTAATACATTTAAATCTGAACTTATTGGATTTATAATCTTTATACTTTCTAGATTTTCTCTAAATTTATTATTTATCTTTTCGTCGGTAAACGACCAGGTTATTGTTTCAAGATATCCTTTTGAGGCTACTGATCTTTGAGCTAAATGAAAATGTTTCTGAAAGAAATTAAGTGTTGGTTTAGTTCGTTTTTTCTCAGGTTCAATGGACTTAATTTTTTCAAATCCAATAATTCTGATTACTTCCTCTACAAGGTCAACCTCACCAAAAATATCTGGTCTCCAACTTGGAACCTTAACATTGAGAAATTTACCCTTGGTTTTAACAGTGAAGCCTAAGTTTAATAAGATCTTTTTTACCTCATTAATGCTTATGTTGGTTCCAACTGTCTTAGATACCATTTTTGGGTCAAATTTTATCTCAAGATCTTTAAATTTTTTTGTCTGTTGTACATCAAATTTAGAAACTTCCCCTCCACAAATTTCTAAGATTAGTTCGACAGCTGACTGAAGCCCAACAGTTACAGACTGGGGATCTACTCCTCTTTCAAAACGAAACTTTGCATCACTATTTAAATCTAATTTTTTAGCAGTTTTTCTAATTATTGCAGGATCAAAATATGCTGACTCAAGTAATAAATTTTTTGTATGTATTTCTGTGCCTGATCTTTCGCCTCCGATTATTCCACCTAAACCAAGCACACCTTCATCATCCGATATCACACACATATCTTTATCAAGCGTATAATTTTTATTATCTAGGGCTTGAAAGCTCTCTCCTTTTTTTGAATTTCTAATGGTAATTTTATTTTTTATCTTATTTAAATCGTATGCGTGGAGGGGTCGGTTTAAATCAAACATTACATAATTTGTTATGTCAACAACGGCAGAAATAGGCCTTAAGCCAAGTGCTAAAATTCTATTTTTTAACCATCCTGGACTTTCAGTATTTTTAATATTTTTAATGATGCAGCTTCCAAAAATTGAACATGCCTGATTTTTATTTTTTTCAATCTTTATCTTTAAATTATGTTTAATGTTCTTTGTAACTTTACTTTTTCTTGGTTCTTTTAATTTTCCAAAGTTAGAGGCTGACAAGTCTCTCGCTATACCTCTCACGCCTAGGCAGTCTGGTCTATTTGGGGTAATTGATAATTCAATTACATTTTTTCCTTTTTTTTCACCGAAGAAAGATTTTCCAATTTTTGTTTTATATTTATCATTTAGATCTATTATTCCTTCGCTCTCATTAGAAAGTTTCAATTCTGCTTCAGAGCAGAGCATTCCGTAAGAGGTTTCTCCTCTGATCTTTGATACCTCTAATTTCATGCCATTTTTTGGAATTACTGAACCCGGCGGTGCGTAGATTGTCAAAAGTCCATCTCTTGCATTAGGAGCACCACACACAACTTTAAGTGTATCTTTTTTTCCTATATCCACATCACATAACTTAAGCCGGTCAGCATTAGGATGTTTATTTGCTTTTATTATTTTTGCTACAATGAAGTTGCTTAATTCATTTTTGACCGGCTCTACCTTTTCTACTTCTAAGCCAATACTATTTAATTTCTGGATAATTTGTGACTCACTTTTATTTGTTTTTAAATGAACATCAAGCCAGTCTTTTGTAAATTTCATTTACTTAAACCTCTATAGTTTGTTGGAACATCTAAAGGATCAAAACCATAATAATTTAACCATCTATAATCACATTCGAAAAATGATCTTAAGTCGTTTATTCCATACTTAAGCATTGCCAATCTATCAATACCAATGCCAAAAGCAAAACCTTGATAAATTTTTGAGTCAACCTTACAGTTTCTTAAAACGTTTGGGTGAACCATCCCACATCCAAGAACCTCCAGCCATTTATCACCTTCACCAATAATAATTTTATTTTTTTCAATTCTATAACCAATATCTACCTCAGCCGAGGGCTCTGTAAATGGAAAGTGACTGGGTCTAAACCTCATTTTAATTTTATCCACTTCAAAAAATTCTTTTATAAAATAGTTTAAACACCCTTTTAGATGACCCATATTAATATTTTTATCTATGTGTAGACCTTCTAATTGATGGAACATTGGCGTGTGAGTTTGATCACTGTCACTTCGATAAGTTCTTCCAGGTGCAATTATTTTGAAAGGAGGCTTTCCCTTTAACATGGTGCGAACTTGAACAGGAGAGGTGTGGGTTCTAAGTAAAGTCTTCATATTCTCATCCAAATAAAATGTGTCATGCATGTCTTTCGCTGGATGATCTTCGGGGGTATTTAAAGCAGTAAAATTATTATAATCATTTTCAACGTCAGGTCCTTCTTCCACACTAAATCCGATTTCTGAAAAAATACATGATATTTCATCAATTACTTGGGATACGGGGTGAATCTTTCCTATTTTGAATTCCTTCTCAGGTAAAGTAACGTCAATTTTTTCTTTTTTTATTTTTTCATTAAGATCTTTATCTAAAACTTCTGTTGCTTTTGCCCTGAATATTTCAAGCAATTCTTGTTTTGCTTTATTAATACTGGATGCAAAGTTTTTTTTATCGTCCTCAGATAAAGAGCCAAGTTTTTTAAATTGAGAGTTAATAAATCCATTTTTACTGAAAATATCTGATCTTATGGATTCAATTTCCTTTGAATCCTGAGTATCATTTAATCTGTTTTTAAACTCGAGAATTTTTTTTTCAAAATCGGACATTTTTACAGATTATTTCTTAAACTAAGAAAAACAATAGAGAAGATTAATTAAGTGCTGCTTGAGCTTTTTTCACAATTGTTTTAAACGCCTCAGGGTTATCATAAGCAATTTCAGCTAGAATTTTTCTATCTAACTTGATACCAGATTTACTCAAAGCATGTATAAATTTTGAATATGTAAGTCCTTCACCTCTTACTCCTGCATTTATTCTTTGTATCCACAATGACTTAAATTCTCTTTTTTTATTTCTTCTATCTCTATATGCATATTGCATCGACTTTTCCATCGCTTGCCTTGCAACTCTTATGGTATTCTTTCTTCTGCCCCACTGACCTTTTACAGCTTTAAGAACTTTTTTATGTTTAGCTCTGCTTGTGACTCCTCTTTTTACTCTTGGCATTTTATCCTCTCAAACTGTATGGCATGTATGATTTTACAATTTTGCCATCCTGTTTAGACATTACAGTTGTTCCTCTTTGTTTTCTAATTTGTGAGTTCGTTCTTTTGATCATACCGTGTCTTTTACCAGCTTGAGGCATAATAACTTTTCCTCTTGCAGAAATTTTAAATCTTTTTTTAGCTGAACTTTTTGTTTTTAACTTTGGCATAACTTGAGGGGTTATACAAATATAATGATAAATTTACAAGAATAATTAAATTGGTTGAATGACCATTATCATCTGTTTGCCTTCAAATTTAGGCTGTAACTCTACTTTTCCAAGTTTTTCTATATCAGTCTTAATCTTATCCATTAATTCATGTCCAAGATTTGAGTGTTGTAACTCTCTTCCTTTAAATTTTATAGTAAATTTTACTTTGTCTCCTTTTGATAAAAACTTTTGGGCATTTTTAATTTTAAATGAGTAGTCATGAATTTCTGTTACTGGTCTTAGCTTAATTTCTTTAAGTTCAACCTTTTTTTGTTTCTTTTTTGCTTTATTAGCTTTTTTTTGGGCATCATATTTAAACTTACCCATATCCATGATTTTACAAACTGGAGGTTTAGCATTTTGAGCAATTTCAATTAAATCCAGTCCTTCATTTTTAGCCATGTTAATTGCCTCTTGGGTATTTAATATTCCCAAGTTTTTTCCTTCACTTGAAATTACCTGAACTTCTTGAGACATAATTCTATTGTTTGAACGAGGCCCTCTGTCCTTAGTTCTTCTCTGGAAATAGTTTTGTTTGAAGTCTGCCACTTATAATGATGGAGCTTTGTTTAAAGCTTGATAGTGATTAATAAATTTTTTTAGTTCCATATTTTCTTGTTTTGTAGAATCTAATTGTCTAATAGTTACACTGTTGCTGTCAACTTCTTTTTTTCCACAAATTAATAGTAATGGAACCTTTGATAACGAATGTTCCCTTATTTTGTAATTTAAATTGTGATTTTTCAAATCAACTTCTGAATTTAAACCAGATGCTATAAGCTTTTTGTTAACTTCAACAGAATAATCATTAAAGTCCTCAGAAACTGGTATTACCATTATTTGTGATGGGCTTATCCAGAACGGAAGTTTTCCAGAGTAATTCTCAATTAATATTCCAATAAATCTTTCAAGAGAACCAAATAAAGCTCGATGCAACATTACTGGAACTTTTTTTGATCCATCTTTATCAACAAAAGATGCACCAAGTCTACCTGGTAAATTTAAGTCAACTTGAAGAGTTCCACACTGCCAATCTCTTCCAATTGCATCTCTCAAGACAAATTCAATTTTTGGACCATAAAATGCTCCTTCCCCTTTATTGATGCTATATTCTAATTTTGTAGCTTTAACAGCTTCCAATAAGGCTTTTTCTGCTTTGTCCCAAACCTCATCCTCTCCAACTCTAAGGTCTGGTCTATCAGAATATTTTAAAATTACATTTTCAAATCCAAGATCTTTATAAATATTTAAGATAAGGTTTGTAACTGATAGAGACTCTTCTGTAATCTGATCCTCAGTACAAAAGATATGCGCATCATCTTGAGTAAATGCTCTTACTCTTAACAAGCCATGTAATGCTCCTGATGGTTCATATCTATGTACTTTTCCAAATTCAGACATCTTATAAGGAAGATCACGGTAACTCTTTAAGCCTTGATTGAAGACTTGGACACATCCTGGACAATTCATGGGTTTAATAGCAAATATCTTTTCATCTGGAGTTTCAGATGTATACATGTGTGCACCAAATTTTTCCCAATGACCAGATTTTTCCCACAAAGATCTATCTAAAACCTCTGGGGTATTAATTTCTTTATAACCTGCTTCGTTTTGTTTTTTTCTCATGTAGTCAATAAGTTTTTGAAACAGTGTCCATCCTCTTTGGTGCCAAAATACTGCACCTGGACTTTCTTCTCTAAAATGGAATAAATCCATTTCTTTTCCAAGTTTTCTGTGATCTCTTTTTTCAGCTTCTTCTAATCTTTTAATGTAATTATCTAAATCTTTTTTTGATGCCCAGGAAGTTCCATAGATCCTTTGTAGCATTTCATTTTTTGAGTTACCTCTCCAGTATGCTCCTGCGACCTTTGTTAATTTAAAATTTTTTCCAATTTTACCTGTTGATGATAAATGCGGCCCTCGACAAAGGTCGTGCCATTTGCCGTGAAAGTATATGGAAATTTCCTCGGTTTTAGGAATATCTTGAATAATTTCTGACTTATAATTCTCACCAATTTTTTTAAAATGAGAAATAGCTTTGTCCCTATCCCAAACTTCTCTGTAAGTTGGCTCATCTCTATCAACAATTTCTGACATCTTTGTCTCAATCTTTTTTAAATCTGCTTCAGTAAAAGGTTCTTTTCTAGAAAAGTCATAATAAAAACCATCCTCAATAGTTGGTCCAATTGTCACTTGAGTTCCAGGAAATAACTCTTGGACTGCCATTGCTAAAATATGTGCTGTATCATGTCTGATAGTATCAAGCCCGTCTTTATCTTTTGACGTTAGAACTTTTACTTCACAATCCTTTTCAATTTCATAACTTAAATCTTTTAATTTACCATCGACACTTATAACTAAAGCTTCTTTAGCGAGAGATTTACTAATTTTTTCAGCTACCTTAAGTCCTGAAACTTTTTCTTTAAAAGTTAATTTTTTTCCGTCAGGTAAAGTTATATTAGGCATTTATTAATTTTTTATATTCTGAATAAGTTGAAAAGCACATTTTTTCAACATTAAATTTTTTTTGGACGTTTTTTCTACCATTATTTCCCATCACATTAAGTGATGTATCATCCAATCTAAAAATAAAATCTAATTTTTCACTTAAAGAATGATGATCGCTAGAGCTAAATAATAAACCAGTTTTATTGTCTACTATTGTTTCCCTTGATCCACCAATATTACTTGCAACTATTGGTTTTTTCATTGATTGTGCTTCAACTGATATTCTACCAAAAGCCTCAGGTTCAATTGATGCAGAAACAATAACGCTAGAGACGCTATAGGCAACAGGCATTGAGGGTGCATGTTCAAGAAAAATTACATCATTATTTAATCTAAATCTTTCAATCAACCTAATAAGTTTTTTTTTGTAGATTTTTCTTCCTTGATCAGGCCCAAGAAGTATAGCTATAAAATTTTTATATCCATATTTTATTTTTAGATCATTAAGAGCTTCAATAAAAATTTCTTGACCCTTCCACTCAGTGAGTCTTCCTGGCATTAAAATAATCTTTTTATTAGCATCAATATTTAGTTTTTTTAAAAATTTGATTCTCTCTGCTTCTTTAATGTTATCAGGGTCATAATATTCAGTGTTGATCCCTCTAAAAATGACCAAAAATTTTTTAATTTTGGATATGTACTCTGGGTATTTTTCTTTGATATGTGAAAAAATAAAGTTTGAGCCTGCAATTACACAATCTGACTTTAGCATAATTGCATTGTATTTTTTTTTTATTGAATTATTAAAATTATATGTCCCATGGAATGTGGTTACTAATTTACATCTAGTTATTTTAGAGACATAGTAACAAGACCATGCTGGTGCTCTGCTTCTTACATGAAGTATATTAATTTTATAAAATAGAACTATAAAAGTAAGTATAAATATATTTATTAAAATCAGTAAAGGATTTTTGCTGTGAACCGGAAGTCTAAATAGTTTTACTTTTTTTTTATCAATATATTTCAATAACTCTCCTCCACTAGTAGCAATAAAGGAGCTTGATTTTTGTTCTTTTAAATAATGGGCAAGATCATAACAACCTATTTCAGCTCCACCATAACCAAGTCTTGGTATTACTTGTAAAACTTTTAATTTAGATGACATTTATCTAACTTATAATATCATATTTAAAATTTCAAAATGACTAAATTCAATTATATCTATTTTAAAAAGGATAAAAAATTACGAATTTTGAATAGTAAATTAAATTCTAAACTTACTGTTGTGTTTTTGCACGGTTTAAAATCTGATATGGAAGGAAAAAAACCTCTTTTCTTAAATAGATACTGTCAAAAAAACAAAGTTAACTTTCTGTCTCTTGAATATGCTGGTCATGGCAAGTCATATGGAAAGTTCGAAAATGGAACTATCTCTCAATGGAGGAACGACGTTAAATTTGTAATTCGCAAAATAATTAAAAAAGAAAAATTTTTAATAGTTGGCTCAAGTTTAGGTGCTTGGTTAGGACTTCTGCAATTTCAAGAATTTAAGAGACAAATAGTTGGATTTATTGGAATAGGATCTGCTCCTGAATTTTTGGATAGATTAATTTGGCAAAAACTAAAAAATAGTGAAAAAAAATGGTTTTTAGAAAAAAAGTTTTACATGCTGAAAAGTGATGGTTATGAATATAAAATCAAATTAGCTTTACTAAAAGATGGGAGAAAAAACAAAGTGCTTAATAAGAAAATAAACTCAAAGATTCCTGTTTTTTTAATACATGGAAAAAAAGATGACGTTGTGCCTTTAAAACTATCAAAAAAAATCTTTAGAATTTTTCCTAAAGCAAAAAAGAAAATGCAGATTATAAAGGGAGGCGATCATAGCTTGTCTCGTAAAGGAGATTTAAATAAACTCGCAAATTTAATAGACGAAATTATACATTAACCTTCAAACCTTCTTCGTAGGTTGGGTAAATTAATTTTAATTTAAATATATCTTTAATCTTTTTATTTGAAACTTTTTTAGAATCTTTATAGAAATCTTTAAGCATACCTTCCTCTAACTCTTCAAAACTAATAATTTTTGGTAATTCAAAATTAATCAAATTACATGCATATTTAACGACCTCAATATTTGGTGCTGGCTTATCATCTGACAAATTGTAAATATCATTATTTAAAGATTTATTCAGTGACAGATATAATGTTTGAGCAATATCTTTAACGTGTATCCTTGAAAAAAAGTGATTTTTTTTTTCAACAACAAATTTTTGATCATTTCTAAGTCTGGTAATTGCATTGTATCTATCAGAATAAATCCCAGAAAGTCTAAAAATTTGAACTGGCAATGAATTTTTTGTTCCAATAGACAACCAATCTTTCTCAACATTTAATCTGTTTTTTCCTGCAAGCGTTTGTGGATTTGTTGTGCTGTCTTCATTTACCCATGCTCCATCGTGATTACCATAAACACTTGTTGAGGATAAATAAGTTAGCCATTTTAGGTTTTGTAAATTTAAATTATTTTTTACTAATCTTTCTATGAACATATCCTTCCCATTTATTGGTGGAACAGATATCAAAATATGATCGGACTCTTGTAATGGATTGATCAAATCTTTATCAAAATCATTTTCATTAAATTCATAATTAAAATATTTTAAATTTTTAAAAGTAAGCTCAGAAGTATTTTTTCTTGATGTGGTTGTTAATCTTAAATCAACATTAAAATTTAATAGACGGTCCACAAAAGATTGGGCTACCTGTCCAAAACCAAAACAAAATAATTTCATTTTTTATTAACTTGCGAAATTAGAGATTTTATTTGTAATAGGATTTTCAAGTTTGTCGATCATTTCTTTTGGACAGACTTGAATAAAATTATTAATCTCTGTATCAAAGTTTTCTAGTATTTTTTTTGAAACGTCTGAATTTGTCTCATTTAAATGTTCTTCAACTAATTTTTTTAGAAATTCCTGCCAAAATTTTGTTTCAATACCCTGCCAAATTACACTTTCAGGATTTACTCTTTTTTCGAATTCTTTTTCTTTATCATAAATAAAAGCCATGCCACCTGTCATACCGGCAGCGAAATTATCTCCAGTATTTCCTAAAATTACAATATTTCCCCCAGTCATATATTCGCAACCATTTGAGTCACATCCTTCAACTACAGCCGTAGCCCCAGAATTTCTAACAGCAAATCTTTCACCTGCTTGTCCAGCTGCAAATAATTTTCCTGAAGTTGCTCCGTATAAAACTGTGTTACCAATAATTGTATTGTCTTTTGAAATCAAATTACTTTCTTTGCTAAGTTTAATGATTATCTTACCTCCTGATAATCCCTTCCCAACATAATCATTGGCATCTCCACTTAAAACTAATTTTAGTCCTTTAATACCGAATGCACCAAAAGATTGTCCCGCAGATCCTTCAAAATTCAAAGTTAAGTAGTCATCGTTTAATTTTGCATTATTATATTTCTTATATAATTCATAAGAAATACGTGTGCCTACAGCTCTATGAGTGTTTTCAATCTGATAGGATTTTTCAATTTTTTCATTGTTATCAATTTTTTTATTTATCTCAGGCCAAATTTTCTGGTCTAAAGTGTCTGGTACAAAATTTATTATTTGTTTTTCACAATATCTTTTGTTTTTACCAGGATCAGCTCGTACAAAAAGAGGATTCAGATCTAAATCGTCTAAATTTGGTGATCCTTTGCTCACCTGCCTTAAGAGATCTGTTCTTCCAATTATTTCGTTTAAAGATTTAAATCCAAGCTCAGACAGAATTTCTCTCACCTCTTGAGCTATAAAAGTGAACAGGTTAACCACCTTATCAGGAGTTCCGTTAAACTTTTCTCTCAATTTTTCATCTTGTGTACAAACTCCTACTGGACAAGTGTTTGAATGACATTGCCTAACCATAATACATCCCATAGCTACTAAAGCAGTTGTTGCTACACCAAATTCTTCCGCTCCCATCATGGCTGCAATGACAACATCCCTACCAGTTTTAATTCCACCATCTGTCCTCAATGTAACTGTATGTCTTAAATTGTTTAGAGTTAAAACTTGGTTTGCCTCGGTCAATCCCATTTCCCAAGGTATACCAACGTATTTAACGCTAGTTTGAGGTGTAGCTCCTGTTCCACCATTATGCCCGGAAATTAAAATTATATCAGCTTTTGCCTTTGCAACTCCTGCTGCAATTGTACCAATGCCAGAAGATGCAACAAGTTTTACACCAACGCGTGCTTTAGGATTTATCTGTTTTAAATCATAAATCAATTGGGCCAAATCCTCAATTGAGTAAATATCATGATGAGGAGGGGGCGATATTAAAGTCACCCCAGGAGTAGAATGTCTTAATCTAGCAATTTCCTTTGTGACCTTAAATCCAGGTAACTGTCCACCTTCTCCTGGTTTAGCGCCTTGTGCAATTTTAATTTCTATCTCGTTACAATTATTTAAATAATTAATTGTAACTCCAAATCTCGCGGACGCTATTTGTTTCACTCTTGAATTAGCACTATCTCCATTAGATTGAATTTGAAATCTTTTTTCATCTTCACCACCTTCTCCACTACAAGATGCTCCTTTAATTCTATTCATTCCAATAGCTAGTGTTTCGTGAGCTTCTTTTGATAGAGCTCCATGAGACATACTTCCGCTTCCAAAACGTTTTAAAATATTCTCAACTGGTTCCACTTCATCGATGCTGATTGTATTTTTTTTCTTGAAATCAATTAAGTCCCTTAAATTTATAGGAGGTAAATCATATATTCCTTTAGAGTATTTTTTATACAATTCATAAGATTTGTTTGTAACTGCCGATTGAAGCAAATGTATCAGTTTACCTTGGTATTGGTGTGTCTCACCGTTTTTTCTATATCGGTAAATTCCTCCTATTGGCAATACGTTTGTATCAGATCTAAAAGCCTCCTCATGAATACCTCTTATTTTTTTTTCAATCCCTGTGAGTCCGATACCTGAAATTTTAGAGGTAACACCAGGAAAAAAATCATTAACAATTGTTCTGCTTAATCCTACAGTTTCAAAATTACATCCTCCTCTGTAAGAACTAATCACAGAAATACCCATTTTTGACATTATTTTTAAAAGGCCTAAGTTTACGGATTTTACATATCTTTCTACACAATCATCATAAATAAACTTTCCAAATAATTTTTTTTCAAATCTCTGGTAAAGACTGTCTAATGCTAAATAAGGATTAACTGTAGTAGCTCCAACTCCAATAAGAGTTGCAAAAGAGTGAGTATCTAGCGCTTCACCCGTTTGAACATTAATTGAAACATAACCTCTTAACTTTAATTTGATTAGATGCGTATGAACAGCACCAATACATAGAAGCATAGGAATTGGGTACTTGTCCTTAGAAACTTTTTTATCGCTTAAAATTAGTTGCGTTACCCCTTGCCTTACTAAAACTTCAGCCTCTTTTTTTAATCTTTCGAGCGAAGATTCTATATTTTCTTCATTAGTAAAAGTGCAATCTAAAACTTGATTATTTTTGTCAAAAAAAGAAACAAATTTTTCAAACTGTTTGTTTGATAGAATTGGACTGTTTAGTACATAAATATTTTCTTCAGTAAGGTTATTAAAATCTAAAATATTACCGAGATTTCCAAACCTTGTTTTTAAACTCATAACCTTATTTTCTCTTAATGAGTCGATTGGCGGGTTTGTTACCTGGCTAAAATTCTGTCTAAAAAAATGATACAAGGGTCTATATTTGTTAGACAAAACTGCTAGAGGTGTATCATCACCCATTGATCCAGTCGCCTCTTTTGCATCCTCTGCCATTGGGTGAAGTATCAATTCAAGGTCTTCTAGACTGTATCCAAAACAATGTTGAAGTTTTCTTAATTGATCACCTTTAAATAAATTTGTCTCATTTTTGATCGGGAATTTTTTGTCTAAATCAATAATCTGGTTATTAAAATGTTTGTACTCTTTTGCTAAATAGTTTTTTATATCTTTATTTTTAAATATCTTCCCTTTTTCTATTCTTACACCTAAAATTTCACCAGGACCTAGTCTTCCTTTTGAAACTATCTTTTTTTCATTAAGTTCAATCATTCCAGTTTCTGATCCAGCAAAAAGTAAATTATCTTTTGTGATTGTGTATCTCATAGGTCTAAGACCATTTCTGTCTGTAGCAACTATCACCCATTCATTATCTGTGGCAGCAATAGCTGCAGGGCCATCCCATGGTTCCATTGTGCTATTAAGAAAGTTAAATAATTTTTGATGTTCAGCTGGTAGCACTTTACTTTTCTTAGACCAAGCGTCAGGTATTAACATTAATTTTGCTAAAGGCGCAGGTTGACCAGAAATATTAAGTAATTCAAAAACATTATCTAATGATGCTGAATCTGAGTTTCCGCTTGGGATCACTGGTTTTAAGTTCTCCATATCCCCAAAAACTGGGCTGAACATTTCTTCCTCATGAACCTTCATCCAATTTACGTTACCTTTTAGGGTATTTATTTCTCCATTATGTGCTAGAGCCCTGAATGGTTGCGCCAGATCCCAGCTTGGTGCTGTATTGGTCGAAAATCTCTGATGAAAAATTGCATATCTTGATACAAATCTTGGATCTTTAAGATCTAAATAAAAATCAGACAAGGACTCAGCAAGGAACATTCCCTTGTAAATGATTGATTTAGAGCTAAACGAACATATGTAAAATTCATTAAGGTTTTCTTGAAGTATTTTTTTTTCAATCTTTCTTCTAGCTTCATAAAGTTTTATCTCTAGTGACTTACCCTTTTCATTTTTATCATTATATTTAAACAAGACTTGTGTAATTTCTGGTCTATTTAAATCTGCCTTTTCTCCTAGAACAGAAGGGTTAACAGGTACCTGTCTCCATCCATAGATGTTAAAATTACTTTTTGTTAACTCACTTTCAACAATAGTTCTGCAAGCTTCTTGAGCGCCATAATTATTTCTTGGAAGAAACAACATTCCCACACAAACTTCTGAGTTATCATGTTTATGACCTGTAGCTTCAATTTTTTCGATAAAAAAATCTGAAGGAATTTCTATATGGATACCAGCACCATCACCTGTTTTTCCATCAGCATCAATTGCTCCTCGATGCCAAACAGCTTTTAATGCTTCAATTCCGTATTCAACAACTTGTCTTGATTTTTTTCCATCTGTAGATGATACCAAACCAACTCCACAAGCATCATGTTCCATATTTTCGCTGTAAACATGATTTGATTTTAATAATTCTAAGTTTTCTTTTCTTCTTAATTTTTCTAACTTTAGATTTATCTTTTTCTTACTCACTGTTAGGCTACCTTTCTCTTTGAGTCCTTTAAATCTTTCAAATATTTATGAATACTTTCTGCAACATCTCTTCCATCTTTTATAGCCCAAACAACCAATGAAGCGCCACGAACTATATCGCCAGCAGCAAATACACCTTTTACACTTGTCTCCATAGTATCAAAATCAATTTTTATTGTACCCCATCTTGAAACTTGTAATTTGTTTTCACCAAATAAAACTGGTAAATCTTCCGGGTCAAAGCCTAATGATTTAATAACCATGTCAGCTTTCAATTCGAAATCAGAGTTTTCTTGAATAATAGGTTTTCTTCGTCCACTTTCATCAGGATCTCCAAGTTTAATTTTATCTACAGAAACTTTTTCTATTTTGTTTTTACCTAAAAACTTTTTTGGACTAGATAACCAAACAAATTCAACACCCTCTTCCTCAGCGTTTGCAACTTCTCTTGATGAACCTGGCATGTTTTCTTTATCTCTTCTATACAAACATTTTACTGATTTAGCTTTTTGTCTAACTGCGGTTCTTACACAGTCCATTGCTGTATCACCACCACCAATTACAATAACATCTTTATCTTTTGCATTTAGAGATCCATTATCAAAGTTTTCAACCTTATCTCCAAGACCCTTTTTATTTGATGCGGTCAAAAATTCCATAGCAGGATAAATGTTGTTCAAATCGCTTCCTTCAATTTCAATTTCTCTTGGTTTATAAACCCCAGTAGAAATTAAAACTGCATCGTGCTTCTCTCTCAATTCGTTTAATGATGCATCTTTTCCAACTTCAAAATTTAAAACAAACTTAATACCACCATCTTGTAAAAGCTTTGTTCTTCTTTCGACAACATGTTTTTCCAATTTAAAATTTGGTATTCCGTATATTAATAATCCACCAGCTCTATCATATCTATCGTAAATAGTTATTTGGTAACCCTTTTTTCTGAGCTGCTCAGCACAAGCCATGCCTGCGGGTCCAGATCCAATGATTCCTATACTTTGAGTTAATTCCCTCTCAACTTTGATTGGCTTTACCCAACCCTTGTCCCAAGCATTGTCGGTTATAAATTTCTCAACAGATCCTATCGTTACCGTGCCATGACCAGACTGTTCGATAACACAATTCCCTTCACATAATCTATCTTGTGGACAAATTCTCCCGCAGACTTCTGGCATATTATTTGTACTTTGAGATAAATTGTAAGCCTCTTCTAATCTTCCCTCCGCTGTAAGTTTTAACCAATCTGGAATATTGTTACTTAAAGGACAGTGAACTTGGCAAAAAGGAACACCGCATTGAGAGCATCTGCTTGATTGTTCTTTCGCACCTTCATGAATGAACTCTTTGTATATCTCATTAAAATCTTCTTTTCTGGAATCGGTTTTCCTTTTAGGTGGGTTCTGTTGACCTATTTCCACAAATTTAAGCATTTTTTCAGACATAGTGTGGTGGCTTATATATTATTAGACTGTTGAATTAAACGAAAAATAGGACAGTTA
>CACFAI010000009.1 GCA_902564265.1 uncultured Pelagibacteraceae bacterium | reverse complement strand
CTTAGTGGGTTGATGAATAAGAAAAAAATAAGGGCTTATATTGGTTTCGACTGTACTGCTCAAAGCTTGCACGTTGGAAGCTTACTCCAAATTATGTGTTTAAGGTTACTGCAAAAACATGGGCACCAACCAATTATATTACTAGGAGGAGGCACTACAAGAATAGGTGATCCTTCCGGAAAAGAAGAAACAAGAAAAATTCTTACTGAAAAAGAAATCGAAAAGAACATAAAAAATATTAAAAAAGTCTTTTCAATATTTCTAAATAACAAAAATTCTAAAACTCGTCCTATTTATGTAAACAATTATAAATGGCTTGGAAAACTAAATTATATAAAATTTTTAAGAGATATCGGAAAACATTTCACTATTAATAAAATGCTAAGTTTTGATAGCGTTAAACTTAGATTGGAGAGAGAGCAATCTTTAAGCTATATGGAATTTAACTATATGATACTACAAGCATATGATTTTTTAGAACTTAACAAAACTAAAAATTGTTTAATGCAAATTGGTGGTTCTGATCAATGGGGTAATATCGTAAATGGTGTAGACTTAGTAAAAAGATATTCAAGTAAGCAAGTTTATGGTTTGACAACGCCCTTAATTACTTTGGCATCTGGAGCAAAAATGGGGAAAACTGAAAAGGGAGCTGTTTGGTTAGATAAAAAACTTTTGTCGTCTTATGACTACTGGCAGTTTTGGAGAAATACAGATGATAGAGATGTTATTAAATTTTTGAAAATGTTTACAGATAAGGATGTTTCTGAAATTGAAAGTATAAAAAATAAAAACATCAATGATTTAAAAACTCTATTAGCAAATGAGGCTACTGCCCTTTTGCATGGTGAAGCAGCTGCAGTTAAGGCTTCAGAAACAGCAAAAAAAACATTCGCGGGTGGCTCAGGAGATGAGTTGCCAGTAATAAAAATTAAAAAAGATCAAATTAATAATGGTTTAAATATAATTGATCTCTCTATCAAAACTAATTTGTTTAGTTCTAAAAGTGAGATTAGAAGAACAATAAAAAATTCTGGTTTGAAAATAAATAACTCTACAGTTACTGATGAAAATTTAGCAGTTAATGTATCTGACTTCGAAGATGGCGTTTTAAAACTTTCTCATGGTAAGAAAAATCACGTTTTAATAAAAATTATTGGCTAGATTTTTTTATTTTCTCCAACGTTCTCGTAATAAATCTAGGAGTTAAAGTTTTAATTGGATTTACTGTTGTTTTCAAATCATCTGGATAGCCTTTGATCTTAAAACTAACTCCAAAAACACCCTCTCCTGCTTTTTTGCCAACAAGCAAATCTCCAATCACTGGAATTGAGCCTATAACTTTATTTACAGTTGTTGCGGGTACCAGAGTACCCCTTAGACTTACCAAATCATCTTTTTGAATATATCCATCCATCAATATAGATATCGAAGGTCCTAAAGAATAAATTTCCTCAATCGTCATAAGCCCTTCTTTATTATTAAAAATCATTTCGAATTCATTAAATCTTATACCTTCCCCGGTCAGTAGATCTGCGACACCTTGCAACGAAGCAAGAGTAAGTAATTTAGTTAATGCTGGTACTTCTTTTAATTTAAAATCAAAAATTTTTAAATTTGAAATTGAAACTTTGTTTTTTTCAATAGAGTAAAACTTTAAATAGCCACCCTCAAAACCTTTTATAAAATCATATTTTTTGACTAAAGGTTTTGCATTACCTGCAAATAAGTCTGTTATCCTTTCATTGTTTGAATTTGTTTTTATTGAAAGTTTTAAATCTTCTTTAGTTGAAAATTGCGAGGATAGAGTTAAATCTTTAATTTGATTATTATTAACAATCATATCTGCTTTGAAATTAATTAAATAATCTTCATTTGAAATATAAATAGTGTTAAGGTTTATTATAATTTTAGAATTTAACTTTTCAAAAACATCAAAAAAGTTTCCGTCACTCTTTGAAAATAATATTTTATCAAGGATTTTTGTTCCATCAAATATTTTGCTATTAATTGAATAATTGCTTTTTTTTCTTTTAATATTCAATTGACTGATTTGATCATTATTGTTTACGAGATCAATGTCAATTTGATCAATTCTTTTTAATTTTTTTTTGGAATTAAAATTGATATTTTTAACCTTAATTAAATTTTTAGATTCAGTGAAGTTTATTTTATTTAAAAAGACTGAATTATTCTTATTTACAAATCCTTCTACAATAAGATTGCTTTTAACATCTTTTTTTTTTGTATAATTCAAAAGTTCAAGATTTAACGCGTTACTTTTGACCTCAAAATCTGTTTTAAAAAAAATTTTATCTTTTTTCTTCTCAATTGAATAACTTAGGCTATCTGTATCTTCATTAATATTTAATTTACTATCTCCTGATATTTTATAATTTCCATTTTGATAATCTAAATTTACAACATTATTTTCAAATTTTACTCCATCTTTATAACCTGGAAAAAATTCCTTTAAGCTAGAGTTAAGGTATTCCAAGCCTTCTATATTAAATTTTGAATTTGCTTTCACATTTGAAAATTTAAACTTTTTACTTAACTCAAAAGAAAACTTGTTATTTGAGGAAAATATTATTTTGTCGTTTTCAATACTCCTTAAATCAAGTTGGAATATTTTAGATATCGTTTTAACGTCAAGATCACTTTTTGATGTAGAAATATTGCCGTTAAATAAAAAAGCGCTATCTTTTTCTTTAATTCTAATTTCGTCTGATTTAAATTTTATATCCTGATAAAAGGATGAGGCATTGTAAATGACATAATCATTATTTTTAAAAATAAAACCAAATTTTATATTCTCAATAATATCTTTATTTATTAACCTTAACTTAACATTTTCAAGATCACCATCTATTACATAATCTTTTAAGATGCTGCCGTCCTCAGAAAAATTTATCTTGGCTTCTAAGGAAATATCTCCAGATTTCACCATCTTTTTTAAAATGAATAATTGTGAAGTATTTTGAAAGCCTCTGCCAAACTCAATTAAATCTTTTACCTTATTTTTTTTTGTAATAAATTTCAGATTTTCTATTTTTGCTTCTTGATTAAAAATAGATAATAAAGGTAAGGCAGTGCTTATACTTTGTAACTCTAGTTTGTTTTTTTTATAGAATATAATTGGATTTTTTGTTTTAGCCTCTAATTTAAAACTTCCTATATCTAGAAAAATCTTTATCTTATTTAATTTAATATCGAAATCACTATCTCTCTGTGAGATTTTCTCATTAATAATTCCATTAAGCTTGTCAGTATTTATTCCATAAACGCTTAGATAAACACAAAATGAAATTATTAAGAAAGTTATAATAAGTAATATTTGAGAAAGTTTTTTAAGCATCTAGTTTAAATAGAGAGTTTTCTAAAAAGCTATCTATATCTCCGTCTAATATCTTTTGTGGATCACTTGACTCATGACTAGTCCTATTGTCTTTAACTAATCGATAGGGGTGTAAAACGTATGATCTTATTTGGTGACCCCACCCTATGTCTTTTTTAGCATCTTGACTGTTTTCGTTTTCTTTTTCTCTCTTTTCCAATTCAAAATTATATAATCTTGCTTTAAGCATTTGCATACATGTTTCTTTATTTTTATGCTGAGATCTTTCATTTTGACATTGTACGACTATTTTCGTTGGTAGATGTGTAATCCTGACAGCGCTGTCAGTAGTGTTTACGTGTTGTCCACCAGCTCCACTGGATCTATATGTATCAATTCTTAGGTCTTTTTCTAAAATTTCAACATCAATATTCTCATCAACTACAGGATAAACCCAAACACTTGCAAAACTTGTATGCCTTCTAGCACCGGAGTCAAAAGGGGATATTCTTACTAATCTATGAATTCCAGACTCTGTTTTGAGCCATCCAAAAACATAATCGCCAGATATTTTTATTGTTGATGATTTGAGACCTGCTTCATCACCTTTATGTTCGCTAATAATATTGTTTTTAAATTCTTTTGACTGAGCCCATTTCATATACATTCTTCTAAGCATCTCTGCCCAGTCTTGACTTTCTGTTCCTCCAGCACCAGCATGAATTTCTAAAAAACAATCATTGCTATCAGTTTCTTTTGAAAGAAAACATTTAATCTCATTTTTCTTAACTGTATTTTTAAGGTTTTTAATATTTTCTAATGTATCTTGAATTAAGTTTTTATTATTTTCCTCTAAAGCTAGATTATAAAATTCCTCCAACTCTTTTAAATATTTGGTAGTTTCTGTATAAGAGTTTATTAAAGTTTCGTGGAATTTTTTTTCTTTCAGAACTTTTTGAGCTTCAGATTTATCCTTCCAGAAATTTTCCGATAAAATTAAATTATTATAATTTTCTATTTTTTTTTCAAAGTCGTGCTTTTCAAAGATACTCCTTTATTCTTTGATTAACTTTGTTGACTTCAGTCACATTTTGAAAGAATTCTTCACTCATTAATAAAACCTTAATATATTATTATTATTAAATCTATTATTAATTTTTTTCGAAATATTTGTTTTTTCAAGGACTTTATTGCTTTTAAAAGACTCTATTAACGTTTTCTTAGATGTAAAACTTACTTTTTTTCCAGTTTTAGAATCAACAACCATCATTGTGATATTTTCAGGCACTTTAAATGGTCTAGTATTTTCTTTTTTTAAAGCTGATTTTATAAAATTTTTAAATATTGGCATTGCAGTTTTAGCCCCGGTTTCAAACTTTCCGAGTGATTTTGGTTCATCATAACCAACATAAACTCCTATTACTAAATCAGAAGTAAAACCTATAAACCAGGTATCAGTATTTTTATTTGTTGTTCCAGTTTTTCCAGCAAGATCCATTTTTAATTCTCTTAGATTTTTTGCTGTCCCTGTTTTGGTGGCCCCCTCTAAAATTGAAGTAATTTGATATGCGGTTTGAGGGGAAAAAATTTGTTTAGAATCATCCTTTATTTCAGGAACATCATTGCTTTGAATTGATACATCCTCACAATTTCTACATTTACGCGCTTCGGTTTTAAATATAGTGTTCCCTTCACTATCTTGGATTCTATCTATCAATTTTGGCTCAATTAACTTTCCACCATTCACAAATGAACAGTAAGCGCTAGTTAATTTAATTAATGTAGTCTCTGCAGATCCTAAAGAAATTGAGAGTAATTCATCTGGATTTTCATAAATTCCAAGCTCTCTAGAAATTTTTGTTATTTTTTTTAAACCTAAATCCTGAGCAATTCTGACTGTCATAAGATTTCTAGATTTTTCAAGACCCATTCTCAAAGTTGATGGTCCATAAAATTTCTTCCCATAATTTTCAGGTTTCCACATTTTTAAATCTGTACCTTGTGCTAAAACTAAAGGTGCGTCTAAAACCAGTGTCGAGGGAGAATAACCGTTCTCTAAAGCAGCAGCATAAACAAAAGGTTTAAACGCAGACCCTGGTTGTCTCTTTGCCTGGGTTGCTCTATTGAACTCACTTTGGTTAAAACTAAAACCACCACTTAAAGCTAAAACTCTACCGTTATAAGGGTCCATGACTACGATTGCTCCATTTGCAGTTGGAAGTTGTTTTAGAATATATTCATTTGACCCCTGTTTTTTTTTTACATAAATAATGTCTCCCTCTTTAAAAGATGTATTTTTTTTTCTAGTCCATTTAATATTTTCATTAGTTACATATCCACTATCGCCATCGGAAGTTAATATTTCGAAATTTGAAATACCTATTTTCGTTACTCTTGCAGTTTTCCAATTTAAAGTTTTTTCTAATTTTTTTAGATTAATCACATTAGACCAATCTTCTATACTAAGATCAACATTTCCAATGGGTCCTCTCCAACCTTTTCTTCTGTCGTATTTTTCTATCCCTTCCCTAAGAGAATTAGTCGCTAATTTTTGCAGTTCCAAATTAAGTGGCGTTTTAATATTTAGACCCTCCTTATAAACTTTGTCATAGCCTAATTGTTTAATTATATTTTTCCTTATTTCCTCAACATAATATCTAGAGTCTTCTAAAAAAACTTTTTCTCTTTTTTTTAATTTAATCTTGGAGTTTTTTAAATTTTCATACTTTTCTTCATCTATGTAATCATTATCAAGTAAATTTTTTAAGACTAAGTCTCTTCTAAATTTTGCAAGTTTTTTATTTTTATAAGGATTGTATCTACTTGGTGCTTTAGGTAAGGCAGCTAATAAAGCGGCCTCCACATATTCAAGTTCATCAACAGATTTATCAAAATATTCCAGACTCGCAGATGCTATTCCATAAGTTCCCTGGCCTAAATAAATTTGGTTTAAATAAAGCTCAAGTATTCTTTCCTTACTTAGGCTTCTTTCTATTCTAAATGCCAATATAGCTTCTTTAAGTTTCCTATTCAAACTTACCTCATTTGATAGTAAAAAATTCTTTGCTACTTGCTGTGTAATTGTAGAAGCCCCTTCTAACCGTCTTGAGTTTACTATATTAGAAAAATTTTTTATAAGCGCTCTAAGCACTCCTTTTGCATCAACACCAGGGTGATCAAAGAAATTTTTATCCTCTGCTGAAAGAAACGCATTTATAACTTTTGGTGGGATTGAATTATAGGGTATAAAAATTCTTTTCTCAGATGAAAAATCTTGAATTAAGTCACCATCTCCAGAGTAAACTTTACTGGAAACAGGTGCTTTGTAATTTTTTAAAAACTTATAATCGGGTAAATCATTGGAAAAACCCCACAATATTGAAACTGCTACAATCAACAATAGCAAAATTGATGACAAAAAAAATATAAATATTTTTTTTAAATAATTACTCATTTTAGTTTCATTTAATACATGAATTTGTTAAAGTTAAGGCATCAGAATTAAAAAAAATGAAATATTTAACAATAATATTATGGAAAAGAATTTATACATTGATGCTTCGCATCCAGATGAAACACGCGTTGTTCTTAAAGAAAACGGAAATATTGAAGATTATGAATATGAAGGTATAAAAAATACTCTCATAAAAAACAATATTTATTTAGGAAAAGTAAGTAGAATTGAGCCATCGCTTCAAGCCGCCTTTATTGATTTTGGAAGGGAGAGACATGGTTTCTTATCTTTCAATGATATTCAATCTGATTATTACCAAATACCCTCAATTGATTTAGAAAAAATAAAAGAGGAAGAAAAAAAGGTTAGAGAAGAACTTGCAAAACAAAGTGAGAAAGAAGAGACAGACATTGATAATGAGAAAAGTGATAATGATATTGTTGAAAAAAAAATAGAAAGTGAAAATCAAAATGAGGGATTTATTAAACAAAGTAAATCTCCCTCTAAAAGATATAAGATCCAAGAAGTAATAAAACCAAACCAAGTAATATTAGTTCAAGTGTTGAAAGATGAAAGAGGCCTAAAAGGTGCGGCTCTAACAACTTTCATATCTATTGCAGGTAAATATATAGTTTTGATGCCTAATACGCCTAAAGGTGGTGGAATTTCTAGAAAAATTTTTCATTCAGGTGAGAGAAAGAAAATAAGATTTATTTTAAATGAAATAATCATTCCAAAAGAAATGGGGTTAATTGTGAGAACAGCTGGGTCAAATAAGAGTAAAAATGAAATTAATTATGATCTCCAAAGTTTAATAAAGTCTTGGGAAACAATTAAAGAAAACGCTATGGACGCAATTGCGCCTAAGTTAATTCATCAAGAAAGTGATATTATAAAGAGAACTCTTAGAGACATTTACGATGATGAAACTCAAAGTATAATTATTGATGGCAATGAGGGTTACCAAAAAGCAAAAAATTTTATGAAACTTTTGATGCCTAGTCATGTCAAAAAAATTAAAAAATATAGGGATAAAGTGCCATTATTTATAAAAGAGAATATTGAGAGTAAACTTAACGATATTTATGATTCACAAGTAAAATTATCCTCTGGAGGATATTTAGTAATAAATCCTACAGAAGCCTTGGTTTCAATAGATGTCAATTCTGGAAGATCGATCAAACAAAAAAATGTTGAGAGTACGGCACTGGATACCAATTTAGAAGCGGCAGAAGAAATTGCGAGACAAATAAAGATAAGAGATCTTTCTGGTCTTATTATAATTGATTTTATAGATATGATGAGCTTTGGCAATAGAAGACAAGTTGAAAGAAGATTAAAGGAGAGATGTAGAAAAGATAGGGCAAGAATTCAAATAGGAAGAATTAGTAGCTTTGGTTTATTGGAGATGTCGCGTCAAAGATTAAGAGAAAGTAGTGTTCAATGGAATATTTCTTTAACTAATGAGTCTTTCGCTCAAAAAGTCATTAAAACAGTTGAGACTAATGCTATCAAAAATAAATCAAAATTAGTTCAAATTACAATACCTGAAAAAATTAAAAATTTTCTCAATGAAAATTTTAAAGAGGATATACTTTACATAGAAAAGAAAAATAAAATCAAAATTAATTTTGTGGGGGATTCGTCCCTTTTGGTACCCGAATATAAAATTGAATTTTTAAATAAGAGTAAAAAAGTTTTAGAGAAACTTGAAAATACAGTTGAGCTTAAAAAGATAACAATTGAAAAGAAGATTGAAAAGAGTCTAAAAGGTAAGCCAAAATTTAAATCAAAAAATTTTAAAAAGAAAAAATTTTTTAAAAAAAATAAAAAAAAACCTAGATAATACCTTTTCTCGTTGTTGAAGGTGATCCATGAAGTGTTTTTGAAATTCTCCCAGAAATAAACGACTTCCTTCCTGCAACAACTGCAAACTTCATTGCCTCTGCCATTTCAAATGGTTTCTTTGCTTTTGCAATTGCTGTGTTTATTAAAACTCCGTCACATCCTAATTCCATAGCAATAGCGGCATCTGAGGCTTGGCCAATACCAGCATCAATTATTAAAGGTAATTTAGTCTGATTTCTTATTATCTTTATATTTGTGTAATTTTGAATTCCTAATCCAGAACCAATAGGTGCTGCTAACGGCATAATTGCAACTGCACCTGAATTTTCTAAACGTTTTGCCATCAATGGATCATCACTGCAGTAAACCATTACTTTGAAACCTTCTTTTGATAAAATTTCTGTTGACTTCAAAGTTTCAATCATATCTGGGAATAAATTTTTTTTATCTCCTAAAACTTCAAGTTTAACTAATTTCCAGCCCCCTATTTCTCTTGCTAATCGCAAAGTTCTAAGTGCATCTTCTGAAGTAAAACATCCAGCTGTGTTTGGGAGATAAGTTATTTTTTTGGGATCGACATAATCCATCAATAAAGGTTTTTTTTTATCTAATATATTTACTCTTCTAACTGCCACAGTAACTATTTCTGCTCCTGAATATTTAATTGCTTTTGCACATTGTGAAAAACTTTTATATTTTCCAGTACCTACAATTAACCTAGACTTAAACTTTTTATTAGCAATTTTAAAAAAATCTTTCATTACCCACCTCCAATAAAATGGACTATTTCAATCTTATCTTTATTTTTTAAGTATAAATTTTTTATTGTTTTCTTATTAATTATTTCTTTATTCAATTCAATGGCGACTTTATCTGTTGATAATTTTAAAGACCTCATTAAATCGTAAATTGATGTTGTCTTTTGTACAGATCTTAACTTTCCATTCAAAATAATTTTGATTTTTTTGTTTTTTTTCATTATGTATAACTTATGAGTTTAAATATACTTTTTCTAAATGGTCCAAATCTTAATCTATTAGGCCAAAGAGAACAATCACAATATGGTTCAATAACTTACGAAGAGTTAAAAAAAAAATGTGAAAAAAAATGTAAAGAACTTAATCTCAACGTCGAATTTGTTCAATCTAATGTCGAAGGTGAAATGGTATCTATAATACAATCATCTAATGAAAAATTTGATGGAATAATCATAAATGCTGCGGCATTCACTCATACCTCAGTAGCTATAAGAGATGCATTAGAAATATATAAGAAAAAGAAAATAGAGGTTCATATATCAAATATTTACAAAAGGGAGGAATTTAGACAAAAATCACTAATAAGTGATGTGGTAAATGGTGGAATTTTTGGTCTTGGAGATGAAGGATATATTTTAGCCATAATAGCAATGCATAAAATCTTAAAAAATGAAAATTGATAAAAAACTGATTAAAGAGCTAGTTGACAACTTAGAGGAATTTAAACTTACTGAGCTTGAGTACTCCGAAAAAAATACAAAAATAAAAGTTTCTAGACAGACTAAAGTAAGTCAAAATATATCACCAGAGGTTACAGTAGAAAAAAACAATAAGAAAATAGAGTCTATATCTGGAACTGAAATAAAATCACCAATTATAGGGACAGCTTACTTGGCGCCTGAACCTGGAGCAAAAAAATTTGTTGAAACTGGAAAAAAAATTAAAAAAGGCGATACTGTAATGATAGTCGAAGCTATGAAAACAATGAATCATGTCCCTTCTCCTAAAGATGGTATTGTAAAAAGTGTAAATGTTGAAGACGGCCAACCTGTCGAATACGGTCAGACTCTTGTGATAATCGATTAAAAAAATGTTCAAAAAAATTTTAATAGCTAATAGAGGTGAGATAGCTGTTAGGATTATCAGAGCATGTAAAGAGTGGGGAATTCAAACAGTTGCTATACATTCAGATGTAGATAAAGAGAGTATGCATGTCAAACTAGCTGACGAAAGTGTTTGTGTTGGTTCACACCAGCCTGCAAATAGTTATTTGAACATTCCAGCGATATTATCTGCAATTGAAATAACAAATTCCGAGGCAGTTCATCCAGGTTATGGATTTTTATCAGAAAATTTTAATTTTGCAAATATGCTTGAAGAAAACAAAATAAAGTTTATTGGGCCTTCTTCAAAACTTATCAAAATGATGGGTGATAAAATTGAGGCAAAAAAGATTGCGAAAAAATATGGTTTACCTATTATCGAAGGTTCTGAAGGTGGTATCTCAGATTTAGAGAGTGGCAAGAGGCTAGCCAAACAAATTGGTTTTCCTGTCCTTATAAAGGCTGCCGGTGGTGGCGGTGGTAGAGGAATGAAGATTGTTAGGTCAGAAAAAGAATTTGATAACTTGTTTTTGACTGCTAAATCAGAAGCAAAGAAGTTTTTTGCAAACGACGAAGTGTATATAGAAAAATTTTTTCAAAATCCACGTCATATTGAAGTTCAGGTGCTTTCAGGAAAAAATCATACAGTCCACTTACATGAAAGAGACTGTTCTGTTCAAAGACGACATCAAAAATTAATTGAAGAAACCCCAAGTCCTGTATTAACTAATGAAATTCGTAAAGATCTCTTCGATAGGACTGTTAACATGGTATCTAAAATTGGTTACGAAGGAGCTGGAACAGTAGAGTTTATTTATGAAGATGGTAAATTTTATTTTTTAGAAATGAACACAAGAGTTCAAGTTGAACATCCCGTTACAGAAATGGTCACTGGAATAGATATTATTAAAGAACAAATATGGATTGCATATACAGGAAACACTGCCTTAGAACAGTCTGACATTAACCCTAGAGGTCATGCTATTGAATGTAGAATAAACGCAGAAGACCCAAGTAGAAATTTTCAACCATCTCCGGGATTAATTGGAATGTGTCATCAACCGTCAGGATTTAGAACCAGAGTAGATAGTTCAATTTATCAAGGTTTTAAAGTTACACCTTACTATGACAGCATGGTATGTAAATTAATATGCCATGGCAGAAATAGAACAGAAGCAATACAGCGAACTTTAAGATCTTTAGATGAATTTGTAATAGAAGGAATTACAACAACAATTAAATTACATAAAAAACTTTTAAATCACGAAAAATTTATTGATTCAAAATTTAATGTAACTTGGCTAGACAACGAAAAAATCATTTAATAACACTTTAAAATCCATAAATCATAAACTGGGTGATCAAAAACTTGGATCGACGGACTAGACGAAAAAGTCCATCCATTAAAAACAAAGACCTCATCATTGTTAGAATTTTTATTATCCTTTACTTGAAGATATGTAGTAATTTCTGGGTTATCATCAAACTTAGAATTTTTACATTTCAAAACCTTAATTTCCAAATTCTTATATGAAAAATTTTCATTAATATCTAATTCTAATAATTTACTTTTTGAACTAAGTTTATCTAAAATTTTAATATCAATTTTTTTTCCAAAATAATCAATATCATCGGCTTCAACAGTGATTATCGTTAAAAGACAAAAGAAAATAGAGATAATTGAAATATTACTCTTTCCAAGATTTATATTTTTTATTTTCATTTTCACTTTTTTTGGGATGATAGGCTTTATCTGTTCCAGTAAGATTTGGTTTGTGAGACTTTTGCCAAGAAAATTTTTTATGATCTTGGACTTGTTCTATTTTATTTTTAGTAAAATGAATCCAAGAAAACCATTCATTTGGTATTTTTGTTGAATCCACTTCTCCATTATATATAACCCATCTTCTTCCATTTTTACTCTCATAATATTTGTTACCGTTTTCATCTTTACCGACAAATTTTCCCTTAAAAAAAGTGTGAAGTCTTGTGCCTAGAGTTTGATGATTCCACCATGTGAAAATTTGTTTGAATAGAGTCAACATAAAAAATTAGTTTATTTTCAATTTTAAATTGTAAAAAATAAATTAGACTAAAAATTAATTTTGTATATACAATAGATTCTCAAAGACTCAAAATAAATAAGGAAATTATTATGGCAAAATATCTCGTTGAAACCTTTTACACCTGTACTTTTAAAGTCAGTCACTACCTAGATAAGATAGACGAAAAAGAATTAGAAAATCTTGAAAAAAAAGATGACGGAAAATTTGAAATATTAGACATGAAAATAGATAATCGAAAAACTAAGAATTTAGATAAAAATCTTAAAGCAGTAGATAATCTTAGCAATAAAGAAAAGCAAATCAAGAAAGCTGACAAAATTAATGACAATAATAATATGAATAATAATTTTGTTAAAAATCTGAATGAATCAGTAAATAAAAGGTTTGGTATGCCCGATAGAAGAAAAGGTTATATCCAAAAAGCCACCATAGGAGATCACAAGGTTTATTTGCACACAGGTGAATATGAAGATGGGAAGATTGGTGAAATTTTTATAGACACTAGTAAAGAGGGTGAGCTAGTGAAAGCTTTAATGAATAATTTTGCAATAGCCATATCTTTGGGTTTACAGTATGGCGTTCCATTAGACGAGTTCGTAAATGCTTATGTAGATACAAAATTTGAACCATCAGGAAAAGTTTATGGAAATGATAGAATTCTTTCTGCCTCATCTATTTTAGATTATATTTTTAGAGAACTTGCCATTTCCTACTTAAATAGAGAAGATCTTGCTCACACACCTTCAATTGGTAGATCAGACAAAATGGAAGAAAAAAATGCAGCTGCTATGAGTGATGAAAATAATGAGTTAATTAAAATAGTAAAAGATATAACCAGTAAGGGTTTTGTAAGAAATGATTATAAAAGAAAACTTATTGACTTATCTGATATTAGAATAAATCTTAAGGGTAAAAAATAATTACTTTTTTTTTGTAATTGAAAGCTTAAGTTCTTTCAATTGTTCAGCACTAACTTCGGATGGTGCCATCATCATCAAATCTTGAGCATTTTGATTCATCGGAAACATTGTAATCTCTCTGATATTGACCTCATTTGCAAGTAACATTACTATTCTATCAATTCCTGGAGCTATTCCGCCGTGGGGAGGTGCACCATAACTTAGTGCATTAATCATCCCACTAAACTTGCTATCAACATCTTTTTTATTGTATCCAGCTATTTCAAAAAGTTTATACATTAACTCTGGAATATGATTTCTAATCGCGCCAGAAGATAATTCTATTCCATTGCAAACAATGTCATATTGATACGCCTTTAATTCTAATGGTTTGGAAAAATCAATATCTTTTATATCCCCTTGGGGCATTGAAAAGGGATTATGACTAAATTTAATTTTTTTGGTCTTTTCATCTATCTCATACATAGGATAATCAATTATCCAACAAAACGAAAATATATCGTGAGATATTAAATTTAAATCCTCCGCGATTTTATTTCTTGCTAAAGAAAGAATTTTTTCAACATCTTTTTTTTGTCCACATGACATAAAAATACTATCACCAATTTTTGAATTAGTTAATTTCAAAATTTTTTCACAAGCTTCTGTAGAAAAAAACTTTCCAACAGGACCTTTGCCTACTATTTTATTATTTTCTTCAACAAAGGTGAAATATGCTAAACCACCAGAACCTTCCTTCTTGGCCCAGTTATCAATATTATCAAAAAAACTTCTTGGTTTATCTTTCGTATTCTTTGTAATGATTGCTTTTACAACTTTTCCTTTTGAAACTTCCCTTTTAAAAATGTCAAATTTAACATCATCTCTGCTAAAAATTTCCGTAATATTAGAGATTATTAGAGGATTTCTTAGATCTGGTTTATCTGTTCCATATTTATCAATTGCCTCTGAGTATTTTATTCTCGGAAACTTTTCGGTTGCTAGTTTTTTATTTGAAAATTCCCTAAATAATTTTAGAAACAGATTTTCAATTACAGAAAAAACATCTTCTTGTTCAACAAATGACATCTCTATATCTAATTGGTAAAATTCACCAGGACTTCTGTCCGCTCTTGCATCCTCGTCTCTGAAGCAAGGCGCAATTTGAAAGTATTTATCAAATCCTGAAATCATTATTAGCTGTTTAAATTGTTGCGGTGCCTGTGGCAAAGCATAAAATTTTCCAGGATTTAATCTACTTGGAACAAGAAAGTCTCTTGCACCTTCAGGGCTTGATGAAGTTAATATGGGAGTTTGAAACTCTAAAAAACCCATCTTCTCCATTTCTTTTCTAATAAAAGAAATTACTTTTGATCTTAAGATAATATTGTTATGAATTTGTTTTCTTCTTAAATCTAGAAATCTATACTTAAGTCTAATTTCCTCAGAATATTCCTGATCGCTAAAAACAGGGAGAGGCAACTCTTTTGTTTTTCCAACGATTTCGAATTTTTCAATAGCAACTTCAATCTCCCCTGTTAAAAGATCTTTATTAATTGTCTCTTTGGTTCTTTCTATAACTTTTCCATTGATTTTTATAACTGTTTCAAGCTGTAGCTTTTCCAATTCTCCAAAAAATTTATTCTCTTTATCAATTACACATTGTGTTATTCCATAATGATCTCTAAGATCGATGAAAAGAAGATTTCCATGATCTCTTTTTTTATTTATCCAGCCGGATAATACTACATCCTTTTTAGTAGATTTTTTTGTGAGTTCACCACAAGTATGTGTTCTAAATTTATTCAATTTGATACTCCTAAAATTTCTTTAATTATTTTTAAATTAATAGGTTTTTTTTTTTTTAAACTAATTTCGTCAATTGTACATATAAATTCCGATATTTTCTCGTAAGATCTGTCTATTCTTTTACAAATAAAATTTATTAGTTTTTTATCTAAAATTATTTGACTATCTGAAAAATTCTTAACAATAAGTGCGTAAATAAGTTCATCGTCTGGTTTATCAATTTTGGCTATAAGAATATTTTTAAACCTTGAATTTAAATCTTTAAGTCTTGTTTCAATTTCGTTTACACCTCTAATGGATGTTATTAATAAATATTTGTTCTCTTTTTCAACCATATCAATTAAAGTATAAGTTGCTTCCTCATTGCATCTTTCATTAAAATCTTCAATTACAATATTCTCATATCCTCTAATTTTATCGAACATTTTCTTATTTAGTTCTTCAAATTTTAATTTGATACTTTTTTTGTTTTTTAAAAAAATTTCTGATAAATGAGATTTGCCTGATTTGCGCTCACCACAAATATTTAATATTTTTTTTTCCCAATTAGGCCAGCTTTTAATTAAATTAAATGCAAAATAATTACATTCACTTACAAAAAAATCATTTTTATTAAAATTTGATAATTGCTCAAACTTAAATATTTTCTGCCTTAAGTCTCTTATCTTACTTTCCATATTTCTTGATTTGTATCGATGTCGATATCTCTCTCTTTCATTAAATTTAAAAATTGATTTGGATTACCATTAAAAATTATTTTATAAATTGTATTATTATTATTAAAACTTGTAACATAAAAGTTTGAAACTAGATCTAGCTGAGCTAAATAATCTTCAATTAATTGAATTTGTTTAACTTTTTTTGAATTAATGGAAATATTTATTGGAAGTTTTATTGAAGTATTAATTTTGTTATTTTGTTTCCAAATATCCTCAAAAAAAATCTTATTTTTTTCTATAATATTTAAAAGTTGCAAATCATCTGTAACATCAATTTTTTTATAACTTTGATTTGAAATCTTTAATTTACCTTCATAAAATATTTTTGAAAGCACTCTTAGATTATTTTTATTTTTAAAATATATTGCAACTATATAATCTTCTGTATCGTATCTTTTTATAATTTGATCAAATTTAAAATTTTCAATAGTATTTTTATTTTCATTAATCAGTTTTAGATCAAGAATATCTTCTTCATGTAATATGTAACTTATTTGAGAAAAATTATTTGTATTATCATTCCATTTTAAATAGAAAGGATTTTTATCAAATAAAAGAACTTTATCTTCATCATTGTCTATTAGTATAAGTAATGTCAAAAATTCTTTTTTTTTATACATTGATGGAAATACATTTTTCTTTTCAAAAAAATTTAGAATTTTAGGCTTATCAAAATTTACCTCAAAATTTGCTTGATAATTCTTATTTAGAAACTGTTCATTTGTAATAGTAAAAGAATCGATTAGATATTTAATATCCTTTAACTGTGTATTTTTAATTTTATTTTTATCATTAGAGGTTATTAAGCTATTCAAAAGAATATCAAATGCTTCACTAAATGCTTTATTAATTACTTTTTCTTTATTAAAATTAGAATTAAAAGGCTCCTCGATTTCTATGTTTTGAATTTTGAAAATTTTGCCAAAAGAAGAAGTGTGAATAAAACAAATAAAAAATACTACAAATATAGCAAAAACTATATAAGATGAAGATTTCAAAAAATTCTTTTTTAAAAACATTTTAAATTATGAAAAAATATAAATTTACATATCAAAAAAGCGGAGTAAACATAAATGCATCTAATCAATTCATTAAATATATATCTAAATTAACCAAAAAGGGAAATTCTAAAAATAAATTTAAGAATATAGGTAGTTTTGGTTCAATAAATGAAATTCCAAAAAAATTTAACAATCCTCTTTTAGTAAGTAGTACTGATGGTGTTGGAACTAAACTTGAAATAGCAAATATTTTAAACAAATTTAATACTATAGGAATAGACCTAGTTGCAATGTGTGTAAATGATATTTTAGTACTTGGGGCAAAACCACTTTTTTTTTTGGATTACATTTCAATTGATAAAATAAATTTAAAAAAATTAAAAAGTATTATTAAAGGGATACATCAAGGTTGCGAAATAAGTAACTGTCAATTAGTAGGCGGAGAAACAGCTGAAATGCCAGGAACCTACTCTAAAAATAAATTTGATTTAGCTGGATTTGCTGTAGGACTTGTAAATAAAAATAAAGTTTTAACAAAGGAAAAGATAAAAGAAAATAATTTGATTCTAGCAATACCTTCAAGTGGACTACATTCAAATGGATACTCTTTATTAAGAGAAGTTTTAAAAAAAAAAAAAATTAATATTAGAAAAAATAAATTTTTGCGGAATGAAATATTAAAACCTACTAAAATTTATGTAAAAGAAATTATGTCTTTGCTTGATAAAAAATTAATTAATGGATGTGCAAATATAACGGGTGGAGGTATAGGTGACAATATTGAAAGAGTAATACCAAAAAAACTTTGTGCAAGAATAGATTTAGACAAAATAAAAACTTATAAGATTTTTAGTTGGATCAACAAAAATGGCGTTTCTCAAAAAGAAATGCTTAAAACTTATAATTGTGGTGTAGGTTTTTGTTTGATAATTAAAAAAAATAATTTTCATAAAATTTGTAAGTTTTTTCCCAAGCAATACCGCCCCTATATTATCGGAGAAATAATTAAAAATAATAGAAAAGTAAAATATACTAACAATATACGTTGGTAATGTGATCAAAAAAAAGTCTAATATTGCAGTATTTATCTCTGGAAGGGGAACAAATCTCAAAGCTTTAATTTTAAGATCAAAGAAGAAAAGTTGTAATTATAAAATTGTATATGTAATAAGTAATAAAAGGAATGCTGCCGGAATAAAAATTGCAAAAAAAAATAATATTTTAACTAAGATTATTTCTCAATCATTTTTAAAAACTGAGCAAAAAAAAATAGCAAAAATTCTAATAAATAAAAATATAAAGTTTATTTGTTTAGCGGGGTTTATGAAAATTTTAACTCCATATTTTCTTAATTTTTTTAAGAATAAAATAATTAATATTCACCCATCTTTGTTACCAAAGTACAAAGGGCTTCACACACACCAAAGAGCCCTAAAAGCTAAAGAAAAATTTTCAGGATGCACAATACATTATGTAAGTAAAAAATTAGATTCTGGTAAAATCATTGCAAAAAAAAAAGTAAAGATTTTAAAAAAAGATAGTTTAAAAAAATTAGAAAAAAGAGTGCTTAAAGAAGAGAATAAACTTTATCCTATAGTTTTAGAAAAACTAATTAGGTCTTAAAAAAAAAATTAATTTCTTTATTAGCGTTTTCAATACTGTCTGAACCATGAACTGAATTTTTATCAATGGATAATCCATATTTTTTTCGTATTGTTCCTTCATCTGCTTTAGTAGGATCAGTTGCTCCCATAACTTTTCGATTTTCAGAAACTGCATCAACCTTTTCAAGTATCATTGCAACAATGGGTCCAGAAGAAAGATAGTTGCAAAGATCATTATAAAAAGGTTTTGTTTCATGCACTTTATAAAAAATTTCAGCATCTTTTTTTTCTAATTTTACTTTTTTTTGTTTAGTAATTTTAAAACCAGATTTAATAAAAAATTGTTTTATCTCCTCTTCTAAATTTCTCTCAACTGCATCAGGTTTGATCAATGAAAGAGTTTGTTCAACTTTACTCATAGTTATCCTCAATAAACTTATTTAACAATCTAACTCCATAGCCTGTTGCTCCACTTGAATTTAGAGCTCCGGCATATTTTGAAAAGGCCATACCTGCAATATCTAAATGAGCCCAAGGTGTTTTGTTTAAAATAAATCTTTGTAAAAACTGTGCTGCGGTAGTCGACCCTGCCCCACCAACATAATTAATATTTTGCATGTCTGCATTTTTAGAATCCATAAGTTTATCGTAATTAGAATGTAATGGAAGTCTCCAAGCTTTTTCCTCAACTTTTTCACCAGCTTCATGAAGCTGCTTAGATAAATTATCGTTATTCGAAAATAATCCAGCATACTCAGATCCCAACGCAACCACTATTGCACCGGTAAGTGTTGCTAAATCAACAATTAAATTAGGTTTAAATTTTTTTTCTGTAAAAGTTATTGCGTCTGCTAAAACTAATCTTCCCTCTGCATCAGTATTTAATACTTCAATTGTTTTTCCACTATACGATTTTACAATATCTCCAGGTCTTTGAGCATTCCCTCCTGGCATATTTTCCACTAATCCAACAACACCAACAGCATTAACTTTTGATTTTCTAAGAGCTAAATTTTTCATAAGACCCACAACTACAGCTGAGCCAGCCATATCATAGGTCATATCTTCCATAAATCTTGCAGGCTTTAGAGATATTCCTCCAGTGTCAAAACATACTCCTTTCCCGACAAAAGCTAATGGTTTTGAATCTGATTTTTTTCCTCTCCATTCAAGAGTTACTAAATACGAGCCCCTAATACTTCCTTGGCCAACGCCAACTAATGCATTACAACCCATTTTTTTTAAATGCTTTTCATCATAAACAGAAACTTTAAGGCCAATTTTTTTTAATTGAGTAAGCCTTTTAGCATATTCATCTGGGTGCAATATATTCCCAGGTTCTGATACCAAATCTTTTGTATAGTTTACTCCTAATTCAATTGCTTTAAATTTATCATAAATTCTTTTGTCAAATTTTTTCAAAGAGGAAATGTTGACTTTAAGAATTTTTGTCTCTTTTTTTGATTTATATCTATCAAAAGAGTATGACTTTAATCTCATTCCATGTAAAAATTCATAAATAGCATCTGGTTTTAAATTCAGAGAGATTGTGTCAGAAACAACATGAACTTCTTCTGCCCCTTCACTTTTTAAAAAGTCAGTAAGCTTTGCTCCACTTTTTTCGATTTCATTTGATTTTTGGTTTTTTTTTAAAGGAATTAAAATTATTTTTTGATTTGGATTTAAATCAAAAGACAATAAACCTTTTTTTTTATTTTTATTTTTTAAAAGAACAGTTAAGTTTTTATAGTCTAAAGAATTAAGGTACTTTTTTAAATGAGCTATTTCTGACTTTTCGTTGGTAAAAAAGGCAATACATCCATATAGCATTGAGATATTACTAAATTTTGAAAAACTGTCTTTTATAATCATAATTTTTTATTCATTTTTCTACTAAAACGTGTATATGTTTATTTTATAGAATTTCAATGAAAAAAATTATTTTTAAAAACTTTTTACGCGAAACGACAATATTTTTTTTACTTTCTTGTAGTTCTGTCGCACTTATAGTTTGGGTGATACAGGCTGTAAACTACCTAGGTTTTGTTACTGAGGATGGTCACAGTTTTAAAATTTATTTTCTATATACTTTGTTAAGTTTGCCAAAAATCATAAATGAAATTTTACCATTTATGTTTTTCTTTGCTGTTTTTTTTACACTTGTAAAATACGAAGATCAAAACCAAACTCTTATATTTTGGTCAAATGGAATTAAAAAAAGTGAGTTTTTAAATATAATAAT
>CACFAI010000008.1 GCA_902564265.1 uncultured Pelagibacteraceae bacterium | reverse complement strand
GTAACGACATAACAGACAAACTCCAAGAAATTTTACCAACTGATCTTAAAAATTTAAAAATTAATCAAAGCAAGTATTCCTTTTTAATGAAAGAGAATGGAGGAATATATGATGATCTTATCATCACTAGAATGAAAGATCAGTACATGATTATTTTAAATGCTGCTTGTAAACAAAACGATCTTCAGATTATTAAAAATAAATTGAATGATCAAAATTTGGACATGAATAATAATTTGTCTCTTGTAGCGATACAAGGTCCAGAGTCTAAAACAATTCTTGAAAATGTAGTTTCAAATGTATCAAAATTAAAATTTATGAATGGAGATAACTTTTCTTTTAAAAATAATGAAATCTATATTACAAGATCTGGATATACAGGTGAAGACGGATTTGAAATATCATTACCTAATAAAGTTGCAATTTCTTTTGTAGAAGAGTTAATTTCTAAAGGGTCAACTTTAATTGGGTTGGGTGCAAGAGATACTTTAAGATTAGAAGCAGGTTTATGCTTGTACGGTCATGACATAAACGAAAATACCAGTCCAGTTGAAGCAAATTTAAAGTGGGCCATTTCAAAAAATAGAATGAATGATAACTTTACAGGATCACAAAAAATAAAAAAACAAATCGAAGAAGGTGTGTCAAAAGTAAGAGTTGGTATCAAACCAGAAACTAGAGTTATAGCAAGAGAGTCAACGAAAATTTTTGATGAAAAGGACAATGAGATTGGAAAAGTCACTAGTGGAACATTTGGACCAAGCGTTAATGCATCAATCGCGATGGGATACATTTCAAATTCTCATTCTAAAACAGATACAAAAGTTTACTTAGAAGTAAGAGGAAAAAAAGTACCTGCCAATGTTTGTGATTTGCCATTTTATAAAAAAAGTTATGTGAAAGGAGAAGCTAATGTCTAATACAAAATTTTCAAAAGAACATGAATGGATTACACTAGATGGAGAAGTTGGAACTATTGGAATTACAAAACATGCAACTGAAATGTTGGGTGACATAGTTTTTGCTGAATTACCTGAGAAAGGATCTAATGTTGAAAAAGATGGAACTGCAGGGGTAGTAGAGTCAACAAAAGCTGCAAGTGATGTCTATACGCCAGTAAGTGGTGAGGTTGTAGAAATTAATCAATCAATTGTTGATGATCCGTCAAAAATCAATGCTGATCCAGAGGGTGGAGCTTGGTTTTTTAAATTAAAGTTAAAAGATAAATCAGAACTCGATAATCTTATGAACAAAGAAGAATACGATAAATTTGCTAAGGAGAGCTCATCATAATGCTACACGATACAGAAAAAGATTTTATAAAAAGACACATTGGAACTTCAGAAGAAGAACAAAGTAAAATGTTAAAAGTTCTTGGATATACCTCGCTTGATGAACTTATATCTAAAACTGTACCAGAAAAAATTCTTTTCACGGAGGATTTAGATATTGGCGAACCAAATTCTGAATATGAAGCGTTAAGAAAGTTAAAAAATTTGTCTAAAAAGAATACTATATTTTCTAATTTTATAGGAATGGGTTATTATGGTACCTATACTCCAAACGTTATTATCAGAAATATTTTAGAAAATCCCGGATGGTACACTTCTTATACACCTTACCAACCAGAAGTCGCCCAAGGAAGATTAGAAATGTTACTTAATTTTCAACAGATGATTGTTGATTTTACAGGAATGGATATTGCAAATGCATCTCTACTTGATGAGGGTACAGCTGCGGCAGAGGCTATGGGTTTAAGTTATAGACTTGATAAAAAAGATTCTAAAACGGTTTTTATTTCAGAAAACTGTCATCCACAAACAATCGAAGTGGTTAAAACAAGAGCTGAACCGTTAGGTTTAAAAGTTGTTGTTGGAAGCGAGGATAAAGTAATTGATGAAACATCTGATTTAGTATGTGGTATTATTCAATATCCAGGTACTTTGGGTGATATTAAAGATCCAAGTGAATATATTAGCAAGATTCACAAAAAAAACGGTAAAGCTATACTTGTTTGTGATTTGTTAGCTCTAGCCTTATTAAAGACACCCGCTGAATTAGGTGCTGATATAGCAGTAGGGAGCTCACAAAGATTTGGAATCCCAATGGGTTACGGTGGCCCACACGCAGCTTTTTTTGCAACAAAAGATGAATTTAAAAGATCAATGCCAGGAAGGATAATTGGGGTTTCAGTCGATAGACACGGTAACAAAGCTTATAGATTGTCTCTGCAAACAAGAGAGCAACATATAAGACGTGATAAAGCTACAAGTAATATTTGTACAGCACAAGCTTTATTAGCTATAGTTTCGGCAGCTTATGCAGTGTATCACGGTCCAAAAGGAATAAAAAATATTTCAGAAAGAGTTTCCCAACTTACAAAGAACTTTGCTGATAAAATAAAACAATCTGGATACAAATTATATTCAGAGTCATACTTTGATACTGTCACAATTTATACCAAGGAAAAGACTGATCAAATTTTCAAAAATGCTCTTGATCAAAAGATAAATGTAAGAAAAGTAAACTCAGAAATGATAGCAGTTTCTTTTGATGAGAGAAAGAATGTATATAGAGCAAATCAGCTTTTAAAAATATTTAATTCTACCGAGTCAATTAAAGATAATCCTACCAGAAGTTTGCCAAATCTACCTAAAAATCTTCTAAGGACATCAAAATATTTAGAACACCCTGTTTTCAACTCTTATCATTCAGAAACTGAAATGCTTAGATATTTGAAGAGATTAGAAGATAAAGACATCGCTCTTAATAGATCTATGATTGCACTTGGATCTTGCACAATGAAACTTAATGCTGTGGCAGAAATGATACCAATCAGTTGGAGAGAATTTGCAGAGCCGCATCCTTTTGCTCCCGTAGAACAAATGGAAGGGTACAGAAAATTATTCACAGATTTAAAAAATTGGTTGAGATCAATTACAGGTTTCTCCGGTGTTTCATTACAACCCAACGCAGGAGCTCAAGGTGAATATGCTGGATTAATGGTAATTAGAAAATATCACATTGAAAGAGGAGAAAGTAATAGAAATGTATGTCTTATCCCAAGTTCAGCCCATGGAACAAATCCTGCTAGCGCACAAATGGTAGGTATGAAAGTTGTTGTCGTTAATTGCGATAAAGAGGGTAACGTCGACATCGAAGATCTAAAAAAGAAAGCGGAGCTTAATTCAGAAAATCTTGGAGCATTAATGGTAACTTATCCATCTACTCATGGTGTCTTTGAGGAAAAAATTTCTGATATCTGTAAAATAATTCATGATAACGGTGGCCAAGTTTATATGGATGGTGCAAATTTAAATGCACTGGTTGGTATAGCTAAACCAGGTAATTTTGGACCAGATGTCTGTCACATAAATTTACATAAAACTTTTTGTATACCTCATGGAGGAGGAGGCCCAGGTATGGGACCAATCGCTTGTAAAAAACATTTAGAAGTTTTTTTACCAAGTCACCCAATTGTAAAGGATTGTGGTCCAGTTTCAGGAATTGGATCTGTCTCAGCAGCTCCTTGGGGAAGCTCTAGTATTTTATCTATTTCTTGGATGTACATTAAAATGATGGGCTCAGAGGGCCTTAAATTGGCCACTCAAAATGCAATCCTTAATGCAAATTACTTAGCTTATAAACTTAAAAATCATTTCCCAATTTTATATACGGGCAAAAATGGGAATATTGCTCACGAATGTATTATCGACATAAGACCTATTAAAGCTGAAACAGGTATAACAGAAGAAGATATTGCAAAAAGATTGATTGATTTTGGATTTCACGCGCCGACAATGTCTTGGCCCGTAGCTGGTACAATGATGATAGAGCCAACTGAAAGTGAAAGCTTAACAGAAATAGATAAATTTTGTGAAACCTTAATTAAGATTAAAAAGGAAATAGAAAAGATCAAGTCTGGAGAATTTGATAAAGTAGATAACCCAATTAAAAATGCACCACATACTGATCTTGAACTATCTTCTGATGAATGGAAACATAAGTATTCAAGAGAAGAAGCAGCTTATCCATCTAAACGTTTAAAAACCAATAAATTTTGGCCTCCAGTTGCCAGAGTTGATAATGTATATGGAGATAAGAATATTTTTTGCACATGTCCAAGTATTGATGAATTTAAAGAAGACGCAGCTTAAAATTTGATGAAAATTGCTGTAATTGGATCAGGAATTTCAGGATTAAGTGCAGCATATTTCTTATCAAAAAAACACAAAGTTGATCTTTTCGAAAAAGAAGATCGTTTTGGTGGTCACTCGCACACTTTAGATATTTTAACAGACAATCAAAATAAAAAAAAAATCCGTGCAGATATTGGATTTATTGTTTTTAACAAAAAAACTTATCCAAACTTAATTAACTTTTTCGATGAAATCGGGGTGGAGATAGAAAAAAGTAATATGAGTTTATCATTTTTAGTAAAAGAAAAAGATCTAGAATATAGTGGGAAAGGAGTCCGAGGAGTATTTTCTTATAAAAAAAATTTGTTAAACCCAAGTTTTATAAAAATGTTTTATGAGATTATAAAGTTTTATAACAAGAGTTCTAAATTAGATGATATAGATGAAAATTTAAATCTTGGATCATTTCTTCAAAAAGAAAAAATGTCAGATTTTTTTATCAATTATCATATTTTACCAATGGTATCAGCCATTTGGTCAATGCCACCCGACAATGCAAAAAATATGCCTGTTAAGTTTTTTTTAAAATTTTTTCAAAATCATGGCTTGTTTAAGTTTAAAGATAGACCTCAATGGTACACTGTGAAAAATAGAAGTATTGAATATGTAAATAAAGTAATAAAAAAAATTAGTGGGGAGCATTTTAAAAATTATAAAATTAATAAAGTTACAAGATCAGATAATGCTGCACGTGTTTTTTATGGAGGGGAAAGTGAATATTTTGAGTATGATAAAGTCGTAATTGCAACCCACGCAGATGATGCTTTATCTATAATCGATGAGCCCTCTAATGATGAAAAAGACATATTAAGTAATTTTAAATATAAGAAAAACTTAGCTGTAATTCACTCAGATGAAACTGTAATGCCTAAAAAAAGAATAAATTGGAGTGCATGGAATACTTTTGTATCAGAAAATAATGATAGTTCAGTAACCTACTGGTTAAATTTATTACAGAATTTAAACATAAAAAAAAATATCTTTTTAACTCTAAATCCCCATTTCAATATTGATGAAAAACTTGTGATTGATAAAATTCAATTTAGTCATCCATATTATGATCATGATACTTTAAAAAATCAAAAAAAATTAGATTTATTACAAAATAAACAAAATATATTGTTCTGTGGAAGTTATCATGGTTATGGTTTTCATGAAGACGGTATTAAATCAACATTAAATATGCTTAAATTCATTAATGATTGAGAATTCATTTATATATACGGGCGAAGTCATTCATAAAAGATTCAAACCAAAAGAACATTTTTTTAAATATAGTGTATTTTCTTTACTAATTGATCTTAGCGAAATAAAACTTATAAATAAAAAAATTCCCTTTTTTTCTTACAATAAATTCAATGTTCTAAGTTTTTTTGATAAGGATCATGGCGAGAGGGATGGTTCTGATTTAGGAGTTTGGGTAAGAAAAAAATTAAAAGAAAAAGGAATAACTTCAGAAGAAATTAAGATTAAAATTCTTTGTTACCCTAGAATTTTTGGATATGTTTTTAATCCTCTGAGTATTTTTTTCATTTATAATAAAATTGGTGAACCAATTGCAATTTTTTATGAAGTAAAAAATACATTTGGAGAACAACATACATATATATTCGAAATTAAACATCCAAACACACAAATTAAGAATGATTGTAAAAAGAAGTTTTTCGTATCTCCCTTTATGGATCTTCAATCAGAATATTTCTTCAAAGTATTATTACCCAATGAAAAATTGTCTGTAATTATTGATCAAAGAGATAAGGAAGGTAAGCTTCTGTTTGCATCCCAGGATGGAAGCAGACATGATTTAACCTTAAAAAACTTATTGTTTTGCTATCTAAAGCACCCTCTAATGAGTTTTAAAGTCATATCAGCTATACATTTTGAAGCATTAAAATTGTGGATCAAAGGCGTTAAATTGATCAAAAAAAATATTAAAATTAAAAATAATACGACATTTGAAAACTAATGATAAATAAAATTTCAGATAAAATCGTCTTTTCTGGTTTAAAGTTAATAAAGTATGGTAAGCTAAATGTTACAACTTTCCAAAACAAAAAATTGCAGTTTGGAAACGATGGTAATTTAGAGGTAAGCATTAAAATTAATAAGCCAGATTTTTCAAAAAATATAATTTCAAAAGGTAGCGTCGGTTTAGCAGAGTCTTATATGAGAGGAGATTTTGAAACAGATGATTTATCTAAGCTAATTGAATTAAGCGCCAAGAATATAAAACTAGTTCATAAATTTTCTGGAATACTAGATTTAACATATTTAAATTATTTTAAAAAATTCATTAATCGAAACACTAAATCAAAAAGTAAAGAACATATTTCAAAACACTATGATCTCGGAAATGAATTTTTTTCTTTATGGCTTGATGATACACTAACTTATTCAAGTGCAATTTTTGAGAATGAGAAATCAAATTTATACGAAGCACAAATAAATAAATATAAAAAACTTTCAAATCTACTTAAGCCAAAGTCAGGTGACAAACTACTAGAAATTGGATGTGGCTGGGGAGGATTTGCAGAATATATCGGAAAAAATCATGATGTTAATCTTGATTGTATTACCATATCAAAAAAACAATATGAATTTGCCAAAAAACGTATTTACGATGCTGGCCTTAATGAAAAAATTAATATTCAAATGAAAGATTATAGAGATGTAAAACTTAATTATAATTCTATAGCCTCAATAGAGATGATAGAAGCCGTAGGTAAAGATTATCTGAAAAATTACTTTCAAACAATTAAGAAAAATTTGGTACCTGGCGGCAGGGCCGCAATTCAAGCAATCACAATAGATGATAACTTGTATAATAGATACAAAAGGAAAGAAGATTTTATTCAGAAATATATTTTCCCTGGAGGCTTTTTGCCATCTAAGAAGTCAATATTAGATTATGTAGAAAAAACCGGATTAAATTTTGATCAATGCAATTCTTATGGTTTACACTACAGCAATACGCTGAAAATTTGGAGAGACAAGTTTTCAGAAAGGTGGGAAGAAATTTCAGATCAAGGTTTTGATAATACTTTTAAAAGAATGTGGAATTTCTATTTATCTTATTGTGAAGCAGGATTTAAATCTAAGAATATTGATTTAATTCAATTTTCTTTAACTAATAAAGCATGATAAAAATGAAAATAGTAAATTCAATTTTGTTGATAATTACTTTAGCTTTAGTTACAAGCTGTTCTAATAATATGAAACCAGAGGATTTTAAAAATACAAAACCGACCCTTTTAATTGAAGAATATTTTGATGGGAAGGTTAAAGCATGGGGAATTTTACAAGACCGAAGCGGCAAAGTTACAAGACAATTTAAAGCAAACTTAGTTGGATCCTTTAAAGACAATGTTATCACTTTAGATGAAGATTTTTATTGGACTGATGGTGAAAAACAAAAGAGAACATGGAAAATAAAAAAAATTGATGACAATAACTATATTGGTACTGCTCCAGATGTAGTTGGAGAGGCTACAGGTGTTCAATACGGATCAGCGTTTAAATTTAAATACGATTTGATGGTGCCTTTTAAAAATAAAAATATCAAAATTTCATTTGATGACTGGATATTCAAACAAGACGAAAAAGTTGCGATTAATCGTGCAACGCTTACTAAATTTGGATTTAAAGTTGGAGAACTCACCGTATTTTTTATGAGAGACTAATTTTTAATTCGCTTCATACCTTTTTCAAGAATCTTAAAATATAAACCGTTTGGAATTACCTTAAGAACTTTCATAATTGTTGTGAAAGACTTAGGAAAATGAATTTCAAAACCTTTACTTTTTGTAAGTCCCTTAAACATTTGCTCTGCAGCAAACTCAGGTGATTTTATCATTGGCATTGGAAAATCATTTTGATCGGTCATAGGGGTTTTTATAAATCCAGGACTTACAAGAGATACTCTCACGTTACTTCTCTTGAGGTCAAAATATAAACTTTCAGCAAAACTAGATAAAGCTGATTTTGATGCACAATATGCTCCTGCAGCAGGAAGACCTCTATAACCTGCTACAGAAGACACTATAGATATTTGACCCGCCTTTTTACTTTTATAATACTCATAAACTGCATTTATTGAATTTACTGTTCCAAAAAAATTTACTTCCATAATTTTTCTTACTTTTTCAAGATTTAATGTTTTTTCAGATTTTGGATCATGAATCCCTGTGCAGAAAACAGAGATGTCAACTTCTCCAAGCTTTTCTTTTACTTGCGAGAATACACTTTTGCATTTTTCATTATCAGTAACGTCCAGAGGAAAGGCGGTAATATTCTCATAAGATTGAGATATTTCATTTAGTAAATTTTCTCTTCTTGCAGAAATAGCAATTTTCCAACCTTCTTTAGCGAATTTTAGTGCCAAAGATTTTCCTATACCACTGCTAGCTCCTGTAATCCAAATTGTTTTATTATTCATATAAGATTGATGTATAGTATGATTATGCTTAAAAATAAATTTATATCTTTTCTTCTATTTGCAATAGTTACATATTCAGCGTCTTTTATCGGTAGTATAGCGACAATTTCTTACAAGGAACCATGGTACTCAAGTTTAAATAAATCGTTTCTAACCCCGCCAGATTGGGTATTTGCACCTGTATGGACTACATTGTATTTATTCATGACTATAGCAATATGGGCAGCATGGCATAAGAATTATAAAAATATCAATCTTGTTTTAATTTATTTTATTCATCTATGCTTTAATACAACTTGGAGTATAGTTTTTTTTGTTTTCCACAATATTCTTTTTGCTTTTATAAATTTGTTAATAATTATTTTTTTCATAATAGTTTTAATTTTAAAATATAAAGATATAAACAAAGTGAGTTATTATTTAATGATTCCTTATTTTCTTTGGAGTTGTTATGCATTAATTCTAAATTTTAGTTTATTAATACTAAATTAATATGGATGATGTTGTAATAGTAGGTGGTGGTATAATAGGAGCTGCAACAGCTTATTTTCTATCGAAAGAGGGTAGAAAAGTAAAAGTTATTGAGAGGGATCCTACTTATAGAACCGCATCTTTCCCTTTGTCATTAGGTGGCTTTAGGAGACAATTTTTCCAAACAGAGAATATACTTTTAGGAAAATTTGCTAGAGAATTTATTTTTCAAATACCAGAACTTTTAAAAACAAAAAAAAATCCCAAACCAACTGCTAGCATGGTACCTAATGGATATTTGCTTATGTTTGGAGCAGAACATGCGGAAGAACAATATAAAGCTCTTGAAAATCATAAAGCATGCGATGCAGGAACAAAAAATATAAAAGGTTCTGATCTAAAACAATACTTTCCTTACATAAATAACGAAGGCATTGAAACAGCAACATTTACAGATAATAAAAGTGAAGGCTGGATTGATCCATTCATGTTCCATGGAGCATTGAAAAGTAAAGCAATGGAATTAGGTGCTGAATTTGTAAAAGGTGAGGTAAAATCTTTATCAGAAATTAACGCAAAAACTATAGTCTCCGCAGCAGGTTGTTGGACAAAAGAATTATTAGAGGATATTCCAGTTGAGCCACAGAAACACACTGTCTTTAGAGTGAAGTGTCCTAAACATATTCCTGAAATGCCTTTGACTGGAGACTTAACCACCGGAGTTTATTGGAGGCCAGAGGGAAAAGAGTATCTTGCAGGATCTCCTAAATCTGTTTTTGATGCTAAAGACCTAGAACCTGCATGGGATGATTTTGAAGAATTAGTTTGGCCAGCTTTGGCTCAAAGGGTTCCGATATTTGAAGAATTGAAACTTACAGGCGGTTGGGCTGGATACTATGATTGCAATAGATTAGATAATAATGCTGTGGTTGGTAAGCACCCAAAGTTTGAAAATGTTTATCTGGCAACTGGATTTACAGGAAGAGGATTGATGCAAGCTCCTGGGATAGGGAGAGCTTTAACAGAATTAATTACAACTGGATCGTACCAATCAATTGATATTTCTAATATGGCAGTTGAGAGAGTTTTAGGAAAGAAAGCAAGACCGGAACCGTATGTTCTTTAGAAAAGACTTGTGAGCAAAAGAATAATTCTATCTTTTTTTTTTGGTATTTTTTTCTCGCTAATTATAACGTTTTTATTTTATAATCAATTTTTATATCCAACAATTTTACCAGTTATTTATGATGGAAATTTAAGAATTTTTGCTGATTGGACAGTAATTGTAAGTGCAAACAATTGTTTTGAAAAAGGATATGATGTTTTTTTAGAAAATCCATGCGACTTTGCTGGTAGAAAACATGTTTATGGAAGTTTATTACTTCATATTCCTTTCATAAAAATGTTTCCAAATTTTTTTTATATTTATTTACCTTTTATCCTTGGTATTTTATTTCTTATCTCAGTCTCATATTTGCTGTATGACACAAAATTTAAGGGATATTGGCTTTCTTTTTTAACACTAATTTTTAGTGTACCAGTTTTATTGGTCATTGAGAGGGCAAACATAGATCTGGTAATATTTATTTTTTTATTATTATTATGTATATCAAAAAACTTTTATCTTATTTCATCTCTAATAGTTGTATCATCGCTATCTAAGTTTTATCCAATTTTACTTTCACTAATATTTATTTTTGAAAATAATTTAAAAAAAACCATTATTAAAATTTTGACAGTTACTTTAGTAATCTTAATTATATTAATCTACCAGTGGGATAGTCTTGTTAAAATATTCGAACATACAAGTCAGATTACAGGATTTGCATTACATATGTTTTCATTTCGTGGGATAATCGATCTTTTAAAGCATCTTGAAATAGCTACAGGTAGTTTTGACTTAAATTTCATTAAGTATCTTTATCTATTATTTTTTGTATTTGTGCCAATTTTTTTTCTTAATTATAAATATCACAAGCAAATTTCTCTCATTTTCAGCAATACCGAGATTTACAGAAATCCAAACTTTGAGGTAAAAATGTTTTTTTTATCTGCAAGTTTAATTTTGTTCTGTTTTTTTTTAATACCTAATTTTGTTTATAGAGAGATATATATTTTAGGTCTTATTCCATTAATTATTTCAATGAATATTGAAAATAAAAATAATTTTTGTACTTTTTTTTATTCTTTAATTGTTTTTAAATTTTTAATTACTACTGTTACAACTTTTATGTTCCAAAGCAGTATTATGCCATTTCTTAATTCATTTTTAATTTTATTTAAACATACTGTTGATATTTACCTAATTTCAATTATTTTACATGTTTATATTTATTTCATAAAGTATTCTATTAAGAAAATCACAAATCAAGTTCCGCAAAATGTTTGATATTTTTCATGCGTTTTTTGAGCGGGTGAACGATATTTATTTAAGATCTTTTGATTTGTATATGGATTTTTTAAAGCTTGAAGTAAATCATTGAAGGGTTTTAGATCATTACTTTCAGCTGATTTTAAAACACTTTCAACGATATGATTTCGAGGAATTACTATAGGATTATTTTGTTGCATTAATTTATTGCTATCTTTTGTCAATCTTTTCTGCCACTTTACCTTCCAATTATCAAATTTTTCATTTTGATAATTTTTTTTACTATCTATTTCTTGTTCCATTAAAAATAAAAAAGTATTTGTGTAGTCTAACTCTTGTTTTTTCATAATCTCTAATAATTTAAATATAAGTACATTGTCTTCCTTATCATCGCCAATTAGGCCTAACTTATTTTTCATCATGCTAAACCATTTTTCTTCATAAATTTTATCGAACTTATCGATTAGTTCTGTTGCCATTTTCAGAGCATCATCTTTCCTTGGATTAATTAAAGTTAATAAACATTCAGCAAATCTAGCCAAATTCCATTTTGCAACAGCCGGCTGGTTCCCATATGCATATCTTCCCATATGATCAATAGAACTGAAACAAGTGCCCAGATTAAAACTATCCATAAAAGCACACGGACCATAATCTATCGTTTCACCTGAAATTGCCATATTATCGGTATTCATTACTCCGTGAACAAATCCTACTCGCATCCAATTCACTACTAATTCAATCTGTTTATCAATCAATTTGCTGAGTAAGTCGAAAGCTTTATTTTTTGATTTTGATATATCAGGATAGTGTCTTTTAATTGTGTAATTAACTAAAGTATTAAGTTCATTTAAATTTTCTCTTGTACTAATAAATTGAAAGGTACCAACCCTAATATGACTTGATGCAACCCTTGTTAATATTGCGCCCTTCAAAGGTTTTTCTCTAATAACTTTTTCTCCAGTTTTTACTACCGCTAAACTTCTTGTCGTTGGGATATTTAACGAATACATAGCTTCACTTATCAAGTACTCTCTTAACATCGGACTTAATGCTGCTCTTCCATCCCCGTTTCTTGAAAAAGGTGTCTGGCCTGATCCCTTAAACTGAATATCAAGTCTTTGATTGTTCTTTGATATATGTTCACCTAGTAAAACTGCTCGGCCATCACCCAACATTGTAAAATGACCAAACTGGTGACCTGCATATGCTTGAGCTATAGATTTGGCTCCCTTAGGTAAAGAGTTTCCAGAAAATATTTTTGCTAATTCTTTATTATTAATATTCGAAAAATCCAAACCCATTTTATTAGCTAGATCATAATTTAAGATCACTAACTCTGGTTGTTTTACTGGCACGGGGGATATCTCATAGACAAACGATTTCGGTAAATTTGAATATGAATTATCAAAATTCCATCCGATTTTATTTTTGCTAGACATATTTCATTTATAATCTATCATAGATTTTAAAACTGTATTATCTTTTCTAACATACCAATCATCCCAGTGACTTAAGTTTTCAAAAACTCTTTTGTAACCATTTTCAGTCATTATTTTGAAAATTTTGCTTCTTTTTTCCTCTAAAAAATTATGCTCAATTGTAAATATTTCAACCTTGCTTTTTTTAAAGTCAAAATTCTTTAAAATTTCAAATTCACTTCCCTCTGTATCAATCGATATATAATCAATTTGTTTTTTGTCTAAATGTTCTTTAATTAAATCATTTAAGGAAATTGTTTCTACCTCATAACTATTAAAATCTTTTCTTAATTTACTATTATTGTCACTTTCTAAGAAATCATTACATCCTGATAATTCTGGATGTTTCGGGACTTCATTAAATATTAATTTTTTTCCGCTTTCACTAAAAACAGCTTTTTTAGATAGCACACATTTTCTATTTTTCATTCTCTGATGCCAAAAATTTGAGGGCTCACAAATTACTCCTGTCCAACCTCTTTTTTCTAAAGTAAAAGTATTGCTTAAATATTTTCCATCACAAGCGCCGATTTCAATAAAATAACCACCTTTCTTTTGTTGAGTAAAATACAAAACAAACAAATCTTGAGAAATTTGTGATTTTGATTTCCATCTATTGGAGACGATAAATTCAAGAAAATTGGAATAGTTCATTTGCATATTAAGTTAAATTTTTTTAATATATAAACCTAGAATTCCATTAAAGATAGATACAGAAATAACTATAGACTGTCCTTCAATAGAATAAAAATTAAACGAAGGATAAAAACTTATAGCAACACTTAAAAAAAGATAAGTTAAAATAAATGGTCTTAAAAATTTCTTTATTTTCAATTTTTATTTTTTCTTATATTTTGCGGCCTCCTCAGAACCACTTGTTGCCGAACCTTTACTGTAAGAGTGCGCACCCATTCCAGCTAGTTGGCCATCTTTTACTATCAGATACTGATCTCTAATCGGTTTTTTATCAAAGAAGCATTCCAATATTTCTCTTACACCATCTGCATATCTTGCTTGAGCAGAAAGCGATGTTCCTGATGTATGTGGAGTCATTCCGTGATTAGGCATTGATCTCCATACATGATCATTTGGAGCCGGTTGCGGGAACCATACATCTCCAGCGTATCCACTTAACTGGCCAGACTTTAATGCATCCGCTATATCGTTTTTGTTACAAATTTTCCCTCTTGCAGTATTTACTATATAAGCGCCTTTTTTCATTTTACTTATCATTTTTTTATCAAATAAGTTTTCGGTTTCAGGGTGCAATGGACAGTTAATAGTTACTACGTCACATACTTTTACCATTGACTCAACAGACTCATGAAAAGTGAGATTTAATTCTTTTTCTACACTGTCAGGTAATTTATGTCTGTCAAAGTAATGTAAATGTACATCAAAAGGTTTCATTTTTCTTAAAGCATCGAGACCAATTCTTCCTGCAGCTACTGTACCAATATGCATTCCTTCGACATCATAACTCCTGTGAACAGCATCAGCTATATTCCATCCACCTTCATTAACAATTCTATGTTGATTATGATAATCTCTTACCATTGATACAATCATCATTACAATATGTTCTGCAACTGATCGTGAGTTACAAAATGTAACTTCAACAACATCAATTTTATTGTCCATGGCTGCCTGCAAGTCTACATGATCAGATCCTATACCAGCAGTAATTGCCATTTTTAAATTTTTTGCTTTAGTTATTCTCTCTTTAGTTAAATAGTACGGAAAAAAAGGTTGAGAAATTACGATGTCTGCATCAATTATATGTTTGTCTGCTTCACATCCATCACCATCTTTGCTATTAGTAACAATAAACTCATGACCATTGCTCTCCAAAAATTTTCTAAGCCCTAGCTCTCCTGATACACATCCAAGTAATTGACCAGGCGTGAAATCTCTTCCTTTAGGAGAAGGTAAAGTCATTCCGTCAGGATATTTTTCAAGTTTTGGTAAATCGCTTAAAGGATAAGATTTTGGCATTCCACCTTTTGGATCGTCATATAAAATACATAATATTTTCATTTTTTTCTCCTATTAATTTATAAAAGTAATAATCTTGAATTTATAATACAGAATGTAGCACAATAATTAAGCGTCTAGCAAATGAATAGTGTTTATTTTGGATAGTTTTTTTTGAGTATAAATTTGTTTAATACAACCCCAAAAATTATAATAATCACAGAGCCGGTGATAACAGGGCTCAACAAGTAATCAAATGAGGCAGAACCTATAATTACAATTATCGGATTACCTCCAGCTGGTGGATGAGTGACATTAAACATGATCATAAAAAACACTCCAAGGCCAACAGCGATAGGAATTAAAATGTACTCTGGTAGAGGAACAAATGTTAAAGCAATTACCCCTACAGTTGCAGTTACTAGATGACCAAAAAAAATATTTTTAGGATGTGCAAAAGGACTTTCTGGGTAACCATATAACAGCACCATCGTTGAACCAAAAGAAGCAACAAGAAATAGTCCGTAGTCAGTTTTATAAGTAAGCAGCGTTAATACACCGATTGTGATAGTAGAAAAAATACCAGCTATGGCGTTATTGATAATTTTTTTAGTTTCCATTTGTTAAACCTTTTTTTAAAGCATTAAAAGGCAGAAGTATACATTCTTTCCTATTCATATTTTTTGAACTCAGTAATTGCTTATATTTTTTTAAGTTCTCTGATAAGTCACCTTTATTTTTAAAAAATTCATCGGCACAATCACAAACTTTAATCATTTCTTCAACTTTTTCCCCTTTTGAATTAATTGATAGTAAATTAGCAGAAGCCTGGCAGTAAACACAATTTTTACCTCGATAAGAAAACCCAGAAATTTTTCCCTTATTTACTCTAAAAAATAACTGGATTTCATCTCCACATAAAGGATTTTTAGCTTTAGAGTTGTGCGTAAAATCTAACAATTTTTTTTGATATTTTGTGTCAGAGGCTAATTTTAAAATTTTTAGATCCATCCTAAGATTATATGAAATTGGCTTAAATTTACCAGTTGATAAGTTAACCAACTCAATTCGGACAAAAATTGTCTTAAATTTTTGTTGTTTAAGATTGAGAATAATAATATTAATCTGAAATGCTTGAGCTTAAAAACGAAAAAGTAGCTATTCCTGTAGTATTATTAGCCGGTATTTTATGGTCTTTTGGACCTTTAGTTGTAAGACATATTGACCAACCGGAATTGGTTCCATGGCAATACCTTTTAGGAAGAGGTGTTACAATTTTTTTAATACTTAACTTATATTTATTTTTCGAAGAAGGATTGTCATTTTACAAAAATTATAAAAAGGTAGGGGTGTCAGGATTAATTGGGAGCACAGGACTAGGTATTGCTATGATCACTTTTATTTGGTCTATAACAAATACTTCAGCTGCAATAACTTTATTATGTTTAGCTGCCATGCCTTTCATTACTGCATTTTTAGGTTTCTTATTCTTGAAAGAAAGAATTTCACTTAATGTTTGGATAGCAATAATTATTGCTGCTATTGGTATAATTGTAATAGCATTTGGCAATACAAACAAAGGTACGTTTTTTGGTCTTTTGTTTGGAATTTTTTCTGCAGTAGGTTTTTCAATTTTTTCAGTGTCACTTAGGTGGAGACCCGAAACTCCAAAATTTACGACTGTTGCAATTGCTGGATTGATTTGTGCAATAGTTTCTATAGTAATATTGGTCGAAACCGATAGTAATTTACTTTCATCAAGCCGTAACCAAGGCTTATTTTCAATTCATGGCACTTTAGTTTGTGTGGGATTAATTCTTTACTCCTTAGGTTCTAGGATGATACCTGCTGCTGAACTAACACTTTTGTCTCTAACAGAAGTAATTGGAGGAATTTTTTGGGTTTGGTTGCCAATATTAGGAATTAACGAAGTTCCTACTAATAATACTATTATTGGTGGCTTTTTAATTTTTATTTCAATAATTTATTATAGTTTAATTATAAAAAACAATAGACGATTTATTGCATTAAACTAAATGACAAATAAAAAAATTGTTAATAGTTGGAATGAGTGGGATCCGCTTAAGCATGTAATCGTTGGAAGAGCAGATGGTTGCTGTATACCAGCACCAGAACCAGCTTTAGATGCAAAAGTTCCCGAAGACTCAGATATGAAAGGTCAACACGGACCACGGACAAAAGATACAGTTGATAAAGCTAATCAACTTTTAAATGATTTTGCTTCTTTGCTTGAAAAAAGAGGTATCAAAGTGGATAGACCAACTCCTTTAAATCATAATCAAAAAGTTTCTACACCAGATTGGGAAGTTGAAAGTATGTTTGGTTGTATGCCTGCAAGAGATATAATTTTAACAGTTGGAAATGAAATGTTAGAAGCCACGATGAGTTATAGATGTAGATGGTTTGAATATTTAAATTACAGACCATTACTTAAAAAATATTACGATCAAGATAAAAATATGAGACACGAGTCAGCTCCAAAACCTCGACTTACTGATACAGATTACAGAAAGGATTATTTGTCTGATAAGATTGGTGTAAAAAAAAGACTGGAGTGGGCTGAAAAAAAATTTTTTGTTACTACAGAAGAAGAACCATTATTTGATGCTGCGGATATATTACGATTTGGTAAGGATTTGATAGTTCAACACGGTTTTACTACAAACTTAAGTGGAATTGATTGGTTAAGAAGACATTTCAAAAATCACAGGGTACATGCTGTAAATTTTCCAGGAGATCCATATCCAATTCATATCGATGCAACTTTTACTCCTGTTACAGAGGGTATAATTATAAATAATCCTCAAAGAAAGCTACCAGCTTCACAGCGAAAACTTTTTGAAGATAATGGATGGAAAATATTAGACTCAGCTCAACCAGCTCATAATACTCCACCTCCATTATGCTATTCCTCAGTTTGGCTTTCAATGAATGTGCTCGTTTTAGATCCCAAAACAGTTTGTGTAGAAAAAAGCGAAATTTATCAAGCAGAGCAATTGGATAAATTAGGTCTTGAAGTTGTCCCAGTAGAGATGAGAGATGCATATGCTTTTGGTGGTGGTCTTCATTGTTGTACTGCAGATGTATACAGGGAAGGGGACTTAAAAGATTATTTTCCTAAACAATAATTAATTTTTAGAAGAATTTTCAACGTCGAGAGCCTCTAATTGTTTAGTTACCTCCTCACTATTTTCGGAGTAGTCTGCATCATTGCTTCTTCTATTACTTTCTCTCATTCTTAACTTTTCTTCTTTTAATTTCTCTTGCTCTTCTCTTGCTTTTTGTTCACGATCAAATTTTTCTTCCCATTCTTTTAACTTAAGAGCCTCAAGATTTCTTTTTTCTTGTTCTTTTTCATCTCTTAGTTTTTGTTCTCTTCTTTTTCGTCTTGACTCTTTTAATTCTTTTTGTCTTTGTTCATCTTCTCTTACTTTTAAATCAACATCTTTGCGATTTTGTTCTTCAGATTTAATTTGAAGGTCTTTCTCTTTCTTTTTTAGATCTGATTCCTTATTTTTTTGTTCTTCTCCTTTAAACTTTAGATTTAACTCTTTTTCTTTTAATGAATTTTCTTTAGTTTTTAATTCATTGTCTTTAAGTTCTAATTCTCTTTCTTTAAGCTTTAAATTTTCAAATTTTATCTGTAATTTTTCTTCTTGTTTCCTAAAATTATCCTCTTTAGCTCTTAATTCTTTTTTTTCTAAACTAAGTTTACTAAATTCCTGTTTTTTTAAATCTTTTTCTAATTGTTGTTGCTTAAGCTTTTGATTATGTTTGTAATCTTTTATCGCACTCGAAGTAAAACTTGCGAGCTTTGAAAACGCACCGTGCTCAATTTTTTTTCTTTTTTTTCTTTTAGGCATTTTTTTTTGAACGCATTTAAGCAAATAAAATTAAATTCAACAAGATTAAATTTTCTAAACTGTTTAATTTGAGTTACAACTTTGAATAGAATTAATTATTTGATTTTTTCTGGCTCCTCAATGGGCTCCGTTGTAGGGTTTAATTCCATTCCAACTGGAGTAATCGTAGTAGGAACAGCAACAAATTGCGAGTCTGGATTTTCCTCTGATGGTCTTATTTTCATTCTATAAACCGCAAAAACGCCAATTAAACAGTGGAATATAATAAGAAATACAAAAAATCCATTGTTCCCAACTAAATCCATAAGCAAAGAACATAAAAACGGTCCACTGATCGCTCCTAAACCAAAGGCAAATTGCAAACCTGCTCCTGCAGCAACAAACTTGTCTCTAGTTATAAAGTCATTGGTGTGTGCAAGTATCAAAGAAAACATTGGCAAGCTACATATAGAAAAAGCTATTAAAAAAATATAAAACCATAACTTTGAAGATCCTAGCCCTTCTGGTAAATACATTGTGCCAACTGAAAAGATTGCAAAGAAAGCGAATAATGCAGCTCCGAAAGTTGAATAAATGATAACTTTTCTTCTATCAAATTTATCTGAAATGTAGCCTACAGGATATTGAGAGATTGCACCTGAAATTGCTAACATAAAAGTAACTAAAGATATATCAAATATACTAAAATTCATTGCAGCTGCATAAACTGCTAATAAAGTAAACAATGCTGATTGAATTGTACCGTAAAGAACAGAGCTTACCATTCCAAGAGGCGATGATGAATATAATTCTTTTAAACTCATACTTTTAATTTTCTTAAAAGTTGGTGGTTTTCTTTTTGTCAACAGAATTGGCAGGAGCGCTAGTGACATTAAGACAGAAATTAAAATAAAAGGCTGAAAATTCTCAGGACTGCTAAAATTTAATAAAAACATTCCTGACCCCATAGATCCATATAAAATAATCATATAAATAGATAAAACTTTACCTCTGTTTTTATTACTTGATCTATCGTTCAACCAACTCTCAGCAATTGTGTATATTGAAACCATTGAGTATCCTGTAATTACTCTTAATAAAAACCAAGTTAAGGGATTTACAAAAACTGAGTGAACTAAAATTGCAAGCGAAGCTACAGATGCAAAAGCAGCAAATACTCTTATATGACCAACACCTGATATGACTGAAGGAACGGTTCTGGCACCTATAAAGTAACCAACAAAGTAGCCAGACATCATAAATCCAGTTGAGGCAAGACTGAACTCTTCAATAACTGCTCTAACCCCTAATAACGCATTTTGATATCCATAGGCTAGCATGATCGCACTCATACCCAAAAATAATGCCCACGAATTTTTAAATACTTTATTCATAAACTGGCAGCTTATTATTTCTGATTTGAGACTAAATCAAGAAATTATTATGACGAACTTATGACTTTTTTAATTTTAAGAAAGAGTGGGTAGCAATTGTTAATACAATTATAGCACCCCCTACGATTGTTTCAGGTGTAGGCTGTTCTTTTATAATGAGCCAGACCCAAATCGGACCTATTATAGTCTCTAACAAGAAAAATAAGTTTACCTCTGCTGCTGTTATAAACCTAGGTGCTATAGTAACAAGAACGAATGGTATTGCTACGCACATTACACACATTAAAGGGACAATATAAATATCGTTATTATTCAGATAATAATCTTTTACAAAAAACATGGCAAAGATGGCAATTATTAACTTTCCAGCTACTGCAGACGGTACAAGGTTTAATTTTTTTGCTGATCGAATTATAACAGCACCCACCGCCAGACCCATAGCAGCAATAAATCCTAAAATATCACCAAAAAAATTTCCTAACTTTATCGAGTCGTAAAAAATATATAATGCAGCAAAAAAAGTTATAAATATTGCTATCCAAGTTTTTTTATCAGGATTTTCTTTAAGAAAAAATGATCCTAGAATTGCAGATAACATTGGAGCTGTAGCAATCATTATCAAAGTATTGGCAACATTTGTATTTTGGATCGAAACAACAAAAGCAATGTTAGTTACTGAAAAAGTTAAAACATAGGCTAAACCATAGTAGCCATTTGATCTTAATAAAATAAAAAATTTTAATCTGTAAATTAAAAGCATACCAATAAAAACTAAAACAAACGGTATAATGCCTCTATAAAAAACCAAACTCCAAGTCTCAACATTAGATAGTCTAATAAATAAAGAATCTGGTGTTATAAACATCACAGCTATAAAAGCCATCAAAGACCCTTTTTTTTGATCTGATAAACTTTTCATTATTTTATTTTAAAATTTATTTTAGTAGTGGGAGTAAGGTTTTCTAGAAAAAATTTTCCTAACCAATGGTTCAAAGTCTTTAAGTTTCATAGACTTATAATTAGGATCGAACGAACATTGATCATACTTTTCACAAAAATTTATCGTATCTTGATAATATTTGTGATTTTTATACTTTTCTCTTTTGAATCGGTCAGCACCTAGGTGATGGGCGTAGTAGTACATTTGAAATTCACCGTGCTTTTCAATGATCCAGTGTGTTTTTTCTGATACGTAAGGTTTTAATACAGTTGCTGCATACTCAGAGTGATTTAAGGGAGCTAATTCATCACCAATATCATGTAATAAACACGCAACAACCATCTCTTCACTTTCATTATTTCTAAAAGCTCTGGTAGCACTCTGCAAGGAATGCTCTAATCTTGAGATTTGATAACCTTCTAAAGTCGCAGTCATCCTAGACATAAAATTAAGTATTCTGTCGGCTGTTTCACCAACATATTCTTTTTCTAATTTATCTAGAAAAATATAGTCCTCTTTGGACCCATTTTTCATTTCTGTAAAATTTACTTTTTTCATAGTTAATTATTAGACTTTGTACTCAATAAAGACAACTGTGTCACTTTATTATCACCCAAATCATCAATTAATTTTACAGGATAATCACCTGTGAAATAGTGATCTGTTAACTGTGGGTATGTGGAATTTCTTTTTTCATAACCCATTGCTCTATACAAACCATCAACACTTAAAAACTTTAAAGACTTTGCATCGATATACTTGCAAATTTCTTCATTGGTTTTATTAGCTGCTAAAAGCTCTTTTTTTGTTGGTGTATCAACACCATAGAAGTCTGGGAATCTAATTTCAGGTGATGCAATTCTCACATGTACCTCTTTTGCTCCAAAATCATATAACATTTTTACTATTTTATGTGAGGTCGTACCTCTTACTAAAGAGTCATCAACTAAGACGATTTTTTTATTTTTGATTGTAGATTTATTTGCATTTAACTTTAATCTAACCCCAAGGCTCCTTATTTTTTGTGCTGGTTCAATAAAAGTTCTTCCCACATAATGATTTCTTATTAAACCGAGATCAAAATTAATTTTTTCATGTTGGCTATAACCAATAGCTGCAGCATTCCCTGAGTCTGGAACAGGAACTATTAAATCAGCATCAATACTAGTTTCTTTAGCAAGCTCTACACCAAAATTTTTTCTATACTCATATGCACATTTCCCATTTAAAATACTATCTGGTCTTGAAAAATAGATATATTCAAAAACACACGGCCTAATTTTTTTTAATGGAAACGGTTTTAAACTAATAAGTTTTTTATTTTCAACATAGACTATTTCACCATTTTCTACGTCTCTTATATATTTAGCCCCTATAATATCTAATGCACAAGTTTCGGAAGCAAAAACATAAGAGTCTTTAAGTTTTCCTATTACCAAAGGTCTTATTCCAAAAGGATCTCTTACCCCAATAAGTAAATCTCTTGCTAACATTACAAGAGCATAACCTCCTTGTATTTGAAACAAAGCATCAATAATTTTGTCTATAACTTTTCCTCTTTTTGATCTTGCAATTAACTGAACAATTGTTTCGGTATCAGACGTAGTATAAAAAATTGCTCCTTCTTCAACTAATTTTTTTCTAAGAGTTATGGCGTTTGTAAGATTACCATTGTGAGCTACTCCTATTCCTCCAGTATTAGTGTCTGCGTAAAAAGGTTGGATATTTCTTAATGTTGTACCTCCAGTAGTGCTGTATCTATTATGAGCAATAGCAAAATTTCCTGGTAGTGATTTCAAAACTTCCTCTTTATTGAAATTATCTCCAACTAATCCAAATCTTTTTTCTGAGTGATATTTTTTCCCATCATAGGTTACAACCCCACATCCTTCTTGTCCTCTGTGTTGTAAGGCATGTAAACCAAGTGTTGAAAGTGTTGATGCATCTGGGTTATCACTTATACCAAAAACACCACATTCTTCTTTTAGTTTTGGATTAAAGTTCTTGGACTTTCTCTTTAGTGTCTTGATAACTGTCTTCATTAGGGAATTCTTTAATTAAATAATTACTTCCTTTTAGAACATATGGAAAGGTCACTGATTGGTCAAGATTTATCGGCCACTTATTATGATTATATATGATGTCTAATGTAGCAAAAATACATACTGAAATTATATAAGCTCTTAAAAATCCAAAAAAGAATCCAAATATTTTATCTAAAGTTCCTATTCCCGAGTAACTTACTGCTTTACTGATTCCTTTGTTGACCATCAAAACAATAAATAGCACTACTATAAAAATGGTTAAACCCAATACAATATCTAGGACATACTCATTATCTAAAATATCTTCGACAAAAGGTTTTACTTTTGGGAATAAATAAAGAGTCACGACATACGAAAATAGCCACTTACTTGCTGATAATAAACTTAAAACAAAACCTTTAGATGTGCATTTAATTAAAGATAGTGTTGTTAAGGCCAAATATATTATGTCAAATAATTGAAATTTATCTAAAAAGTTTAAAAATTGATCAAACATTAACTTTTTTTTCGAAAGGCTGTATGTACAAAATAAGACTAGGTAACAAGGTTAAAACAAGTATCATAGCTAGAAACATTGCAATTCCTGTAAAAAAACCAAAATAAATTGTAGGTATAAAGTTTGAAAGAACAAGAATTGAAAAACCAAAGATAATCGTAATTGAGGTATTCAAAATAGCAACACCAACTGTTGAATGGCATAACCTTATTGACTCTTCATAATTTTGATTTTTTTCATATTCTTCTTTAAAACGGTAGATATAGTGAATGCTATTATCTACAGCTATTCCGATTGTTATTGCTGCTATAGTTATTGTCATCATGTCAAGCGGAATACCTAGCACTCCTATTAAGCCTAGAATTGAGAATGCGGCTATAAAATTTGGAATAACACCAATTAAAGAAATCTTTAAATTTCTAAATAAAACCAAAAACATTGTCATTATTCCACACATCACAAGACCTAAAGTTAATATTTGTGATTTAAATAAACTTTGTAAAAGATTGTTAAACAAAATTAGAACACCACCCAATCTAAATTCCTCTTTACTTAATCCAATTTCGTTTTGCATATCAAAATTAATTTTTTTAATTAAATCATTTCTTCTTAAATTCTTAGAGGAGTCTTTAATTCTCAAACTTATTCTTGCTTCGTTATCTTGAATTGAAATATAAGGATCAATAATTTCACTTTTTACTGTTTCAGGAATTTTACTATATAAAACTCCCATTTCCAAAGTTCCTAATTCTTTGTTATTATTTAATTTTGTTGCTACTTGAATAATTGATGAAAAGGAAAGAACTTTGCCTACGTGTTCTGTATTTTCAAGATAATTATGTACTTTATTAATTTTATCAATTTTATCTTTAGTAAACCAATATTTACTTTCGTCACCACCTTCATCATCCCAATCTTTGAATTCATCGTCTTCTTCAGCACTTTTGTTATTCTCTTTTCCTGAAAATTTTAAGATGATTTCCAAAGGTGTTGTTCCACCAAGTTTTTCATCAATCAATTTCATTCCTTGATAAATTTCAGTTTCTTTACTGAAATAATTAATAAAACTATTTTCAACTTTTAATTTTGATATTCCAAAAACACTAAAAACTATTAAAAATATTGAAATTATTAAAACTAAATTTGTTCTTTCTATTGAAAATTTAGAAAGCGGATTAGTTAAAAAAGATAAAGATTTTTCGTGAATGTCTATTTCTTTTGAATAAAATATTCCAAGTAGAGCAGGAAGCAAAGTGAAGGTTATAAAGAATGATGTTATCAATCCAAAAGTCATCATCCATCCAAAATCGATAATTGGCTTTATACCGCTAAAAATTAGAGAAAGAAAAGCACAAATTGTTGTTAACACCGTGTAAAGTATAGGCCAAATCATTTTTGATGTTGCAATTTGTAAAATCTCATAATTGTTTAGATCTGAATGGGCTTTAACTAGCTGTATGTATCTTGTACAAATATGAATGTTCATGGCCATTGTGAGTATCAACATCATAGCTATAAAATTGGATGATATAACTGTTACTTTCCAATTCATAAGGCCTAAAAATCCAATCATTATTATTACCGCTAAAAAGCAACTAGAGATTGGTATCGCAATCCAAAGAATTTTTCTAAAAACAAACCATAAAGTAATTACAATAAAAGCGAAAACACCAATACCGAACACGATAATATCTTTCTTAATAAATGTCATCATATCGTCAGCAATCATTGGTATTCCTCCCAAATGAATTTTTCCAATGTCTTTAAATGAATTGATTACCTCTCTTATTTCTTTTATATTTTCATGATTTTCAGCCTTTAGTTTATCTTTATATTCTTCAAATTCTTTTTGATTACTAAATGCGGATGACTCTAAAATTTCTTTTCTTTTAAGATTAACAATGATACCTGTCGTTGTAGCATCTTCACTTATAACTAAGTTCTTAAAAACTGGACTATTTAAAATTTCGTTGAATGCTCTATTTTTGTCTATATCTTCGTCTTTCAAAGTCCTAAAATTTTTAATACGATCCATTAGAGGTTCATCCGAGCTTTCAAGTAAAGGCACATCTAGTATTGTAACAACACTATGAACCCAATTTAGACTTTGTATTTTATATTTTAAACTAAGAATATTATTAATTGAACTTTCAGAAGTCAGATTTTCTTTTGGTGTAAAAGTAAGTATCAAAAAATCTTTAGATTTATATCTTTGATTTATTTCTCGCAAATACTCTAAATCTGGGTCTCCCTCTATAAGTAAAGTTTCAGAAGAAGCGTCGAGCCTGAAGTCCTTAGTATTAAATAAAAAAAAAGTTGTTATTAAAATCAATACCAAAAAGACCACACGAGGTCTTTTTAAAACTAATGAGTTGTATAGATTTGGAGACATCGCTAAATATATATCTTATATTTAATTATTTGTAGCATCACTAAATTTAGTAAACATTTCTTCAAATTCCAATGTGATTTTGCCAGTTGGACCATGTCTTTGTTTACCAATTATTAATTCTGCTAAATGTGAAATTTCATTCATTTTAGCTTGCCATTCAGCATGATCAACTGTGGCAGGCCTAGGCTCTTTTCCTTTTAGGTAGTAGGATTCTCTATATACAAACATTACAACATCAGCATCTTGCTCAATAGACCCAGACTCTCTTAGGTCGGATAATTGTGGTTTTTTATCGTCTCTTGTTTCAACTGCTCTTGATAATTGTGAGAGGGCTAAAACAGGCACAGCAAGTTCTTTTGCAAGGGCTTTAAGTCCTTGAGTAATTTCAGAAATTTCTTGAACACGACCTTCTTTAAAATTTGACGCTCTCATTAATTGTATATAGTCAACCACAACCATATCTAAACCATTAAGCCTTTTAATTCTTCTAGCTCTATTGGATAGAGCTGCAATAGAGATTGCTGGTGTTTCATCAATAAAAAGTGGTAATTGAGAGATATTTTTTGATGTTTCTAAAAATTGCTCAAATTGCTCCTCAGATATTTTTCCTCTTCTAATATCATTTGATTTTATTCTTGATTGTTCAGCCAAAATCCTTGTTGATAATTGTTCAGATGACATTTCAAGAGAAAAAAATGCTACACAAGATTTTCTATTTGTCTTTTGAATATTGGTTGCAGCATTAAATGCAATATTAGTCGCTAAAGCTGTTTTACCCATAGCAGGTCTTCCAGCAATTATTACTAAATCAGATTTATGTAAACCTCCAAGTCTATCGTCTAAGTCCTTCAATCCGGTAGGGACACCAACAATTCCATCGTCATTTTTAAATGCGCTAGAAGCCATATCAATAGTTTGTCTAACAGCTTCATCAAACCTAATTATATTAGAATTAAAAGAACCTTTTTCAGCAAGGTCATAAAGTATTTTTTCTGAATTTTCTATTATAGATTTTCCATTAATATTTATGTCATTTAGCTTTGCAGTATCAATTATATTTTCAGAAATTTTGATAAGCTCTCTTCTCACAAACATATCATAAATAATTTTTGAATATTCTATAGCTTGTCTGGATGACGTTGAAAATTTTGTAATTTTAATTAAATATTCTGGAACATTTAAATCTTCATCTTCATTTTGAAAATAATTTTTAAGAGTGATAGGATTTGCTAACAATCCCTTGTAAATAAGATTTTGTATAGAACCAAAAATTTTTTGGTGAAGTGGATCAAAGAAATTTTTATCAGATATTATACCTGATATTTCATCAAAAATTTCATTTTGAGTTAAGATAGAACCTATGACTGATTGTTCGGCTTCAATATTATTTGGAAGTTCTTTAAAATTATTTTGAATGAGATTTAGGTTTTTATTCACAACTAATTCTACAATTTTAGAAGATAAAAAAATAGATCAAATTTACTTTGGGGAAAAAATTGTATAAATTATTTAATGTTATCCTCAGAAATAACTTTTATTTTTATTTCTGCTTGCACTTCTGAATGCAGATTTATTCTTACATTAAAAGTACCTAGCGATTTGATTTCTTTTAAAGGTTGTATTAGTGAAGGTTTCACCTCAATTTTATCTGATTGATTAATAATTTTAGATATTTCAGTCGGTTTAATTGACCCATAAAGATCATTATTTTCAGTTGTTAATTTTTTTACTTCATAAATTTTGTTTTTAAGTGCTTCGAATGTCTGCTTAGCATTTTTTTTCTTTTCTTGATCTTTCTTATTCAATTCAACTTTAATTTTTTCAACTTCTTTAATATTTTCTTTTGAGGCGTATAAGGCTTTTTTATTTGAAATAAGATAGTTTCGTGCAAAACCTCTTTTAACATCAATGACCTCTCCTATAGAACCTATTTTTGCCAAATTTTCTAAAAGTATAATTTTCATAATTTAAATTAATGCTAAGTTTCTAGCTCTTTTTATTGATAGTGAAAGTTCTCTTTGTTTTTTTTTGGGAAACATTTGTAATTCTTGATGGAAGAATCTTCCCATTTTCTGATACATATCTTTTTAATAGTTTAATATTTTTATAATCTACCTTTGGTGCATTTTTGACTGATAATGGACAACTTTTTTTAAATTTATATTTGTTAGGTTGAAAAATACTAAGTTTTGAAAAACTACTACTTTTTCCTTTT
>CACFAI010000007.1 GCA_902564265.1 uncultured Pelagibacteraceae bacterium | reverse complement strand
CTTCCTTTTTTTGGATATCTTTCCCGTCGTCATTTTTAGGGTTAATAGTTTCTGTGACTATAAAAATTGCAGCTATTATTAGTATAAAATTCATAAAAGCTATAATACTAAAAAATACTTAATGCGCCCTTAAAATCAAATCAAAAATCTTCTTAAATGGCTCTTTGATGTACTTTTTGAGTTTAATTCAATTATTCAGCTACAAAAACGTGCTTAAAACGATATTACAACTTAAGAGATATTTGTTTCACTAGGTAATTTTTCTATTTTTTAGCTCAGCCTGGGCAGCTGCTAAACGCGCGACTGGAACTCTATAAGGTGAACAAGAAACATAATTCAACCCTGTTTTAGAACAAAAACTTATACTTTTTGGATCTCCGCCATGCTCACCACAAATTCCAAGTTTAATTTTTTTATTTTGTTTTCTACCTTTTAATGTCGCTATTTCAATTAAGTCTCCTACACCTTCATCTATAGAAACAAAGGGATCAATGTCAAATATCTTATTTTCAATATAATCGTTTAAAAATTTTCCGCTATCATCCCTGCTAATACCAAATGTCGTTTGTGTTAAATCGTTAGTACCAAAACTAAAAAATTCAGCATGTTTTGCTATATCTTTAGCTTTGATTGCTGCTCTTGGAAGTTCAATCATGGTTCCTACCAAGAAACTTATTTTAGTATTGTTTTCATCTTGAACTTTTTTGGCAACTCTAATTACTAAATCTTTCATAATCTTGATTTCTGCCTCTGTTGATACAAGAGGTATCATTATTTCTGGCATTGTAGACTTCAGTTTCTTTTTTTTACATTCCACCAAAGCCTCAAAAATTGCTCTACATTGCATTTCGTAAATTTCTGGAAAAGAAATACCTAATCTACACCCTCTATGCCCAAGCATTGGATTATGTTCATGCAATTCTTCGGTCCTAGATCTTATTTCATAAGCGTTTAAACCTGTGACTGTGCTTAAATCTCCTATTTCTTTGTCATTTTTAGGTAAAAATTCATGTAAAGGTGGATCAAGCAATCTAACCGTTACCGGAAGACCACTCATGATTTCAAAAATTTTTATAAAGTCATTTTTTTGATGGGGTAACAATTTTGCTAAAGCATTGTTTCTGTCTTCAATAGTTTTTGATAAGATCATTTCCCTAACAGACAAGATTCTATCCTCATCAAAAAACATATGCTCAGTCCTACAAAGACCAATACCCTCAGCTCCAAATTCTCTTGCTGTTTTTGTGTCAAGAGGGGTCTCGGAGTTTGTTCTTACTTTTAATTTTCTGTAACTGTCAGCCCAACTCATTAATTTTGAGAAATCACCAGAGATCTCTGGCTTTAATGTTGGAACTTTGTCTAAAATTACTCTTCCTGTGGATCCGTCAATTGTAATCACATCTCCCTCTTTTACTTCTACGTTTGAAGAAGTTCTGAATATTTTTTGCTCATAATTAATATCTATCTCACTTGATCCTGAAACACATGGTCTTCCCATCCCTCTCGCAACAACGGCAGCATGACTGGTCATTCCTCCACGAGCAGTTAAAATACCTTTCGCAGCATGCATACCATGGATATCCTCTGGTGAAGTTTCTACTCTCACAAGTATTGTATCTTGCATCATCCCATTTAATCTCTCCGCTTCGTCAGATGAAAAAACAACTTTTCCACTTGTTGCACCTGGAGACGCGGGCAAGCCTTTTGCAATAGTATTTACTTCTTTTGTTTCGTCTAATGTTGGATGTAGAAGTGTTTCTAAAGTATTAGGATCGACTCTTAAAACTGCCTCTTTTTTTGTTATTAATTTTTCTTTGACCATATCTACAGCTATTTTTACGGCAGATTTCGCTGTTCTTTTTCCAGATCTTGTTTGAAGCATCCAAAGTTTAGAATTTTCTACAGTGAATTCTACATCTTGCATATCTTTGTAATATTTTTCTAAAAGTTTAAGAATTTTTTTAAGTTGGATATAAACTTTTGGCATAGCCTCTTCCATTGATTTACCTTTTGAGTTTGAATCTTTGTTAGCTTTTTTTGTTATATAATTTGGAGTTCTTGTGCCTGCTACCACATCCTCCCCTTGAGCATTAATAAGATATTCTCCATAAATTTCATTTTTTCCATTTGATGGGTTTCTAGTAAAAACAACACCAGTTGCACAATCGTTACCCATATTTCCAAAAACCATTGATTGAACGTTAACGGCTGTTCCCCATGCGGAGGGTATTTGATTTAACTTTCTATAAACTTTTGCTCTGTTACTTTCCCATGATAAAAAAACTGCTGAAATAGCTCCAAACAATTGTTCATGAACATCTTGTGGAAATTGTTTTTTAGTTTTTTCTTTAACAACGTCCTTAAAATCTTTAATAAGACCGTCCCAATCATTTTCATCTAGATCAGTATCTAACAAAACGCCTTTTGTTAATTTGTAATTTTCAATTAATTCTTCAAAGTAGTAACTTTCTACTCCAAGCACCACATTAGAATACATTTGAATGAATCTTCTGTAGCTGTCTTTTGCAAACCTCATATTAGTTGTTTTTTTTGCAAGAGCTTTAACTGTATCATCATTTAAACCTAAATTTAAGATTGTGTCCATCATCCCAGGCATTGAAACTCTTGCGCCTGACCTTACTGAAACTAATAATGGATTTTCTAAATCACCAAATTTTTTTCCACATTCTTTCTCAATTTGTTTTAGTTCCTGATTAATAGATTTGACTAGTTTTGTATTAAGTCTTTTATTATTTTTATAAAACATTTCACAGACATCTGTAGAAATTGTAAATCCTGGCGGTACGGGTAAACCAAGTTTTCCCATTTGAGCTAGATTTGCTCCTTTGCCACCTAAGATAAACTTTGGATTCTTAATTTTTTTTATTTTTTTAGATTTAAAATTAAAAACAAATTTGTTCATTATGCACTTTCAATATTAGAAAAATTTAAATAATTATTGAACGTTTTACATAACAATTGCATAAGTTCCAAACGATTTTTTTTGATTGCTTCATCTTCATCATTAACTATTACATTATCAAAGAAGTTAGAAACATCAGTTTTTGCATCAGCTAAAACCTCTAAAGTTTTTTTACAATCCTCACGACTACCCAAGCTTGTAAAATATTTTCTTATTTCTTGTATTTTTTTGTATAGTTTTTTTTCAAAATCATTTTTGAATAAACCTGGATCAGTCGAATTTTTTAATTCAATCTTATTTTTAGATATTTCGTTTGACAGAATATTGGATGCTCTTTTGTAAGAAAAAATTACATCTTGACCAATATTTTTATCGATCAATTTATTTAAAATGAATGCCTTATTATAAATTTTATAAATTTGATCTGCGCTATAACTATTTATTGAGCATTCTATAATATCTGGTCTTACTTTTTTTTCTTTCATATAAAATTTAAGTCTTTCAGAAAAAAAATTAAACAGATCTTGTTGGGTAATCTTAATATCAAAATCTAAATCTTGTTCAGCAAACAAAATACAAGAATAATTTATTAAATCTTTTAATTTAATCTCTAATTTATTTTCTATTATTAGTCTTATAAGACCAATTGCTGACCTTCTTAATGCGAACGGATCCTTTGAGCTAGATGGTTTTAAATTAATTGCAAAAAAACCAACTAAGGTATCTATTTTATCACTCAAAGCTAAAGTGACAGAGTAAGGTTTTTTCGGTGTCTTTGTCTCTGGGCCTATTGGTAAGTAATGTTCGCTAATAGCCAAACAAATTTCGTTATCGAAACCTTGGGCTTTAGCAAAGTGGCCCCCCATTACACCTTGAAGTTCAGGGAACTCTCCCACTAAGTCAGAAAGTAAATCTACCTTACAAATAGAAGATGCCACTTCAACTTTTTCTTTACTTATTAAAAGTTCGTCAGATATTAACGATCCAAGCTTTCTTAATCTTTGAGTTTTATCAAAATAAGTTCCTAATCCTTCAAAATAATTTACATTTTTTAGATCTGATATTCCTTTAACTAAATTTTTTGTTTTATTTTTATTCCAGAAAAATTGAGCATCATTTAAACGAGCTTCAACTACTCGTTCATTTCCTAATCTAATTAATCCTTTGGTATCACTATTGTCTGCAACTACAAAGAAAACATTCGTTAAATTATCTTTATTATCAAAGGTTGGAAAATACTTTTGATGAACCTCCATAGTTGTAACTAATATCTCTTTAGGAATCTTTAAAAATTTTTTATCAAACTTACATTTAATTATATTTGGTTTTTCAACAATATTTGTTACTTCATTTAACAATCTTTTGTTTGGGGTTAACTTCAATCTATCTAATTTAGTTTTTTTTATTAATTGATTTTCAATAAATTCTTCTCTTTTGTTATGATCCAATATAATGCCTTTGCTTTTGAAAAATTCCCTATAAGTTTTAAAATTTGAAAATTTACTTGTTTTCTCTTCAAAGTCCTTATCCAGAAAGGTAAAATTGGATGAATTTAAATGATGATAATTAAATTCTAAAACTTTATTATCAAAACAAGCAAGGATAGATTTTAATGGTCTACCCCAATACAGATCGTGATCACCCCATCTCATTGATTTTTTCCAAGAAATATCATCAAGAATTTTTGCTAAATTTTTTTGTAAAATTGATTTTGTTTCTATTGTTTCACCAGGCTTTTTATAGAAATAAAACTCTCCTTTATCTGTTTTTTTTATAAAGGTTTCTTCTTTTGATATATTATTAGATTTTATGAAACCATTTAGCGCTTGTTCTGGAGCATTAACACTGGGACCTCTTATTTCAGCCTCCGCTTTTATAATTTTTTGAGAAATGTTTTCGCAGTAGATAATTAACCTATTTGGTGTTGATAAAACGGAAACGTTATCTTTTAATTTAATTTCTTCTCTTTTCAAAAAATCTACGAAATTTTTTTGGAGATCGTCTCTAGCTCTTTTCTGTAAAGTTGCAGGAATTTCCTCACTAAATAATTCTAAAAAAAATTCAGACATTTTATTTTTGGCTATCTACCCATACTTGACCAACACCTTTGGCTAAGTCTCTTATTCTAGAAATAAACTCTGCCCTTTGCGCTACACTAATCGCCCCTCTAGCATCTAAAATATTAAAAACATGACTAGCTTTTAAACACTGATCATAGGCAGGAAGTGAAAGTTTTTTTTCTAGTAAAGATTTTGTTTCTTGCTCCAACATATCAAAAAACTTAAACAAATTTTCAACATTCGCAAAATCAAAATTGTAAGATGAAAATTCTTTTTCTGCTTGTAAAAAAACATCTTTATAAAGAATGCCTTCATCGTTCCATACCAAGTCAAATACATTTTTTTTCTTCTGGGTGAACATACATAATCTTTCCAAACCATAAGTAAGCTCCACAGAAATAGGTTTGCAATCTATCCCGGCCATTTTTTGAAAATAAGTAAATTGAGTAATTTCCATTCCATCACACCAAACTTCCCAACCTAACCCCGCTGCACCCAATGTTGGACTTTCCCAATCATCTTCAACAAATCTAATATCATGGTGATTATGTTTTATTCCAATGGCATTAAGACTGCTTAAATATAGTTTTTTAATATTTTTTGGTGATGGTTTTATAATTACTTGGAATTGATAATAATGTTGAAGTCTATTTGGATTTTCTCCATATCTTCCGTCGGTTGGTCTTCTTGAAGGTTGTACATAAGCTGATCTCCATGGTTTAGGACCAAGAGACCTTAAAGTAGTCGCAGGATGAAATGTTCCCGCCCCAACTTCCATATCATATGGTTGTAAAATTACACAACCATGTTTTGCCCAAAATTTTTGCAGATTAAAAATTGTATCTTGGAAGGTTTGTATTTTTGAATTTTCTTTTTTAGAGGCCATATCTTTGCCAGATAGATCTTTCTTCAATTACATTTGCTATCTTATCGATTTGATTCTCTGATGAAATTCTTTTTGCCAACCATCCTTTGCTTTTTTCAAACTTTTTAATAATGACATCGTCACCAAACTTATCTTTTAAGATTTGATTTGCATTTCCTATACCGTCAATTAAGCCAAGTTCTTTTGATTTAGACCCAGACCAAAACTCTCCAGAAAATAATTCTATTCCTTTATCTTTTTTAAGTTTTGTACCCCTGCTGGTCTCCACTACGTTTATAAAATCTTTGTGCAAATCAAGTTGAATATTTTTTAATCTATTTATATCTTCTTCTTTCGCATCCACAAAAGGATCTAAAGTACTTTTGTTTTTTCCTGCAGTATAAACTCTTCTTTCTACACCTACCTTTTGAATAAGATCCTTGAAACCAAAAGAAGCATAAATAACACCAATTGAACCAACAATTGAACTTGAATTGGCATAAATCTCATCTCCAGCACATGCAATCAAGTAACCTCCTGAAGCAGCAACATCTTCTGCGAAAACAATTACCTTTTTTTTATTTTTTTTTGCCTGAACTCTAATGAAGTCGTATATTAAGTGAGATTGGACTGGTGAACCGCCTGGAGAGTTTATTGATATTGCAACGGCTAAAGATTTTTTTATTGAAAATGCTTTTTTTATCAATTCCTCTTGACCAGCAAAATCAATTCCTTGTTTAAATCTTCCAGCGTTTCCAATTACACCAGTTAATCTTATGTGGGGAACAATTTTTTTTTTTTTGAAAAAAGATAACATGAAGTATGCTTATAGAATTTTTAGATTAATATAAAGTCTACTTATAGTTGAAGTTTTAGGTGCGTCAATTGATAAGTATAAAATATCTACTATTATAATAGTTTCTTCGTAATGGGTTCAGTAATTCAATTAAAAAATAAAGTTAATAACGCGTATCTCGATTTAAAAAATTCAGTCGATGATAAGATTATTCTAGTTGAAGAGAAGATAAAAAACAGACTTATAAGTGATGTGTCTTTGGTGGAGAAAATGACTAACTACAATCTAGACACGGGTGGAAAAAAATTAAGAGCCATGTTGACTTTAAGTAGTTCAAAACTTTGTGGGTATTTAAGAGGTGGTCGAGATATAAATTTAGCTGCATGTGTAGAATTAATTCATGCCGCAACATTGATGCACGATGATGTTCTCGATAACGGAGAGATCAGAAGAGGAAAAAAAACAATAAACTCAATTTGGGGGAACCACGCGTCAATTTTAGTTGGTGATTATCTTTTAAGTAGATGTTTTGAAATGATGGTTGAAGACGGAAATTTAGAGGTTCTAAAGTTATTATCAATGACATCTGCGAAAATAGCACAGGGTGAAGTTTTGCAACTTCAACACAAATCAGAAATAGATACAGTTGAAGAAACATATTTGGAGATTATCACATCTAAAACTGCAGCATTATTTTCTGCTGCATGTAAAGTTGGAGCGATATTGGGTGACAAAGATGAAAAGACAAAAGAAGCATTATCTTCTTATGGAAAAAATCTTGGAGTAACTTTTCAAATAGCTGATGATACATTAGATTACAATTCTGATCTGAAAAAATTTGGAAAAACAATTGGAAAAGATTTTTACGAGGGTAAAATCACTTTACCTTTAATAATTTTAAACCAACAATGTAAAAGTGGTGAGAGAGATATGGTTAAAGAATTTTTTTCCAAGAAAGAAAGGACTGAAAACGATTTGAAATACACATTAGATTTAATAAAAAAATATGATGTTATTAAACAATGTTACAAAAAAGCTGATCATTTTATTTCTTTAGCGTCTAGCTCTTTAAATATCTTTGAAAGTTCTGAGCAAAAAGATATTCTAAAAAATTTGACATCTTTTAGTATTGAAAGATCTTTTTAAGGATTTAATAAAAACCTTTTCCAGCCTTTTTCATTATTCTTAACGTACTTCAATCTTTCATGAATTCTATTATCTCCATCACGCCAAAACTCAATTTCTTCAGGTACCAATCTCCATCCAGACCAATTAGATGGTCTTGGAACTTTTGTCTCATCACGAAACTTTTTTTTAAATTTTTCAATTGAGTCATCAAGTGACTTTCTGCTTTCTAAAACTTGACTTTGATTTGAGGCCCACGCTCCTATTCTACTCCCATATGCTCTCGAATTATAATATTCATCAGCCTCTTTGTCAGAAACTTGAACAACATTACCATAAATCCTTATTTGTCTTAAAAGACTTTTCCAATGAAAACACATTGATGCCTTAGGATTTTCTTTAAGATCCTTGCCTTTAGAACTATTGAAGTTTGTGTAAAAAGTAAAACCATCATCACTAAACCCTTTTAAAAGAACCATTCTCACTTTAGGTTTCCCGCTTTTATCAGCTGTTGCTAATGATAATGCATTTGGATCATTAGGTTCGGTGGTTTCAGCCTTTGTAAACCATTCTTTGAAGAGATTTACTGGGTTATCTTCATCTTTAAAACAAATATCTAGTCCAAGTGAATTTTTTTCATTCATAATTTCAACAAAATAATTTATATAATAGAATAATGTCATTTAATACATTTGGAAAGTTATTTCGTTTCACTACTTGGGGTGAGTCTCATGGGCCAGCTATTGGATGTGTAGTCGATGGATGTCCTCCGAGAATAAAAATATCTGAAAAAGACATACAAAAAGAACTAAATAAGAGAAAACCTGGTCAATCAAAATTTACCACTCAAAGAAAAGAAGATGATAAAGTTGAAATTTTATCGGGAGTATTTAATGGTGAGACAACTGGTACACCAATATTAATGATTATTTACAATAAGGATATGAAGTCAAGAGACTATGAGACTATCAAAAATAAATTTCGTCCTGGGCACGCTGATCTAACTTATTTTAAAAAATACGGCATAAGAGACTTCAGGGGAGGTGGCAGGCAATCAGCGAGAGAGACTGCAGCTAGAGTGGCTGCGGGTGCAATTGCAAAAAAAGTTTTAGAAAAAAAAATTGGGAAAAAATATTATGTTAAAGGTGCCGTTATCCAACTTGGAATTTTAGGTTGTGATGTATCTGCATGGAACAATAAATTTATAGAAAAAAATCCATTTTTCTGTCCTGACAAAAAAGTTTTAAAATTGTGGGAAAAATATTTATTAGCAATTAGAAAGTCTGGCTCATCTTGTGGTGCGGTCATAGAATTAAGAGCTAACGGAGTGCCATCTGGCCTAGGTGCGCCTATTTACTCAAAATTAGATATGGATTTAGCTTCAGCTATGATGAGTATCAATGCTGTAAAAGGTGTCAATATCGGAACTGGAATGGATGTTGCACAATTAACTGGTGAACAGAATTCTGACGAGATAAGACAAAAAGGGAATAAAACAGTTTTCAAATCTAACAATGCGGGTGGAATTCTTGGCGGTATTTCAAGTGGTCAACAAATAAAAGTATCTTTTGCAGTAAAACCTACATCTTCAATTCTTAACTCAAGAAAAACTATTGATAAATTTGGGAAAAATACAAATATATCAGTGCGAGGTCGACATGATCCTTGTGTTGGAATTAGAGCTGTCCCTATAGGTGAAGCGATGATGCATTGTGTTTTGTTGGATCATTTTTTGATGCACAAAGCCCAGTGCGAGTCTTAATTTTTTTTCTGAACAACAATTTTAGAGTCTAAAACCTCATAAACTTTTTCTTCGATAGCTTTACTATCCAGGCCAGCAATCTGATACATTAGATCAGGTTTATCTTGATCAATAAACTTGTCAGGAAAAGTCATCGACCTAAATTTAATTTTTTCTAATAAGCCTTTTTCAGATAAAAATTTACTTAAATGAGATCCAAAACCTCCAATTGAACCTTCTTCAATTGAAATAACAACTTCATGATTTTTTGCTGTATTCCACATTAAATTTTCATCTAGTGGTTTACAAAATCTTGCGTCAATTAAAGTAAGATTTAAACCTTTTTTTTCAAGATTGTTTAAAGCTTTTTGGCATTCTTGCAAACGGGCACCAAAATTAATTAAAGCAATTTCTTTACCTTCTTTAATAACCCTACCTTTTCCAATTTCAATTTTTTCATTAATTTCAGGAAGTTTAATCCCAATACCAGTTCCACGAGGGTACCTAAAAGCTGATGGTTTATCATTAATGTCAACTGAAGTATTAATCATTTTAACTAATTCCGACTCATCGCTTGGAGCCATAACTACAAAATTGGGTAAGGTTGATAAGTAAGTTATATCGAAAGATCCGGCGTGTGTAGGACCATCTGCACCAACAAGACCTGCACGGTCTATAGCGAATCTGACAGGTAAACTTTGAATTGCAACATCGTGAACAACCTGATCATAGGCTCTTTGTAAAAAGGTAGAGTAAATTGCTGCATAAGGCTTGAAACCTTCTGTTGCTAAACCAGCAGAAAATGTCACTGCATGTTGTTCCGCAATACCAACATCAAACATTCTATTTGGAAATTTTTTTGCAAATAAATCCATTCCAGTGCCAGATGGCATCGCAGCAGTAATACCAATTATTTTGCTATCTCTCTCAGCGTGTTTAATTAACGTATTAGCAAAAACACTTGTATATGATGGAATTTTAGAACTTGATTTTTCTTGTACTCCAGTTTTTATATTAAACTTTGAAACACCATGGTACTTATCTTTTGAATTTTCTGCAAATTGATAACCTTTTCCTTTTTCAGTTTTAATATGTATCATTATTGGACCATCAAAGTTAGTATCTTTTGCATTTTTTAAAACTGAGACAAGAGTGTCAATGTCGTGTCCGTCTATTGGTCCAACATAATAAAAACCTAGTGAATTAAAGAGGGTTCCACCTGTTACTGCTGACCTCAGAAAATCTTCTGCTTTTCCAGCTTTTTTTGAAAATCTTTTAGAAAAGGCAGAAATAATTAATTTAAACGTCTCTCTTAGACTAAAATATATTTTTCCAGTTAATAACTTTGCTAGATAACTTCTCATTGCACCCACAGGTTCTGCAATTGACATGTCGTTATCATTTAAAATTACTATCATTTTAGTTTTAGATATGCCCGCATTGTTCATAGCCTCATAAGCCATTCCAGCACTGATCGCTCCATCGCCAATAACAGCAACAACATTTTCTGATTTTTTTGAAAGTTTATTTGCAGTAGCAATACCTAAAGCTGCAGAAATTGATGTTGAACTATGTGCTGCGCCAAATGGATCATATTCACTTTCAGATCTTTTTGTGAAACCAGACAGGCCATTTCCTTGTCTCAGTGTTTTGATTCTGTTTTTACGACCTGTTAAAATTTTGTGTGGATACGATTGATGACCCACATCCCAAACTATTTTATCATTAGGTGTATCAAAAACATGGTGTAAGGCTACAGTCAACTCAACAACTCCTAAACCTGCACCTAAATGACCACCTGTAAATGAAACAGCCTCTATCAATTCTTCTCTTAACTCCTTTGACAGAATAATCAATTCTGATGATTTTAAATTTTTTATATCTGATGGAAAATTTACACTATCTAAAAACTTATATTTTGTCATTTTTTTCTATTTACCACAAACTCTACAGTTTCAATCAAATCTTTATTTTCATACTTACTCAAAGAAGAAATTATTCTATTTTTTAAATAAGAAGAATATTTAACAGCATTTTTATACCCGAGTAAACTTATTAAAGTCGCCTTGCCCTTTTTTTTGTCTTTTCCAGTTTTTTTTCCAATCTTTTTCTCACTTCCACTGTAATCTAGAAAATCATCAATAATTTGAAATAAAAGTCCAATATCTAAACCTATCTTTTTAAACTGATTTATCATTCCAAACTTATTAGCAATAATTAACGGCGCTATAGTGGAAAATGAAAAAAGTTTACCGGTTTTATTAAGCTGCATATCTATAATTTTTTTTTGACTTACTTTTTTTTTTTCAAAATTAAGATCTAAATATTGGCCCCCTGCAATTCCTAAATGGCCGGAAGTATTTGAAAGTAAATTTATTAATCTATTTTTTTTATTTTCATTAATCTTGAAACTTTTTTCGCTTAAAATTTCAAAGGCTAAGGTAAGCAGTGAATTTCCAGCAAGGACTGCCGTTGCTTCACCAAATTTTTTGTGCGTGCTTAACTTTCCCCTTCTTAAATCGTCATTATCCATACATGGTAAATCATCGTGTATAAGTGAATATGCATGAATACATTCCACTGCAGCTCCTACTCTTACTAAATGATAATATGGAACTGAAAAAATTTTACCTACATCAATGATAATCTTTGATCTTATTTTTTTTCCACCAGGAAATAAACCATAGTTCATTGAAGTAATTAATTCAGTTCTTCTCTGTCTTTTTAAAAAATTCTTGAGAAATTTATTAATATCTTTTCCTGTTTTATTTAGTTTTTTTTCCATCTTTTTTTAAAATTTGTTTTATTTTTAATTTGTTTTTCTCAGATATTTCTCTTGAAGTATTTTGAAACTTTTTTTCAATAAACTTGTTTAATTTAAATATTTCTAGATAATCGTCTTCGGATTGATTTGAAGCTTTATTTTTTTCAATTTTTTCAACCAAATTATTAAGAATTTCTTTTAGTTCATCTAAAGATTTAGACTCAATATCATCTGGTAAATTTTTTTGTTTCATATATTAGTTTGTATTATTACATGAATTATAATCTTTCAAATATTAAAAAAGCTAAATATTATTTGGATAAAAGTGAATGTATTGGGTTCCCGACTGAAACTGTTTATGGTTTAGCAGCTAATGCTTATTCAAAAAAGGCTACCTTAAAAATATTTAAACTTAAAAAAAGAAATAAAAGAAATCCACTCATAGTGCATTATTGTAGCTTAAAGATGCTTGATAAAGACTGTGTAATTAATGAGGAGTTTTTAAAGTTATATAAAAAATATTGTCCTGGACCTATTACATTTGTTTTAAAATTGAAAAAAAAAAGCAATATTTCAAAAATTGTAACTAATAATCAAAAAACTCTTGCTGTAAGGTTTCCAAATCATCATCTGGCTATTAAACTTTTAAAAATATTGAAATATCCTCTGGCGGCACCAAGTGCAAATATATCCTCAAAAATAAGTCCGGTAACAAAAGAAGATGTAAAGGATGAATTTGGAGAAAGAATTAAATTCATTCTTGACGGTGGTAGATCTAAAATTGGATTAGAGTCCACTATAGTTAGTTTGTTAGGAAAGCCAAAAATATTAAGGCTAGGAGGAATTGAAAGAAAAAGGATTACCAAAATTTTGAGAAAAAAAATCCTGTATAAAAAAAATGATAAAACAGTTGTTGTCCCAGGACAATTAAGTTTACACTATTCACCTGGAATACCTATAAGGCTAAACAAGAAAAAACCAAAAGAAAATGAAGCTTTTATTTTAATTAAAAAAAGAAAAAAAACTCTAAAGAATTATTTTTATTTAAGTAAAAAAAAAAATTTAAAAGAAGCTGCAAAAAATTTATATAAGGTTTTAAGAAACATTAAAAATAAAAATTATAAGAGTATTGCTGTAGAAAAAATTCCCAATTATGGGTTTGGAGAAGCAATTAATGAAAGGCTAAAAAGGGCTTCAAAGAAATAATGGAAAATTCAATAAAAGTAATTGATCTTAAAAAGAATTATGGAAATAAGGAAGCCGTCAAAAATATTAATTTTGAAATTAAAGAAAATGAGATTATTGGATTACTTGGCCCTAATGGATGTGGAAAAACTACTACTATAGGAATGATTTTAGGTTTATTAAAACCTACAAGTGGGCAAGTTTTGATTAATGGTTATCAATTAGAAAAAAATAGAATTGAGATTCTTCAAAAAATAAATTTCATTTCTCCTTATATTGAATTACCAAAAAAGCTTACGGTTAAACAGAATCTAATTGTTTATGGAAAACTGTATTCCGTCAAAAACTTAAATAGTAGAATTGATTATTTAGTAGAAGAATTAAGGTTACAAAATTTGCTTGATAGGGTGACTGGAGAATTATCTTCAGGGCAAAAAAATAGAATAAGTTTAGCTAAAGCGATTATCAATGACCCATCTGTCCTATTACTCGATGAGCCTACAGCTTCTCTTGATCCAGAAACAGGAGATTTTGTAAGAACCTTTTTAGAAAAATATAAAAAAGAAAAAAAAGTATCTATATTATTAGCGTCACATAATATGGATGAAGTAACTAGGTTATGTTCATCAATAATGATGATGAAAAATGGTTTAATTATAGATCAAGGTAAACCAAATGATTTAGTTAAAAAACACGGAAGACAAAATCTTGAGGAAGTTTTTTTAAAACTTGTAAGGAATTAATATGAATATTGGTAGAATGTATGGATTGTTTTTAAGACACTTTTTTCTAATAACTAGGTCTTTTCCAAGAATTTTAGATCTTATATATTGGCCGACAATACAAATTACTTTATGGGGTTTTATCTCAAACTTTTTTACAACATATAGTTCTTATTATAATAATGCTGTCGGAGTAATATTAACATGTGCGATACTTTATGATTTTCTATTTAGAACAAGCATCGGTTTTAATATGCTTTTTTTAGAGGAGATCTGGAGTAGAAATTTTACAAATTTATTTATCTCGCCCATTAAAAAAAGTGAAATTTTAATCTCATTAATATTCACAGCTCTAGTAAGAGCTTTAATTGGTCTGATCCCTGCAATACTTTTGACATCTCCTCTATTTGGAATTTCTTTATTAGATTTAGGTCTAAGTTTATTCTTTTTATTTCTTAGTCTATATATTTTTGGAATAACGTTGGGTATATTAGTTTCTTCTGGTCTACTAAGGTTTGGCCCATCATTTGAAAACATCGCCTGGTCAACTATGTTTTTGTTGGCCCCTTTTGGATGTATTTATTATCCTGTAGAAATATTGCCTGAAATATTTCAAAAGATTGCTTATGCGCTTCCACTTGTTTACATATTTGAGGAGGCAAGAAATATTTTAGTCCATGGATTTGTGAATCTTGAAAACATTTTAATGGCATTTTATCTTAATGTATTGTATTTTCTCATCTCAATTTGCTTATTTTACTACTCTTTCAGTAAAGCCCGTAAAAAGGGAACATTAATAAATATTGGGGAATAATTTGGTGCGCCTGCTAGGAGTCGAACCCAGAACCTCCTGATCCGAAGTCAGGCGCTCTATCCAGTTGAGCTACAAGCGCATATAGTATTAATATTATAATTTATGAAAAATATCATTAAGTTTATTGTTAAAGATAATGAAAACGATCAGAGAGTTGATCTGTTTTTATCAAACAATAAAAAAGAACTCAGTAGAACTAGAGTTAAAAATTTGATTTTAAACCAAAGATTGTTGATAAATGAAAAAATTTGCACCGACCCATCAAAAAAGGTTAGTGAAAACGACAATATAAAACTTGAGATACCTGAACCTCAGAAAGCTTCTTTAGAACCATTTGATTTCAAACTTAATGTCATTTATGAGGATAAAGATTTAATGATAATAGACAAACCTGCCGGGATATCTATGCATCCTGGAGCTGGGGACTACAACAAAACATTGGTAAATGCCTTAATATTTTATGATAGTAAAAATCTTTCAACTATTGGTGATAAACTAAGACCAGGAATAGTTCATAGAATTGATAAAGATACATCTGGTTTAGTTGTGGTTGCAAAAAATAATAGAACACACGAAAAATTATCTAATCAATTTAACGAACATACAATTAAGAGAGTTTACCAAACTCTTGTATGGGGAAAGCTGAGGCCTCAAACTGGTAGAATTGAAACATTGATTACAAGAAGCTCAAAAAATAGACAATTAATGCAGGTTGGTCTCACTAAAGGAAAAAATGCAATTACTAATTATAAAACTTTGGAAATTTTTGAAAATGAAAAAATACCAACTTTTAGTTTAATTGAGTGTAGATTGGAAACTGGTAGAACCCATCAAATTAGAGTTCACATGAGTTACAAAGGTAACAATATTTTAGGAGACAAAAAATATAAAAAAAGATTTAAAAAATTCAGAAATATTAATGATGATTTAAATAAACTAATTCTTAAACTAGATAGACAATTCTTGCATGCAAAAACTCTTGGGTTTACTCATCCCTCAAAAAATAAGGAAGTCGAATTTACATCAAATTTACCTCAAGATTTAAATACGCTGTTAAAAAAGCTTAGAAATTCGAAGTAATTACGATATTGCAAAAAATAAATTATTTATTAAATACATATAAATAAAATGACTTCTACATTCAAATACCCTGCTATAAGTAACGAAGGCGGTCTGTCAATATACTTGGACCAAATAAAAAAATTTCCAATGCTTGATGCTGAAGAAGAATATATGCTTGCCAAAAATTGGAAAACTACGGGAAATGTTAAATCAGCTGAAAAACTTGTAACAAGCCATTTAAGATTGGTTGCAAAAATTGCAATGAGATACAAAGGTTATGGATTGCCAATGAATGAAATTATTTCTGAGGGAAATGTAGGATTAATGCAGGCAGTTAAAAAATTTGAACCTGAAAAAGGTTTTAGATTGGCAACTTATGCTATGTGGTGGATTAAGGCATCAATACAAGAATACATTTTAAGATCTTGGAGTTTAGTAAAAATTGGTACAACTACAGCGCAAAAAAAATTATTTTTTAATTTGAAAAAATTAAAAAATCAAATAGCCCCAAAAAATGAAGGTGACCTAAAAAAAGATGAGGTAGAAAAAATTGCAAATACACTTGATGTAAGTGAAGATGAAGTTATCTCAATGAATAGAAGGTTGTCAGGCAAAGAACAATCTTTAAACGCTCCGATAGGTGAGGATGGTGACGAGTGGCAAGACTGGGTTGTTGATAAAGAAATGGATCAAGAATTAAAAATAGCTCATCAAGAGGAACTTGACCAAAGAAAAGATTTACTTCAGGACTCTATAAAAATACTAAATGATAGAGAGAAAGAGATTCTCTATGCAAGAAGATTAAATGAAAATCCATCAACACTCGAAGACTTAAGTAAAAAATATAAAATTAGTAGAGAAAGAATAAGACAAATTGAAAACAAAGCTTTTGAAAAACTACAAAAGCATATGCTTAATTCAGCAAAATCAAAAAATTTACTTCCAGTAAATTAAATTTTAAAAGGATCTTCAATTAAAATTGTATCGTTTCTTTCAGGACTTGTTGAAATGCTTGAAACCTTTGTTTCAATAAATTTTTCAAGCTCCTTAATATAGATTTTTGCATTCTCGGGCAATTTTTCAAAATTTTTAATTCCTTTTGTTGAGGATTTCCAACCTTTAAAGCTTTTGTAAATTGGCTCAACTTTTAATTGATCATCTACCGCTGCAGGTAAATAATCGACCTGTTTCCCATCTAATTCGTAGGCTATACACATTTTAATTTCTTCTAGCTCATCTAAAACATCTAGTTTGGTTAATGCTATTCCATTAATACCTGATACTTTAATTGTTTGTCTTACCAAAACACCATCGAACCAACCACACCTTCTTTTTCTGCTAGTAACAGTTCCAAACTCTTTTCCTATTTTACCAAGATGTTCTCCGGTTTCATTTTTCAATTCAGTTGGAAAAGGTCCCTCGCCTACTCTTGTCGTGTAAGCTTTTGTGATACCAAGAACATAACCAATTGAATTTGGTCCGCAACCTGAGCCTGTTGCTGCTGAAGATGCAACAGTGTTTGATGAGGTAACAAAAGGATAAGTGCCGTGATCGACGTCTAACAATATTCCTTGTGCACCTTCAAATAAAATTTTCTTACCCTCATTTTTAAATTCGTCAATCTTTTTCCAAACGGGTTTTGAAAACTTTAATATTTGTGGTGCAATTTTAAGAAGTTCTTTTTTCAATTTATCCTTTTCGAATATTTCTTTTCCTAAACCTTTTCTAATTGCATTATGATGCATTAGAACAGTTTCGAGCCTATGATCTAAATTTTTTTCAGAAATTAAATCCATTACTCTGATAGATCGTCTTCCTACTTTATCTTCATATGCCGGTCCTATACCCCTCCTTGTTGTACCAATTTTTGCTTTTCCTGCTGCATCTTCTCTTATTTCATCCATTTCTTTATGGAAAGGTAAAATCAAATTTGCTGACTCTGACAAAATTAAATTTTTTTCAGATATCTCTACCCCTTTTGATTTTATCTCTTTTATTTCATCTAATAATGCCCATGGATCAACTACAACTCCGTTACCAATTATTGATATTTTATTTTTTCTAACAATTCCTGATGGTAGTAATCTTAACTTATAGGTAATTCCATCAATTACTAACGTATGTCCAGCATTATGTCCGCCCTGAAATCTTACAACTACATCTGCTTCACTTGAAAGCCAATCAACGATTTTTCCTTTTCCTTCATCGCCCCACTGGGATCCAACAACGACTACATTTTTCATTTAAATTTATTTTTTATATTAAACACACTTATATGGTTTATTGGCCCATAGCCTTTTCCAAAATTAGGCCCGGATCCGATTGAATGGTTAACATAATCAATTGCCATTTTACAAGATTTCTTTAATGTTTTTCCACACGAAAAATAAGTAGCTATCGCACTAGATAGAGTACATCCTGTACCATGTGTATTTTTCGTTTTGATTTTATTACTTTTAAAAAATTTTTTTTCACTTTTATTCAAATAAAGATCGTATACGTATTTGGCTTTCAAGTGACCACCTTTGATTAAAACATTCTTTGCTCCATAACTTAATAATTTTTTTCCAGCTACAATCATGTCATCTGTTGTTTTAATTTCAGTTTTAGTTAATATTTCTGCTTCTGGTACATTTGGTGTTATAAGAGATACTCTATTCATCAATTTATTTTTAATTATTTCGATTGACTTATTATCAACTAGTTTTGCGCCTCCTTTTGCCACCATCACGGGATCTAAAATAATTTTTTTTACTTTAATTTTCTTTAAAGAACTTATTACTGTTTCAATAACTTTTGTTGAGTGCAACATTCCAATTTTTATTGCATCAGGCTTGATATCTTTTGATGTGAATTCAATTTGTCTTTTTATTTCATTAATTGGAACTTTTAAAATCGATAGAACTCCTGTTGTATTTTGTGAAGTTATTGCGGTAATAGCCGTCATAGCATATGAGCCGAGACTTGTTATTGTTTTTATATCTGCTTGAATACCTGCACCTCCAGAAGAGTCTGAGCCTGCAATAATTAGTATTTTAGATTTAATTTTCAATTTATTTAATAGACCTTTTTACAATATTTATACATTTTTTTAATAAATAAATATTGTTAGACTCACCCATAATTCTGATTTTAGGTTCTGTGCCAGATTTTCTTACAAGCATTCTACCGTAATTTTTAATTATTCTCTCAGATTTTTTAATAGCAACTTTACACTTCTTAGAATTTATGACTGATTTGTCTTTAACCTTTACATTTTCTAGTATTTGAGGTGTTAATTCAAATAAGTCAAAAAGCTCACTCGCTTTTTTTCCTTTCCTCATTGAAAATAGAATTTCTAATGCAACTAATAGTCCATCTCCTGTTGTTGCAAATTTTCCAAGAATAATATGCCCAGATTGCTCCCCACCTAGGTTAAAGTTTTCTTTTTGCATTTTTTCCTTAACATATCTATCTCCTACGTTAGCTCTAATAAATTTAATTTTTTGATCTTTAAAAAATTTTTGCAATCCATAATTTGACATTAGAGTACCAATTACACCACCTTTTAGAATTTTCTTTCTTTTCCATCTGGTCGCAAGCATCGCAATAATTTTATCACCATCAACAATATTTCCCATCTCGTCTGATACAATTATTCTATCTGCATCACCATCTAAAGATATTCCGATATGAGCTTTATTTTTTCTTACTAAAGATTTGATCTTTTGTGGAAAAGTTGATCCACAGTTATCATTTATATTTAAACCATTTGGTGAAGTGCCATATTGAAATACTTTTGCACCTAAACTCCTTAATAGTTTTGGTCCAGATTTATAACCTGCTCCATTAGCACAGTCTATTGCAATTTTCATTCCTTTTAATTTAAAACTTTTTGGAAAATTATTTTTTAGTATTTTTATGTATTTGTTATTCGCGTCCTCTAATCTCCTTACTCTTCCTAAAACTTTTGGTTCAGAAAGATTTTTCGCTATCTTGGAATCAATTAACTTTTCTATTTTCTTTTCAATTTTGTCAGAAAGTTTTAGGCCATCTGGTCCAAACAATTTAAGACCATTATCATAATAAGGGTTGTGGGATGCTGTAATCATAATTCCCATATTGGCTCTCATTTTTTTTGTTAACATTGCCAATCCATTTGTTGGTAGAGGTCCAAGGGTGTAAACATGCATTCCTGCTGAGGCTAATCCAGATACTAAGGCAGGCTCGAGAGTATATCCTGATAATCTTGTATCTTTTGCAATAATAGCTGTTTGTTTTGATTTTCTTTGATTTTTAAAATATGTCCCTGCTGCTAGACCAAATTTAAAGAACATTTCACCATTAATTTTAGTTTGATTCACCTTTCCTCTAATTCCATCGGTTCCAAAATATTTTTTTGTCATTTTAAAATTTTAGAGATTTAAAAACTTTGATGCTTTGATTAACTTCATTTACATCGTGAACTCTTAAGATCTGAATGCCCTGCATCATAGCACACAAAACAGATGATATGGTTCCTCCTAATCTTTGATTGCTATCATTTATCCCAGAAATATCTTTAATAAATCTTTTTCTAGAAGTCCCTAACATTATAGGAAATCCAAGCGAATGAAAAATAGAAATATTTCTTAGTAAGGTAATATTATGTTTCAATCTTTTTCCAAAACCAATTCCTGGATCTAGAATAATATTTTTGTGATTAATACCTCTGGCCTTTAGTTCAAAAATTTTTTTTTCAAAGAAGTCATAAATATCAAGCGTTACATCTTTATACGAAGGATTAACTTGCATAGTTTTTGGATTACCTTGCATGTGATGAATTACAAAAGGTGTTTTTTTATTTCTTAAAACCTTCAAAGTATTGGGATCATGTTTGAGTCCAGAAACATCATTAATGATATGGGCACCATATTTTAAGCTTTTTTCCATTATAGTACTTTTTCGGGTATCAATGGATATTACATTTTTAAATTTTTTAATTTTTTTCAATACTCCTTTAATTCTTTTCCATTCAGTTTTTTCATTAACATCATTAGATCCAGGCCTCGTTGACTCCCCCCCTATATCAATAATTGATGATCCTTTTTCAATAAAATGTTTTACTCTTTTTAAAGCATCTTTATAATTATCATATTCCCCACCATCTGAAAAACTATCAGGAGTTAAATTTACAACTCCCATTATTAAAGGAGAAGACTTAAATTTAAGCTTAAAAAAGTTTTTTTTTTTAGTTATATTTTTGATATCTAATTGAACTTTCTTTTTTAAAAATTTACTTAAGAGATTTAATTTTGAAATATGAATTTTTTTTTTCTTTTTTCTTGTTATGAGTTCTATTGTATCGAAAGAAATTTCATTATTTCCATGAAGTGGAAGAGATAATCTTTTTTTGACCATCAAAGTTGAGTGGTCACCATAATAGAAATTACACGCTCTAGTGTAATATTTTAACATTAAATATTAATGGACAATTTTTGGTTTTAAACCGATTGACCCTAAAGCAGAGTCAGAACTTTCATCTTCAACTTTTAATTCTTCCCTGTTGGGTGGATATTCATTTTTATTAATTATGTTAGATATATCTTCGCCAGTCAAAGTTTCGTAAGTTAAAAGGGCTTTTGCTATTTTATGTAAATCATCAATTTTGTTTGTTAAGATAGTTTTTGCTTGATTGTAACCTTCGTCAACTAATTTTCTTATTTCTCTATCAATTTTTTGGGCTACAGCTTCCGAAACACTTTGTGTTTGTGTTACGGATCTTCCAAGAAAAACTTCTTCTTGATTTTCGCCGTATTCAACAGGACCAAGTTCCTCACTCATTCCATACTTAGTAACCATAGCTCTTGCTAATGAGGTTGCTTGGTTAATATCTGAACCATTTCCTCCACCTGCACCTGTAGATATATTATCCTTACCAAATATAAGTTCCTCAGCAACCCTTCCTCCAAAGCATACTGCCAATCTTGCTTTTAAATATTTAATAGAATGACCATGTTTATCTCTTTCAGGTAAGTTCATGACCATTCCTAATGCTCTTCCTCTAGGAATAATTGTTGCTTTATGTATTGGATCGTAATTTGGCAAATTAAAAGAAACTATTGCATGTCCACCCTCGTGATAAGCAGTTAATTTCTTCTCATCCTCTGTCATGACCATAGATCTTCTTTCGGCACCCATCATCACCTTATCTTTTGCATCTTCAAACTCTTGAGATGTTACAATTCTCTTATTCTTTCTCGCTGCTAACAATGCAGCCTCGTTTACTAAATTAGCAAGATCAGCTCCTGAAAATCCAGGTGTTCCTCTTGCAACTGTTCTTAAATTAACATCTGGAGACATAGAAATTTTTTTAGCATGAACTTTTAAAATTTTTTCTCGCCCAATAATATCTGGATTTGAAACAACAACTTGTCTATCAAATCTTCCTGGTCTTAAAAGCGCTGGATCTAGAACATCAGGTCTGTTAGTTGCTGCTATAATTATAACACCTTCATTTGTATCAAATCCATCCATCTCAACTAGTAATTGGTTTAATGTTTGCTCTCTTTCATCATTGCCACCACCTAGACCTGCTCCTCTACTTCTTCCTACAGCATCTATCTCATCAATAAATATTATGCATGGTGAATGTTTTTTTCCTTGTTCAAACATATCTCTTACTCTTGAGGCACCAACACCAACAAACATTTCGACAAAGTCTGATCCAGAAATTGTAAAGAAAGGTACACCTGCTTCACCAGCTATAGCTCTAGCAAGTAAAGTTTTTCCTGTACCTGGAGGTCCTACTAGCAAACAACCTCTTGGGATCTTACCACCTAATCTGCTAAATTTTTTTGGGTCTCTCAAAAATTCTACCACTTCTTGAACTTCCTCTTTTGCTTCCTCAACTCCAGCAACATCATTAAAAGTGACTTTTCCTTTGATCTCATTCATCATCTTTGCTTTTGATCTTCCAAATCCCATGGCACCACCTTTACCACCTTGCATTTGTCTCATAAAAAATATCCAAACAGCAATTAAAAGTAACATTGGAAACCATGATAGAAGAACTCCAAATAAAGATGGCATTTTCTCATCGAGTGGAGCTGCAGATATACTTACGCCCTTATCAGTTAATTTTTCTATTAAATTTGGATCGTTAGGTGAGTATGTTGAAAAAATTGAACCATCAGCCATTACACCTTTAATATTGTTGCCTTGAATTTGGACTTCTACTACTCTTCCATTATCAACCTCTGTTAAAAACTCAGAAAAGATAATTGATTTATTATTTTTATTTTGTAGGTTTTGTGGACTCTTGAACATATTGTAAAGTCCTATGGTCAAGACAACTATAATAACCCACATCGCTAGATTCTTAAAATTCATACAATAAGTAAATTAAGAATTATTCAAAATTTAACAAGTGCTAAATTGTTACACAAATGAGTTTATTTTATGATTTCCTTGTAAATAACTACTGAATTCTCTATTTTTTCAATAACACATCCTCCAATAGTAGCTTTAAGTATAAATTTTTCTCTAATTTGATCAATAATCTTTGAAACTCTCTTGCCTCTAGCAGGAAAATATCTACCACTAATATCTTGTAAAATTTTGGTAAAAGACCTTAAAATTACTTCATCAGTACTACTAAAAAAATCTGAAGATAACAATGCTTTCCTATTATTATTTTTTGATAGACTAATATTAGAATTTTCATTGATATTTTTTTGAACAAAAAATTCAATAGAGTTATTTGAAGATATTAAATTTTCAAAAGTCATTTTAAACTTTTTTTTGTCAAGGCCATTTTTTTTTAGATTATTAATCATAAATCTTACGCGCGATCTCAAATATTCTAAACTTTTATTTGAAGGATCATCTATATGAAAATTAAAGGTATTTTTAGTCACATATAATAAATCCTCTTTTGAAAAATCAAGTAATGGTCTGACAATATTAATGTTATTTCTTTGCAGGCTTCTATAATTATGAAAAGATACTAGTCCCTTTAGACCAGAGCCCCTTAATAACCTTATAAAGAAATTTTCTTGAAAATCGTCAAAATGGTGGCCTAATAATAAGGTATTAATTTTTTTTGTTTTGCAAAAACTCTCAAATACCTTCAATCTATAATCTCTGGAGTCTGATTGAGTTTTTTTAGTATTTTTCTTTTTTTTCCAAGTAATTATTCTGCACTCAATTTTAAATTTTTTTAGTATCTTTTTTAAAGTTTGAGCCTCGTTTGAAGATGAATCTCTTAACTTATGATCTACATGGACATAATGAAAGTTATTATTTTTATTTTTGATTTGATAGCATTTTGAAAGGTATGTTAAAGCAAGACTATCTGCGCCCCCAGATACTGCAACTAAATATCCATTAAATTCTTTTTGATTAATTAAAAATTCAAATCTTTCATAGATTTTTTTAATTCTTTTGTTTTGAGTATGGGGACTAAAAATTAAATTTTTAAGATTTTTTCTTTTTACACTCGAACTTTTTTTCTTCATATTTTGCTTTTTGAAGAACCGATTGTTTTGCACCAGGATATTCTTTTTTAACTCCTGTAATCATTAAACATCCTTGATCTTTTTCTCCAATTTGCACTAATGATACTCCAAGCTTTAGTAAATTTATAGCTGCTTTTTCACTTTTAGGATATTTTTGATAACCTTCTAAGTAAGCAGAAGCTGCATCAGTATATAGTTGTCTAATTCTAAATGTTTCTGCATACCAATATTGTGCGCTACCTGCCATTTTATGCTCAGGATTAGTTATTACAAATTCTCTTAATGCTCTTTCTGCAGTTGTATAATCACCTTGCTTTAAAAAACTAGTAGCAAATTCATATTGTTTATCTGGTTTTACATTTGGTAAGATTTTTTCTTCTGAAATAAATTTTTCAGTTATAACTGTCCCAGTTGTATCTATAGATTGAGTTTGCTGTGTTAATTCATTTGTTTCAGACGACTTGTAAGATACTGCGCCAAGGTCTTGTGGCTGTGAAGATCCTGGTAAAATTTTCTTCTTTGATGAAACTTTTTTATTAGTGTCATCACCTTCTAAATTTTGAAACCTCAACTGATTGTCTGCCTGAACTTTTGATAGTCTGCTTGATAATTTATCAATCTTAAAATTAATTTCTTCAAATTTATTTGTTAAGTCTTGGAATTGTTTCTCTATTTCAGATAATTTTAATAAATGTCTAGTAAGTACATCCTCATCATTTGAGCTCAAACTTTTGGTGCTAGTAGTGTTTGTATTAGAAGACTGTGAGTAAACTGCTTTTTCTAAAGTTTTTAAATCTTTCCGTAGTGTCTCCAGAACTTTTAAAATTTGCGTTTCCTCAGCCTTGACTAAAGAACTGATTGAAAAGAAACACATTACAGAAACCAATATCTTTTTATTAATACGTTTTAAAAATTTCATTAATTTATTTCTATCTATAATGATGGCAAAAAAAAGACCCCAACAAAGTATGGTTATTGGGGTCTAATTAATAATTTATTAGTTAGCTTTTACTGTAACTGATCTTCTGTTTTTTGACCAAGCTAATGGATTTGAACCAGAGTCTACTGGTCTTTCTTTTCCATAACTTATCACTGAAATTCTGTTTCCAGATATTCCGTAAGTCATTAGATAATCTTTAGCTGCATTAGCTCTTCTCTCACCTAAAGCTAAGTTATATTCTCTTGTACCTCTTTCGTCAGCGTGACCTTCAAGAACTACATTTATTTTTGAATTTTTTCTTAACCATGACGCTTGTTTTCTTAATGTTTCTCTTGAAGCAGTAGTCAAAACTGTTTCATTAGTTGCGAAGAAAACTCTGTCTGGCACACCAGAAGCTAAATACTCAACTGTATCTTTTCCAGTGTATACGTCACCTTGCAATTTGCCTGTTGATTTCACAGCACATGCAGATAATAGAAAACCTGCAAAAATTACTAGCAAAGTGTTTCTAAAAATTTTGTTTAAACTCATTACTGCTCCTTAAAAGTTATTTTTATACTTTTTCACAACTAAATAGATCTTTCAAGCTCAAAAATCAAGGAATTATTAATTTTTTTTGAAAATATCATAATTAATCGGTTAATAATGACGACCAAGATGGGTCTGAAGCATCAGTCTCTGTTTTAACCATTCTTTCGTTATATCCAGTAAGATCTATAGACCAAAGTTTAGCCGAAAAGCCTTTTCCTGCTGAGTCTGATTTTGTCTCTCTATAAAAAATTAAAACTCTTCCATTAGGCGACCAAGAAGGAGCTTCTTGATAATAGTTTTCTGTAAGTAGTCTTTCGCCAGTTCCATCTGTTCTCATTACGCCAATATAGAACTTTCCTTTATGAAGTTTTGTAAAAGCTATCAAATCACCTCTTGGGGACCACACGGGTGTACCGTAAAGACCATTTCCAAAAGATATCCTTTTAACTTTTGAACCATCACTTCTCATAACGTAAATTTGCTGGTAGCCACTTCTATCTGAATTGAAGCAAATATATTTACCATCAGGTGAATATGACGGAGATGTATCAATTGATGGGTGGTTTGTAATTTTTTCAACTTCTCTACTTTCAAGATCCATAGTATAGATATCTGAGTTTCCATCTTTGGCAAAACTCATAATGATTTTTTTTCCATCAGGAGAAAAACGTGGAGCAAATGTCATACCAGGGAAGTCCCCAACAACTTCCTGTATACCAGTTTCAATGTCCAGCAAGTATACTCTAGGCAGATTTTTAAAATAAGATAAATAAGTAACCATTTGATTTGTTGGGTTAAACCTGGGTGTTAATACTAATTCGTTTCCTAATGTTAAATATTTAGTATTAGATCCATCTTGATCCATAATTGCTAATTTTTTAATACGACTTGTTTTAAGCCCTTCCTCTGCAACATAAATTATTCTGGTATCAAAATAACCCTTTTCGCCTGTCAACCTTTGGTAAACTTTATCAGTAATTATATGTCCAACTCTTCTCCAGTTTTCTGAAACAGTAGTGAATGCTAATGCCATTATTTCTTTCCCAGCTAATACGTCCCATAATCTAAACTCGACCCTGAGTTTTCCATCAATCATTTTTACTTCTCCTGTTATTAAAGCTTGAGCCTTAATGAGTGCCCAATCTTCAAATCTAGGTTTAACATGGGCAATATCTGGTTTTTGTAAAAAAGCTTTTGGGTCTAATGGATTGAACAACCCTGACTGTCTTAAATTATTTTCAACAACTTTTGAAATTTCTTCACCAATATCTTCAAGTTTTAATAAATCTTTAAATTTTTCTTTAGATTTTTGATCAACCGATAAAGGCGATACCGCTAATGGTAAAGGATTTAAATTACCTCTAGTAATATCTACTTCTATAAGAGACCACGCTTTGCCCCAGTTTAAAATAAAAAAACTAACATATATTAAAAAAATAACTTTTTTCATCCTTGGAGCATCTCCCTAGCATCAAAATTTAATTGAATTTCTTTCCACCTTTCATATCCCGTTGTAGGAACTCTTAGCGGCTGACATAATCTAATTGCTCTTAAAGCACTTTCTGCCAAAACTTTATAAAAGCCTTGTCCTGGTTTATTCATTCTAGCATGGTCTAGAATTTCAGAGTTAATAATACTTCCATCAGGCTTTAAGTTTAGTTTTATCCTTACAAGAAGATCTTCATTATAAGGCAAACCTAAAGGAATACTCCAGCATCCAAATATTTGAGCTTTGAGGGCATCCTCCTCATTTAAGGTAAGTCCAGATGAAATGACACTTTTTCTTTGTGATTGAGTTACCTTGTTATCGCTTTTTACCACTTCTGCAGTTTCTTCTTTGGATTTATCAATTAGAGCAGCAATATTGTTTGGGTCAAATAATTCTTTTTTTTCAAATTCTGAAACTTGTTTTATTTCATCATCAATTTTTTCTGGGTTTTGTTTATCTTCCTCTGGTTTTTTTACTATATTTTTTTGTTGATCTGGTAAAGGTATTGCATCTGGTTTTTCTTTTTTCACTTTTTTTGGAGGTGCCTGTTCGGAGACAAGTTTTTCCTTTTCTTTCTTTTTAACTTCTTCGATAATTTTTTTTGCCTTAGGGGCGTAAGGTATAGATGTTTTGTCAGTTATTTGGATAAGTTCTATTGAAACTATTGGTGGGAGATCTATTGGTTTTTTTGCTAAAAAAGGAAGGCTTAATGCTGTTATAATAATAAGGAAAAAATGTAGTGCAGAAGATATAATTATATTATTTGTCACAAAATATTACCTCTCTTTATAAGGTTCAGATATAAGTGCAACTTTAGTAAATCCTGAGCCAGAAAGCATTCCCATAACCTCTAATACTCGACCATAATTTATAGTCTTATCGCCTCTTACATATATTCTTGTGTCTGTTCTATTTTTTGAAACAGCTAATATTTTGGCAACTACATTATCAAATTCTACTTTAGACTCTTGTATAAAAATCTCTCCTTTTGAGTTAATACTCAAAGTTAATGGTTCTTGTTCCTCAGGAAGTGAATCAGCTGAACTTTCTGGTAAATCTACTTGAACACCAACTGTAAGTAATGGGGCTGTTACCATAAAAACAATTAGAAGAACTAACATAACATCAACAAATGGAGTTACATTTATTTCGCTTATAGGATCTTTAGATTTATTTTTTAAATTAAAAGCCATTAGTTAGATAGTAGAGATAAATCTTTTGGCAAAATTCTCTAATCTTTGAGAATATTTTTTAGAGTCATTGTTAAACTTGTTATATGCCACAACAGCAGGTATAGCTGCTAAAAGGCCGAGTGCAGTTGCAAATAATGCTTCGGCTATACCTGGTGCAACTATCGCTAAACTTGTATTCCTAGAAACAGCAATTGATTGGAAAGAATTCATAATTCCCCACACTGTTCCAAACAGCCCAATAAAAGGTGCCGTTGACCCTACGGTAGCAAGAAATGAATAATTTTTTTCAAGTTTGTTTATTTCATTTTCAATATTAGACTCTAATAAACCTGAGAGCTTTTCGTTCAAATTACTCCTAGATCTTGATTTTAATACAACTTGCATAGTCTTTTTAAAAACATTTGACATCGGGTCATCTATATTTGCTGGTAAATTATTATAGAAGCTCTCAGCAGATCTGGCTTTCCAAAATTTTTCCTCGAACTCTAGTGTTGTTATATTTATTTTCTTAAATAGTTTAAATTTCTCTATGATAATTGCCCAAGTATATATTGATGCTGCAATTAATAAAATTATAACTGATTTTACTATTATATCTGCTCTTATAAATAAGCTCCATAAAGAAAAATCTACAGAACTCCCTAACCCAACTGATTGTGATGCTATATCGGCTTCCATCAAAAACCTTTCACACTAAAATGTGTCATCAATTTGACCCGAAAGATCAAATAAATCTAATATTTGGCGTTTTGGTAGTAAAAACTAGAAATTAGTATTGCATCAGCTTTATTGGCATCTTTTTTTTTTGACAATTTTGACGAAAAATAAGGATATATCTCAATAGCTTTTGTTCTGCTAGCGTCTTTATTTGTATTGATCAAATTAAAGAATTTTTTCCATTTAACTGGCGAAACAAAATCCATTGGAATTTGCATTGCAGAAAAGATTCCTTTTAACACTCCAAAAGACTGTCCAAAATTAAACATACTAGTAACACCTTGCCCTGGCATTGCAGAAACTTGCTCAATGACAGCTATTACTTTTGTTTTATCTTCTCCTTCAATAGCTTTTTGAATTTCGTTAAATATTTGAGAAGCATTAACTTGTGATTTATTTTTTTTTCCAACAGCCATTTTTGGCATTTCAAATACATCCACTATCTTACCATCTTTAAATAAGCATATAGCTCCATTTATTCCAGGATCTATTCCAATAATAAACATTATCTAATCTTCTTCCGTAAGGTTTGAGTAAACTCTTTGAACATCATCTTCGTCGTCTAATAATTCTAAAAGTTTTTTAATATCCTCCGCATTCTCACCTTTGCTCGAAACCTTATTTAGTGGAAGCCACTCAATTTCGGTTGATATAAAGTTTTCAACATCAGACTCAATTTTCTTTTTTATAGAATAAATATCTTCAGAACTACAATGTATCTCATGAAAATTTTCAAATGAGAAGCATTCATCCGCCCCAGCTTCAATTGCAAGTTCAAATATTTTATCATCTTTAATTTCATTTATGTCTATTCTAATAACGCCAATTTGTTTAAAATTGTGAGCTGCAGAACCCTGGGTACCCAAGTTCCCGCCATTTTTTTGAAAAATTGTTCTTAATTTTGAGGCTGTTCTATTTTTGTTGTCTGTTAGCACTTCAACAATAATAGCCACTTTATCTTTGCCGAAACCTTCATATCTTATTTTCTCAAAATTTGATTGGTTTAGTGATTTCGATTTATCAATTGCTCTCTCAATATTATCTTTTGGCATGTTTGAGGATCTTGCTGCTTGAATAGCAGATCTGAGTCTCGGATTCATTAAAGGATCTTTATCTCCAAGTTTAGCAGCCACGGTTATCTCTCTAGAAAGTTTCGAGAAAATTTTTGATCTTTCTTTATCTGCTCTACCTTTTTTATGTTTTATACCAGCCCAGTGAGAATGTCCTGCCATATTATTTTGAATTATTTAAAACACCCCCAACAATTATGCTATTAATATTTTTAGCTAGTCCTGTAGTTTCATCACATTCTACCATAACACCCGATAAAGAACCATCCCCTAAAGATGGATAATGTTTTTCAGAGTCCTGTTTAAAAAATCTTTTTAATGAGTTTTCTTTATTCATCCCAATTACTGAGTCGTAGTCACCACACATTCCTGAGTCTGTTATATACGCAGTTCCACCTTTTAAAACTCTTGCATCATTTGTTGGGATGTGCGTGTGAGTACCAGTTACTAAAGTTGCTTTACTATCAAATAAATGTCCCATTGCCATTTTTTCTGAAGTAGTTTCACAATGCAAGTCGACTACTAAAAAGTCATAATCTTTTTTTAGTTGGTATTTTTTTTGAAAATTTTCAGCTGTTTTGAAAACATCTTCACTTTTCCTCATGAAAACATTTCCCATTAAATTTAGTACACCTATTTTAAAATTTTTTGATAATTGATAAATTTCAAATCCTTTTCCTGGGGATATTCCAATTAAATTAAATGGTCTCAGAAGTCTGTTATCATCCTCAACGAGTTTTAAAGTTTCTTTATGATCCCAAACATGATTTCCAGTTGTGAGTACATTTATTCCAAATTTAATTAGATTGTCTAAAACATCTTTTGTAATACCTACTCCGTTGTGAGCTGCATTTTCACCATTCGCTATTACAAAATTTATTTTATTTTCCTCGACTATCTTCTTAAGGTATTTTTTTACAACCATACAACCCGAGGGTCCTACAATGTCCCCTAAAAATAAAATTTTCATTTATAAATTCTTTTTTCAGTTATTATGAAATCCATTTTTTTATCGTGCTTATCAACTGGCACTTTATGAATTTTTTGACAGGAAAGAGCAAGTCCAATTTTGATACAGTTTGTTTGTCTCTCAATTTTTTTAATAAACCTGTCATAGAAACCACCTCCGTAACCAAGTCTATTCAAATTAGTGTCAAAAGCTAACATTGGAATAATTAATGTAGAGGGAATCATTTTTTTTTTCTTTAAAGGCTCTAAGATACCGAACCTATTTATTGTTAAGGGGTCATTGGGATTCCAGCTATAAAAAGACATCTCAAATTTATTATTAATTATAGGTAAAGAAATTATAAAATTTTTTTTAGTCAATCGATCAATTAATTCTAAAGTAGACAACTCATCACCAAATGGATAATACAATCCAACTCTTTTGTTGGGAGATTTCTGCTCAATCAATTTGATTATCACCTCAGAATTTACTGCGATTTTTTTTTTGGCAAATTTTGATCGAATTTTAGATATTTTTTTTCTTAATTGAAATTTGTTCACTACTAAGTCTAATTTTTAAGATTAACTCGCTCAACAAATTCCTCTATTTCTTTTGCGGTATTAGAAATTAATTGATCATAATTATTATTTATTTTATCAAGCTCTTTTTCCAAGTTGTTGATATCATTGTTCAATTTAGTTGCTTCATCTTCTTTTTCATCTTTGTAGCCGTATACAAGGGATTTCAGTTCTTTAAATTTTTCAGTGAGATTATTTAATTCTAGCTTTTTTTTCTCAACATTTTTTTTGGTATCAAAATACTCATCCATAACTTTAATAGCAGTGATCAATAATAATTTATTTTCACCTATGTTTCCTAAGTCATTTTTTAATTTTTCAAATTTATCGTTTAAATTTGCTGCCAACTCTTCAAGATGATCCTCTTGACCATCTTCACATGAAAGAAGAAAGTCTTTTCCATTAAATTTAATGTTTACATTTGCCATTTTTCAATCTCATCAAGTAAAGTATCTGTTTCTTGATTTAATTCATCAATTTTTTCGTCAAACTCTAATCTTTTCACTCTATCTTCTTTTTTTTCAACCATCATTTGTTTGATTTTGACTTGAAGATTGCCGTGCTCATCACTTAAATTTTTGTATTTTTTTTCCAATTCATTTTTTTCAATTTCTAATTGATTTTTTTGATCAACTAATTCTTTAATGTCTTCAGTTATCTGGTCATTTTTTAAATCAAGTTTTTTTAATTTCTTAAGTGCGTCTTCAAGTTTTTTTTCTTTTTCGCTGATATATTTCATATATATATAATTATATATTAATGAGTCTCTTAGTCTAGATAGGAATATTTTTGAAAATAAAACATAAAGATTTAGCTAATGCTGTAAGATTTCTATCTTTAGATGCTGTTGAAGCGGCGAATTCGGGTCATCCTGGAATGCCAATGGGAATGGCTGATGTTGCTACAGTTTTATTTAAAAATTTTTTACGATTTAATCCTAAAGATCCTAGTTGGTTTAATAGAGATAGGTTCGTTCTTTCTGCTGGTCATGGGTCTATGCTTCTTTACTCACTTTTATATTTAACTGGTTACAAAAGTGTTTCTATAGATGACATTAAAAACTTTAGAAAACTTGATTGTATTTGTGCCGGACATCCTGAATATCATTCTAATTCAGGGATAGAGACTACCACTGGACCATTAGGACAAGGTATATCAAATGCTGTGGGTTTTGCGCTAGCTGAAGAAATATTAAAAAAGAGGTTGGGAAAAAAAAAGATAGATCATAAAACTTATGTTTTGGCAGGTGACGGATGTCTTATGGAAGGAATAAGCCATGAAGCCTTAAGTTTTGCGGGTCATATAAAATTAAAAAATTTGATACTTCTTTTTGATAATAATTCAATCTCGATTGATGGCCCTACTAATCTTGCTGTTTCTGATAATACAAAAAAAAGATTTGAGAGTTATGGTTGGAGCTATTTAGAAATAGACGGTCATAATGATAAACAAATTTTTAACGCATTAAAAAAAGCTCAAAATTCAAAAAAACCATTTGCTATTTCTTGTAAGACTACAATTGGTTATGGCTCACCAAATAAAAGTGGGAAAGCATCATCGCATGGAAGTCCGCTAGGTATCGATGAGGTAAAGCTAGTAAGAAAAAAATTAAAATGGAATTATGAGCCTTTTAAGATCCCTGAAAAAATTTTAAGTGAGTGGAGAAAAATAGGGGAAAGCGCCTCTTCAAAAGCAGAAAAAAATAAATCATACGAGCCTGAATTCAATATTTTTAACGATGAGATTACAAGCGAAATAGAGCAAGTAAAAAATGATTATTTAAAATCACTAGAACCAATTGCAACTAGGAAATCCTCAGAAAAATTTTTAGATATAGTTTCAAAACTACCAAATTTAATCGGTGGCTCGGCTGATCTTGCAGGTTCAAATAATACAAAAACAAAAAATCATAAAATAATTAAGCCAGGAAATTTTGGGGGAAATTATATTCATTATGGAGTAAGAGAACACGCAATGTGTGGAATTATGAATGGAATTTCATTGCATAGTAATCTTATTCCATATGGTGGAACTTTTTTAATATTTAGTGATTATTGCAAGCCTTCTATCAGATTGGCTGCAATGATGGGCCAAAGGGTTATTTATGTTTTAACCCATGACTCAATTGGTCTTGGAGAAGACGGTCCAACCCATCAACCTGTTGAACAGCTCGCAATGTTGAGATCTATACCAAACTTAAATGTATTTAGACCATCCGATACCATTGAAACTTTTGAATGTTGGCAGTTGGCTTTAGAAAGTAAAAATAAACCAAGTGTAATCGCTCTAACAAGACAAAAAATAGAACCCGTAAGAAAAGAATTGATCACTAACAATCTCTGCTCAAAAGGAGCTTATGAAATTTTAAGAAATGGAGATAATCTTAAGGTAACACTATTAGCGACAGGCTCTGAAACTGATCTCGCAATAAAAGTAAGTCATAAATTAGCCACAGAAAATATCTATTCAAAAGTTATATCGATGCCATGTCATGAAATATTTGATAGTCAAAACCACGACTATAAAAAAGATATTTTGCAAGAAGATACGCTTAAAGTTTCTATAGAAGCATCGGAAACAAGTTATTGGAAAAAATATACAGGAACCAGTGGATTAAATTTAGGAATAGATAATTTTGGTAAGAGCGCACCTTATAAAGATATTTATAAACACTTTGAATTAGATGTTGAAAATATTGTACAAAAAATAAAGAAAAGTTTATGAAAACTAAAATTGGAATAAACGGTTTAGGTAGAATTGGTAGAATGGTGGTTCGATCAATATTTGAAGAGGATCATTCTAACCTAAAAATTCAACATATAAATAATAGAGCTGACATTGAGACTGCTTGTGCTTTACTGAAAAGAGATAGTATTCACGGAAAATTTAATGCGGATATATCAATAGAAAAAAGCTATATAAATATCAATGGTAATAAAATTTATTATTCACAAATAGATAAGCTGGAAGAAATTAATTGGAAAAACAATGATGTTGACTTTGTACTTGAATGCACTGGTAAATTTAATTCTAAGGAAAAACTAATCCCACATTTAAGTAATGGAGCAAAAAAAGTTATTGTTTCAGCTCCATGCAAAAATGCTGATAAGACAATAGTATTTGGAGTTAACGAAAAAGAAATTAAGAAGGAAGATAAAATTATATCTGCCGCATCTTGTACAACTAATTGTCTTGCGCCTGTCGCTCACGTTTTAAATGAAAATTTTGAAATTGAAAAAGGTTTTATGACTACAATTCATTCTTTTACAACTGATCAAAGGATTTTAGATAATTCACATAAAGATATAAGAAGAGCAAGAACAGCTAGTCAATCAATTGTACCAACCTCAACTGGTGCCTCAAAAGCGATTGGTGAAATTATACCTTCTTTAAAAGGAAAGCTGGAGGGTGTAGCAATGAGAATACCGACACCTAATGTTTCCTTAATTGAATTAATATTTTGCTCCAAAAAAGATCTATCTGTTGAAAAAATTAACTCTGCCTTTAAAAACTTCAGTAAGAAACAGAAAATTAAAGTTTTAGAAATTACAGAAGAAAAACTTGTTTCAATTGATTTTAATCACAACCCAGCTTCCTCTATAGTGGATGCATCATTAACAAATGTTATAGGTAAAAATATGGGTAAAATTTCTGCTTGGTATGACAATGAGTGGGGTTTTTCAAATAGAATGTGTGATATTGCGGCGTATCTTCGTAAAATTTCTTAATGAACAATATTAAAGATCAAGAAAATATTAATCAAAAGGTAATATTATTAAGATTGGATTTGAATGTTCCATTAAAAAATGGAGTTATCACAGATCAAACAAGAATTGATAAGATTTTACCTGTAATTAATTTTTTAATAAAAAAAAATTGTAAGATAGTTATAATTTCACATGTTGGGAGACCTAAAGGAAAAGTAAACAAAGAACTTTCTTTGAAACCGATTTGTGAAAATTTAGAAAGCAAAATAAATCAAAAAATCAAACTCATTAATGAAAATATCTTTAAGATTAAAAAAGATAAATTATTTAAAAATTTCGATGGCCAAATTATATTTTTAGAGAATATCAGGTTTTATGAAGAAGAAGAAAAAAATGACACAAATTTTTCAAAACAATTGGCGAGTCTTGCAGATCTTTATGTAAATGATGCTTTTTCTTGCTCACACAGAGCTCACGCCTCAATAAGTAAAATTACTGAATTTTTGCCGTCATTTGCTGGGTTGCAACTAGAAACTGAAATAAATGCTCTCAAGAAAGTAACGAGTGAAATAAAAAGACCAGTTACATGTATCATTGGAGGATCAAAAATTTCAACTAAGCTTAATTTAATTAAAAATCTAATACCAAAATTTGATAACATTATTGTTGTTGGTGGAATGGCAAATAATATCTTGAGCTATAAAGGAAATTTAATTGGAAAGTCAATTAAGGAGGAGAATTGTGAAAAAGAAATAGAAAATATTTTTAAAAACTCTAATGATCACTCATGTTCGATAATTTATCCAAAAGATGTCAAAATTGGAAAAAGCATGGATGACAAATCCCAAATTAAAGACTTAACCGAAATATCAGCCGATGATTTTATTCTCGATATTGGCCCGAAAACTTTAAAGGAAATTGAAGATATTATCGAAAATAGTAAAACTGTTTTGTGGAATGGTCCGGCAGGTTATTTTGAAAATCCAAATTTTGCTTTAGGTAGTTATGAAATAGCAAAAATGATTATTAAAAAAAATAAAGATAATTCAATTTTTTCTGTTGCAGGAGGTGGAGATACGATTGCAGTGTTAAATCAGATAAATGCAATAAATGATTTTAATTTTGTTTCAACTGCTGGTGGAGCTTTTTTAGAATATCTTGAAGGCAAAGAACTTCCTGGTATAAAAGCTCTAAATTAATATGTCTGAACTAAATAATATTGTAAATAAAATTCTTGAAAATGGTAAAGGAATCTTGGCTGCAGATGAAAGCACGGGAACAATGACCAAAAGGCTAGATAGTGTAGGTGTACCTTCAACCCCGGAAAATAGATTACTTTTTAGAGAAACTCTTTTTTGTTCATCAGAGATGAAAAATTGTATTGGTGGAGTTATATTGTACGATGAAACAATTAAGCAGACATCCTCAAAAAAAAATAAGATACCAGATTTAATTGAGAGTATGGGATCTTGCGCAGGAATAAAGGTAGATACTGGTGCAAAAGTTTTAGCTGGGTCACCTAATGAAAAAATTACAGAGGGGTTAGATGGTTTAAGAGATAGACTAAAAGAATACTGTAAACTTGGAGCAAAGTTCACTAAATGGAGAGGTGTTTACAATATATCAAAAGATTTCCCAAGCAAATTATCAATTCACTCTAATGCACACGCGTTAGCTAGATATTCCGCATTAGTACAAGAATGTAATATGGTGCCAATTGTTGAACCAGAGGTTTTAATGGATGGAGACCATTCCGCCAAAGAGTGTTTTCAAAAAACCTCCGAGGTCATTAAGAAATGTTTTGAGGAGCTTATTCTTCATAAAGTTGATTTAAAAGGAGTAATATTAAAACCAAATATGATTCTAGCTGGAAATAAATCAAAGGAAAAAATCTCTAATGAAGAGGTAGCAAAATTAACCCTGGACTGCTTGAAAAGTTCTGTGCCCTCGGAAGTTCCTGGTATAGCTTTTTTATCTGGTGGACAGTCAGAACTGGAAGCGACAGAAAATTTAAATTTGATAAATAAATTGAATAAGACTGGTTTTATAATGAGTTACTCTTACGGACGGGCATTGCAGCAAGGTGCTCTTAAATTTTGGTCTAAGAATATAAAAGATATTGAGGGGACTCAAAAAGTATTTAACCACAGAGCAAAAATGAATACTCTTGCTGCTCAAGGAAAATGGTCTAAAGAAATTGAGAGTCGATAAAAAAAGGTTTATTTATTTAATTTCACCAAACAAAATAAATAAGAGTTTTTATAATAATTTAAAAATCGTTCTTAGTTCGAATTTAGTAAGTTTTTTTCAATTAAGATTAAAAAAGTATTCTTTTATAGAAAAAAAAAAAATTGGAATAAAAATCAAAAAAATTTGTAAAAAGTATAAGGTTAAATTAATAATAAATGATGATCCTAATCTGGCAAAAAAAATTGGTGCGGATGGTTGTCATTTGGGGCAAAATGATATGGTCATTCAAGAAGCAAGAAAAATTTTAAGTAAAAAAATCATTGGTATTACGTGTCATAACTCAAAAAAATTGATTAGACATGCCATTAAAGATGGTGCAAATTATATTGCCATAGGTG
>CACFAI010000006.1 GCA_902564265.1 uncultured Pelagibacteraceae bacterium | reverse complement strand
GAGTAAAAACCTTACATCCAAAACTTTATGGTGGTATCTTGTTCAAAAGGAACAATAAAAGGCATCAAAAACAAATTAAAAAAATTAATATCAAGAAGATAGATTTAGTTATTGTAAATTTTTATGCTTTTGAAGAGGCAGTCAAAACAGGAAATGATAAAAAAATAATTGAAAATATTGATATTGGTGGACCAACTTTGGTAAGAGCGGCAGCAAAAAATTATGAGGATGTGACGGTCATTACAGACAAAAGTCAATATATTGCACTTCAAAATGAAATGAATAAATATAAAGGGTCAACAAGTCTTAATTTTAGAAAAATATTAGCAAGGGAAGCTTTTCTTGAGACTGGATATTACGATACAAAAATTACAGACTATTTAAATAAAACTAGTAATGATTCGCCACCACCAAAAAAAAAATTAATTGGTGGAAATTTAATTGAAAATTTAAGATATGGAGAAAATCCTCATCAAAGCGCAAATGTTTATTCTTTAAACAAAGAAATAAATATAAAACAACTAAATGGAAAAAAATTAAGTTATAATAATTATAACGATATTTTTACAGGTATGTCCTTATCAAAATCATTTACTAAAAATTATTCAACAGTAATTATCAAACATGCAAATCCTTGTGGAGTTGCATTAGACAAAAGAAAAATCAATAGCTATTTAAAAGCATATGAGTGTGACCCTACGAGTGCTTTTGGGGGGATTATTTCATGTAATTATAAAATTGATAAAACAGTTGCAAAAGCAATTTCAAGTAAGTTTTATGAAGTAGTTGTTGCAAACGGTTTTGAAAGTGCAGCTTTAAAGATATTAAAGAGGAAAAAAAATTTAAGATTGATTGACTCAACCTCATTGAGAGAACTTAATTTTGAACAAAATACATCAATTATGAATAACTTTCTTTCACAATCTTCTGACACTGAGATATTCAAAAAAAGTGATTTTAAAATTGTCTCAAAAATAAAACCCTCAAATGAAACCCTCAACAATCTTTTATTTACATTTAATGTTTGCAGATTTGTAAAATCAAATGCAATTGTAATCTCTCAAAATAATGCAACAATTGGGATAGGATCAGGACAACCAAGTAGACTGGATAGCTGTAAGATTGCTGTTAGTAAAATGAAAAAATTGAGAAAAATTGATAGTAAAGAAAAAGTTGTAGCTGCATCTGACGCTTTTTTTCCTTTTATAGATGGAATTGAAACTTTAGTTCAAGCTGGTGTTGAGGCTATAATTCAACCAAGTGGATCTATTAGAGATAAAGAAGTTATAAATTTTGCAAACAAAACAAATACTATCCTTGTCTTTTCTAAGACAAGACATTTTAAACACTAAGAAATTTTATCTATTTTAGCTGCAAGTATAAAGTCACTTTCAGCAAGACCATTTATTGCATGGGTAAATATCTTAATTTTGGCATATCCCCAACCAAACCAAATATCAGGATGATGGCCTTCGCTTTCAGCTATACTTCCAACCCTATTTACAAAATCTTGGCTTTCGACAAAATTTTTAAATTTAAATTCTTTAATTAGATAATAATTTTTACGTTCGTCGGGTTTTACATCCCAACCATCAACCTTTTTAAGATATTTATGTATCTCATCAATTTTAAAACTTGGAATTCCACCTTCACAAGGGATACATTTTTTTTCTGCTAAATCACTCATATATTTATTTTTAAATGGAGCGGGCAATGGGACTTGAACCCACGACCTTCTCGTTGGCAACGAGACGCTCTACCACTGAGCTATGCCCGCACATTATTTAAATAAAGTATTATTTTTTTAAAATTTAAGCAAGTATCAAAATTATTAAATATTATTTCACAAGTAGAGCAATTTAATATAAAATTAATATTAATTCTTATGGGGTCAAATAAAAATTTTGGGTTAGTTTTTTTCTTATTTTTCTTAGTGATTTCTTTCTATCCTTTGATTAATGATAAAGAAATTAGAATTTGGTCTATAGTTGTCGCAATTTTTTTCTTAATTTTAGGGGTTTTGAATTCGCCAATATTAACGCCTTTAAATAAAATTTGGTATAAGTTTGGCATAGTTTTAGGTAAAGTTATTTCGCCGTTAATAATGGGAATAATATTTTTTCTAATAGTTACTCCTACAGGAATTTTTATGAGAATCTTAAAAAAAGATTTATTAAATTTAAGATATAATAACAAATCTTCTTATTGGATTTTGAAAAGTGGACCTAAAAGTAAAATGAAAAACCAATTTTAAAAAAATGAATTTTATAAAAGAATTTTGGGAATTTCTTAAAATTAGAAAGAAATATTGGTTATTACCAATTATAATTGTACTATTCATTTTTGGGGGACTTATAGTTTTGACACAAGGTTCAGCTGTTGCTCCATTTATTTATACAATTTTTTAATTATTAGCTGTGACTTATATTCTAGGAATTTCCGCTTTTTATCATGATAGTGCGGCATGTTTATTAAAAGATGGAGAAATATTAGCCGCTGCTCAGGAAGAAAGATTTACAAGAAAAAAACATGATGCAAGTTATCCAAAAAACGCGGTTGATTTTGTATTGAATTTCTCAAAATTAAAATTAAGTGAGGTAGATAAGATAGTTTTTTTTGAAAAACCTTTTTTGAAATTTGAACGTCTAATTGAGACCTATGTTGCATTTGCGCCTAAAGGCTTTATTTCATTTAGTAAAGCAATACCAATATGGATCAAAGAAAAGTTATTCCAAAAAAATTTTTTATTTACTAAACTAAAAGAACACGACAAAAATTATACTTCTGATAGAAATATTTTTTTTTCAGATCATCATCTTAGTCATGCTGCAAGTGCTTTTTTTCCATCTCCATTTGAGGAGTCTATTGTTCTGACTGCAGATGGTGTTGGAGAATGGGCCACAACGACAGTAGCTATTGGTAAAAATAATAATCTAGAGATTAAAAAGGAAATTCATTTTCCACATTCAATTGGTCTGCTTTTTTCAGCTTTTACTTATTATGTTGGATTTAAAGTTAATAGTGGTGAATACAAGCTTATGGGTTTGGCTCCTTATGGTCAACCTATTTATCTAGACAAGATAAGAAAATTAATTGACATAAAATCAGATGGAACTTTTAGACTAGATCAAAAGTATTTCAGTTATGCAACTGGGTTGACAATGACTAATAAAAATTTTCACAATTTATTTGGACGGGAGCCAAGAGATCCTGCAAAGGAAGAAATTACTCAATTTCATATGGATATAGCTGCCTCTATCCAAATATTAACTGAAGAAATAATGATACGATTAGCTAAGTCAATTCGCAAAGAATATAAAATAAAAAACTTATGTTTAGCAGGTGGTGTTGCATTAAATTGTGTTGCAAATGGAAAAATCCTCAAGGAGAATATTTTCGAAAATATTTGGATACAACCAGCATCAGGTGATGCTGGTGGATCTATTGGTGCTGCTTTAGCATTGTGGCATCTAGATCAAGGAAATAAAAGATTTGTTAAAAAAGATGATAACATGAAAGGTGCTTATTTAGGAAATGAGTTCTCACAAGACGAAATAGAAAAAGAGTTAAAAATTGCTGGAGCTAAATATAAAACACTAACCACAAAAGATTTAATTGAAGAAACTTCCGATTATTTATCGCAAGAAAAAGCAATAGGTTGGTTTCAAGGACGTATGGAATTCGGACCAAGAGCTTTGGGAAGTAGATCAATTTTAGGTGACCCAAGATCTGAAAAAACACAAAAAAACCTTAACTTAAAAGTAAAGTATAGGGAAAGTTTTAGACCTTTTGCACCTTCGATCTTAATAGAAGATTTGTCAGATTGGTTTAATATAAATGTTGAAAGTCCATACATGTTAATGGTAGCTGAAATTAATCAACAAAAAAGGATAGAAATGACCGAAGAACAAAAAAAACTTTTCGGTATAGAAAAGCTAAATATAAAAAGATCACTCGTTCCTGCCGTTACTCATGTAGATTACTCATCAAGAATACAGACAGTAAGTGAAAAAACAAACAAGCTTTTTTATGAACTGATATCAAAGTTTAAAGAGAAAACAGGTTGCCCAATTATCGTTAATACTTCATTTAATGTTAGGGGGGAACCAATAGTTAATACACCTACTGATGCTTATAATTGTTTTATGGGTACAGATCTAGATTATCTGGTCATTGGTAACTGCATTCTTGATAAAAAAGAACAAAATGCAAGATTGAATAAAAATTATGCCAACGAATTTGAATTAGATTGATACAAATGTATGCTAGAAATATCAGATTTTGATTTTAAATAGAGTAAATGTATAAAAAATGGTTATTTTAAGAAAAATTTTCTCACCATGTTTATTGGTCCTTTCACTTTCTCTGTTAATTTACACATTTTATAGATCTGAAATCTATTGGAATGGGACCAAAAATGAATACTACATTTCATATTATGTTATCTCATTTTCTTGTGTTGTAGTTTCAATACTCACTTTTTTTCTTAAACAAAATTTTAAAGACTATTTACTAATAATTCTCATTAGCATCTTTTTCGCTTTATATATTTTTGAGGGATACGCAATATTTGATAAATTCAGAACTAATAAGAACGCTTTGAATGAAAGAGCTGAAAGTTACAAAAAAAAGAGGGAAAAAATTACGATATGAGGAGTACTTTTGAAGTTTACAATGATCTTAAAAAGACTGATAAAAAAGTTGTTGTAAATGTATCACCATCTTACTACTTAAATAAAAATGTAGATTTTTATCCTCTATCAAGTATTTCAAATTCTAAAACTGTCTACTGTAATGAAAATGGATACTGGGTAATTTATAAAAGCGACAGATTTGGTTTTAATAATCCAGATGATGTTTGGGAAAAAAAAAAAATTGAATATGCCCTTATAGGAGACTCATTCGGATTCGGAGCATGTGTGAATAGTCCAAACGACATTGCTTCTGTTTTAAAAAATCTTTCAAACAAATCAGTTCTAAATCTTAGCAATAACGGGGTCGGACCCTTAAGTCAGTATGCAACCTTGAGAGAATATTTAACACCAGGAATAAAAAAAGTTCTTTGGTTATATTATGAAGGCAATGACTTGATGAACTTGAATAATGAACTTAGTGATGAAATTTTAAGATCATATTTAGATGATAAAAATTTTAAACAAGATTTAAGGGAAAATCAGGCAAAAGTTGATAATTTTGCAAGAAATTTAATCGAAGAAAAAAAAAGAAGAGAGCTTAATTACATAAAAAATTTTGTAAAGCTTGAGAATGCAAGAGGAGCCCTTAATAAGTTTTTGCCAAAGAAAAATCAACCAAATTATTTTGAACCTCAACTAGATTTGTATGATAATTTAAAAACTGTTCTTGAACTTACAAAAAAACTTGTTACTGAAAATAAATCTCAGCTATATTTTATCTATCTTCCAGAATATCCTCGCTACAATAATAATTACGATAATTCGAATTATCTCGCTGTAAAGAAAATCGTTAAAGATTTAGATATTGAAATTATTGACATACATGAAAAAGTTTTTTTAAGACATCAAAATCCCCTGAACTTGTTTCCTTTTGGGTTGTCTGGCCATTACAATGAAGAGGGTTATAAAAAAGTTGGCAATACAATATATAATTTTACTAAAAATTAGGACACAATTACTGCGGCAGAATAATAATTCCTTATCTGTAGATATTTAACTGTGTCTTTGCTACAATTAAAATATGAATAATGAAAAAAAAATTCCTAATAAAATCCCTGTTTTTCCTTTATCGAATTTTATTTTTTTTCCAAATACTTCAGCACCACTAAATATTTTTGAGCCGAGATATATCCAGATGATAGATGATAGTATGAAGACAGATCGTATTATTGGAATGATACAGCCGAAAAAGTCTATGAATAATAAAAAACCTGATCTATTTAAAATTGGATGTATGGGAAAAATAACAAGTTTCAACGAGACTGATGATGGAAGATACATTGTAATATTAAATGGATTAATAAGATTTAAGATTATAAAGGAAATTGAAAGCGAAAAATCTTATAGGACTTGTGAAGTAGACCATAAAGATTTTAAAGAAGATCTAAATGAAAAAAAAGAACCTATAAAATTTTCAGATTTGAGACTTATCTTTGAAAATTTACGTTCCTTATTTGAAAAACAAGGTTATTTGATAAATTGGAAAGAATTTGAAAAACAAGACTTAAGTCAGACAATTAATACTTTAGCAATGGCCTCGCCTTTCACACTCGAGGAAAAACAAATGCTTTTGGAGACAAAAAATCTAAATTTTAGAAAAGAAAAATTAGAGCAAATAATTAATACTTATCTTAAAGATAACTTTAGCAACAAAACTATTCAGTAATTAAAAATTAAATCCCTTATTTGCGAACTTCTCCGAAATTTTCTTTAATAAAAGACTATTATCTATGGCCTTTGAAATTTTTTTATTTTCTAGTATTTTAAATCTATTTTCTTTTTCAAAAAAATTGTGGAGGAAGTCAATTCCATATGCAAAAAAGAAATTGTTATGTTTTTTCTCTTTTTCAAAAGATAGAATTGCAGTTGATAACTCCAGACCTAAATCCATATTTTTTTGAATTTGGTCAGTTAAAGATTTAATATCTCTTACAGTCATGTTAAATCCTTGACCTGCTAAAGGGTGGACCTTATGAATAGCGTCACCAAAAGATAAGATATTTTTATAAGTATATTTTTTTGATAAAAAGAAACTTAACTTAAATTTGTCTACATTATTAAATTTTTTGATTTTATAAAATTTATTATATTTTTTTACAAGTTCCTTGAATCCAGTTTCATTAATTTCTGATTTATCGGCTACTGAATAAACTAGAGAAGTTTTAGAGTTTGAGATTGGTAAGTAGGCTAAGGGACCTCTTTTGGTAAAAATCTGAACCGACGTATTATTTTTTAATTTTTGATGATCCATTACGGTAATGTATGATGTGCTTTTGTAATCTTTTTTTATGTTTTGAAAGAAGAATTTCTTGTTAATAAAATTATTCGTTTGTGAATTAACAAAAAATTGAAAATCTTTTTTTTTTAACAGTTTTAAGTAATCAGAATCTTTGTTGATATTGCTTTCTTTAAATTCTTTTCTTTTTTTTAATTTTTTATATATCTCCTTAAAGAGTAGATGATTTTTTACTATAAAGAAAAGAGAATTTTTATTTTCAAACTTTAAAAAAGGGTTTTTGGAATCATTTTTATAAAGAAAAATTTTGCTAATTTTTTGACCAATCTTTTCAACATCTATGTCATACTTTTTTAAAAACTTTACGTTATCAAAAGATAATCCAATAGTTCTATTATAGTTAATATTTGCTAATTTATTCTTTTTTTGATTATATACATGAACAGATATCCCTTTTTTAATTAATACTTGAGACAAAATTAGATTCGTTAAGTTTTTTCCAAATAAACAAATTTTCATAAATATTTTTAATTTTAACAATAAATATTAAATGATACAAAGTGATAAATTTGATTCTTTATGAATTTAAAAATTAAGAATATCGATCTAAAAGCATTTATATTTAATCGCTTAGTAGAAGTTTTTGCAATTGGTTTGTTTCTACTCGCAGTTTTACTGTCTTTTGCAATAATATCTTATACTCCAGACGATCCAAATTTTATATTTTCAGAGGGGCAAAAAGTAAAAAATTTTCTAGGAATTAATGGGAGTATTATTTCAGATTTTTTTTTTCAGTCGGTTGGATTGATAAGTTACTTTATCCCTATAACAATCATCTTTTCAGCAATAAATATTTTTTTTAGGAAGACACCTAGCATTATTGTGAATAATATTTTTTTAATAGTTTGTTATAGTTTAATTGGAACCTTTTTTTTTAGTGTTTTTTTTACCTCACCCTTTTTTCTTTACATTAATGGAAATGGTGGTTTTGTCGGTAATTTCTTAAATGAGTCAATTTTTTTGGAACTTGAATTCTTAAACAATAAGATTACTTATTATTTTTCTTTGATAACTTTTATTCTTTTATTTATATTAAGTTTAAATCCAAATTCTTATTGGATTAAGATATTTCTAAGAAAGAAAAAAAATGATCACATTAAAGAGCAAATTATAAATCAAGAATCACAAATTGCAGAAAAAGAAGTTGTACAAGATACTTTTAATCTTAACGAGCCAAATTTTGAACCAAAAAAAGTAGGTGTTTTTAAACTTCCATTACTTGATTTTCTTAAGACTCCAGAAAAGAAAGTTAAAAATACAAAAGAGGAAAAAAAAGTTGGTGCTGACTTTTTGGAAAAAGTATTGTTGGATTTTGGTGTACAGGGAAAAATTACAAAAATTAGCACAGGTCCAGTTGTTACTCTTAATGAATTTGAACCCGCTGCAGGAGTTAAAGTTTCAAAAATTGTAAACCTATCAGAAGATATTGCAAGAAATACAAGCTCAGAGTCTGCGAGAATTTCTACAATTCCAGGGTCTAATACAATCGGTATTGAGCTTCCAAACTCATTTAGAGATAATGTTATGTTGAGAGAAATAATATCTAGTCCAAAATTTAATAATAAAGATTTAAAATTACCTATAGCTCTTGGCAAAGGTATTTCTGGACAACCGTTGATTGGAGATTTAACTTCAATGCCTCATCTTTTAATTGCTGGTACCACTGGATCTGGAAAGTCAGTATGTATAAATACAATTATTCTTTCATTGTTATATAGACATAAACCAGAAATTTGTAAGTTCATTTTAATTGATCCCAAAATGTTAGAACTTTCGACATATGAAGGAATACCACATTTGCTTTGTCCCGTTATTACTGAGGCTAAAAAAGCTGCATCAGTTTTAGGTTGGGTAGTAAAAGAAATGGAAAATAGATACAAGTTAATGACTAAAGTTGGCGTAAGAAATATTGACAGTTACAACGCTAAGCACAAAATTTCTATGCCTTACATTGTGGTTATAGTAGACGAAATGTCAGATCTTATGTTGGTTGCTAGTAAGGATATTGAAAATTGTATTCAGAAACTTTCTCAAATGGCTAGGGCTGCAGGTATTCATATAATAATGGCAACACAAAGACCTAGTGTGGATGTTATAACAGGTACTATAAAGGCAAATTTTCCAACTCGTATATCTTTTCAAGTGTCTTCAAAAATTGATAGTAGAACAGTTCTTGGAGAACAAGGTGCTGAACAATTGTTAGGTAAAGGAGATATGCTTTTCATGTCCTCAGCAAATAGAATTACAAGAATCCACGCACCATATGTTTCTGATAATGAAATTGAAAAAATTAATTCTTTCCTTAAATCACAAGGTGATCCAGAATATGTTGATGAGATTTTAAACTTATCTTCTGAGAGTCTACCAGATGATGATTCTAATAACTCTGATCAAGATGATGAACTTTACAATAAAGCCTTGGAAATTGTTAAATCTGAGGGAAAAGCATCAACCTCCTTTTTGCAAAGAAAACTTCAAATAGGTTACAATAGGGCCGCAAGAATAATAGATATTATGGAAAGTAGAGGTGTTGTCAGTAAAGCTAATCATGTTGGTAAAAGAGAATTGTTATAATGAGAACAATTTTTTTCATCTTAATTTTTTTTTTTATGTTTGGTCAAAAGTATGCTTACACAGATCCTAAAATTATAAAAAAAATTTCTGAAACTAAAAATTTTGCATTTGATTTTGAACAATTCATAAATGACAAAAAAGAAACTGGTAATTGTATAATTGCATTTGATAATAAAATGATTTGTAAGTATGATCAATCTGCAAAGATAATTGTATCAAATGGAAAGACACTATTAATTAAAAACAAAAATTCAAATTTTGCAAATACTTACAAAACTGAAAACACTTACTTTAAATATATTCTTAACAAAGAATTTTTAATCTCGAAAATTGAGGGAAATGTTGTCAAAAAAGAGCAAAATTTTCTTATTTCAATTAATGATAAAAACAGTCAATTGAATATTTTTTTTGATAAAAATAACTACTTAATTAAAGGATGGGAAACTATTGATTTATACGGCAATAAAGTAAGGTCTAATATTATCGTTAAAAATATTAATCAAGAATTATCTGAAAATATTTTTAACCTCAATCTTTATAATTAGCTAGCTCTAATATTCAGATTTTCTTCTTTAAAAATTTTCATCCCTCTTGCTAAATAATTTTTTATTGCATTAGGATGATCTAGTGTACAAGTGTGAACCCACATTCTTTTAATTTTTTTTTCAAAAGATTTTACAATCGCAGTGGTTAATGCATAACCCCCAACTCCCTTGCCAAAATAATCTTCGAACAACCCTAAATATGCAAGTTCTATCTCATTTTTTTCTGGGTGATATATCAGCTCAAAATAACCCACTAAATCGTCACTATTTTTTATCACATAAGTTTCTAAGTTTTTGTTGCAGACATAGTTGGACCATTGAATATCTGACCAAATCAATCTGTCAGTCCATCTGTATTTTTTTCCAATCTGTTTGTAAAAAAACTTATTCAATTGGAAATCTGGTTTTGTTTTTTCTACAGAGTAATTGTCTTCTGGCTTGTCTTTTTTTACAAGTTCATTTATATTTTTTAACTCTAAAAAATTTCTTTTTACACTAATAATCATTGAACCATTCTACCTACTTTTTCGCCACCAAATAAATGAAAGTGCAAATGGGGCACTTCTTGACCACCATTTTTTCCAACATTTGATAAGGTCCTAAATCCATCATTATCAATACTTGAGATCCCAATTTTTTTTGCAACATTTGAAATACCTTTCATAAGTCCAACTATTTCGGCTGAACTGGCTTTAGAAGTAAAATCTTCTAAATTTACATATTTACCTTTTGGAATTACCAAAGCATGAACTTTTTTTTGTGGATTTATATCATGAAAAGATAAAACAAATTCGTCCTCATAGATTTTTTCGCATGGTATCTCACCTCTAAGGATTTTTGCAAAAATGTTATTGTCGTCGTAGCTCATTTTCTTCTTTTATCTAGTTCTTTCATAACATCTTCTATTTTTACATTATTTGCCTCAAGATACACAATGAGATGATACAATACATCGGCCGTCTCATGAACTTTATTTGTATTATTTTCCACAGCCTCAATTAATTCTTTAACTTCCTCTTTCACCTTTTCTACTGACAATTCTTTGTTAGCTAATAATTTATTTGTGTAAGATTCGCTTTGAGGTTTAGTCTTCCTCTCTCTTACCATAAAAATTATATCTTCCAGAGTTTTAAGCATGTTAAGTTCTAACAGGAATTCCTTTGGACTCCAAATATTGCTTTGCGTCTTTCACTGAGTATTTTCCGTAATGAAATATTGAGGCCGCAAGAACTGCACTAGCTTTACCCGATTTAATACCCTCTACTAAGTGATCAAGGTTTCCAACACCACCAGATGCTATTAATGGAATATTCACTTTTGAAGATATCTTTGACATTAAATCAATGTCGTAACCGACTTGTGTTCCATCTCTATCCATTGAAGTAACCAATAACTCGCCTGCCCCATTATCTTCCATTTTTTTTGCATATTCTAATGCATCAATTCCACTATTGTTTCTTCCTCCATGAGTAAAAACTTCCCATTTATTTCCATTTTTTTTTGCATCTATTGCAACAACAATACATTGTGAGCCAAATTTTTTAGAACTATCGACCACGAGTTTAGAATTTTCTACTGCCGCAGTATTAATTGAAACTTTATCAGCACCACAGTTTAATAATTTATTAATATCATCAACGCTTCTTACTCCACCACCTACTGTTAAAGGCACAAAACATTTTTTTGAAGTCTTTTCAACAACCTCGTAAATAGTATCTCTATTCTCATTTGAAGCAGTAATATCTAAAAAACAAATCTCATCAGCTCCGCCATCACTATATATTTTTGCCTGCTCAACAGGATCACCTGCATCTTTCAAGTCAACAAAGTTTATACCTTTAACCACACGACCATTTTTGACATCTAAACAAGGTATAATTCTATTTTTAAGCATCTTCTTTAGCTAAATCCTCTAATTTAACATCACCATCGTATATTGCTTTACCAACTATAACACCTTCAACATTTTTTAGTGTTTTGGCTTTTTTGATATCTTCTATCGATGAAACACCGCCAGAAATTATTACAGGACAATTTGAAATCTCAGCAACCTTCAATGTTTCCTCAAAATTAGGACTTTCTTTTGTTCCGTCTCTATTAATATCAGTAAAAATTAATCTACTAATACCATAGTCATTTACCTCATTCAAAAAATCTAAAGTAGATATGCCTGAACTTTCTTTCCATCCTGACACAGAAAGTTTTCCATCTTTAGCGTCCAAACCCAATGCAATTTTTTTAGGAAATTTTTTACAAGCTTTTTTCAAAAAATTTTTATCTTTTATAGCCGCACTACCTAAAATAACTTTATCTACACCTATGTCAGCATATTCTTGAATACTATCAAAATCTCTCACTCCTCCACCTACCTCTACTTTAAAGTCAAATTTACTTACAATCTCTTTAATTATATTAAGATTTACTGTTTCTCCTGTTAAAGCTCCATCAAGATCGACAATGTGCAAATATTTAAAACCTTTATCAATAAATTGTGTTGCCTGTTCGACTGGTGACATTTGATATTCTGTCTTTTGACTAAAATCACCTTTAATTAATCTAACACACTTTTTATCCTTAATATCAATTGCTGGAAATATTTTCACTTTTAAAATTAAAATTTTTTTTTAGTTTCTCCACACGTAATAGTGCCTGACATGTTTAAATATTCTTCTAAAAGGAGATAAGCGCTTTTTCTTATTAGATTTTTTTTTAAAAATAAATTTAAGAATTTTTCATTATCAAGCTCCAGTGTTGAGTCCCAATGTCCTTTACCTGTATACCTATCTACAACGTAAAACATGACAACCCATTTAGATGGATTTTCATTTACAGGAATATTTTCATGCCACTCAATATATGTTTTATCAACATAATTTAAGTATCCTCCTTTTTTTTTAGTATCAAGTGTCCATGTCTTTGTTGTAAATTTATCGTTTTTATAAAATAAATCACACGTCAGCTCTGAATTAAAAGGGACCTTAAAATTAGATGCTTTAGATATTGTGATACTGAGAAAAAATATAAAAGTAAAGCAATACAAAATTTTCTTCATCTTATAAATCTATAAAATTTTTTATAATTTGTAATCCTAATTTATCACTTTTTTCTGGATGAAATTGGGTACCGAAGATATTGTCCTGTTCAACAGCGCAAACATGTTTAGATGAATAGTCAGTTGTTGCTAATATAGAATTTTTATCATTTGGTACAAACTCATAACTATGCACAAAATACATATGTGACTTATCTTTTATATCTTTAAAAATTTTACTCTCTTTAACTATATTTATTTGGTTCCATCCTATATGAGGAAGCTTATATTTGCCATTTTGATTATCTATTTTTGTCACTTTTCCAGGTATCCAACCCAATCCCTTTGTTTCTGACTCTTCATATCCAACGGCAGCAAACATTTGTAATCCAACACATATTCCAAGGAGAGGTTTTTTCTTATTAATCGCAAAATCATTTAAGCAGTCCACAAGACCATTAATAGATTGTATTGCATCCACACAACTTTTAAATGATCCCTGGCCGGGTAAAACAACTTTGTCTGTAGATTTAATTTTGCTTACATCAGAAGTTACTTCAATTTTAACTTTATTTTGGGCCACCTCTTTAAATGAGTTAATAACAGAACTTATGTTCCCTGATTTGTAATCAACAATTGTTACGTTCATTAATTTTTATAAAGAGCCCTTAGTAGATGGCACGACTTTCTTATTTTTTGGGTCTATTTCTAATGCAGCTCTTAGCGATCTTGCTAAACCTTTGAAACACGACTCTACTTTGTGGTGACTATTGTCTCCATATAAATTCTCAATATGCAATGTAATTCCTGCAGATTGTGAAAAAGCTTGAAACCATTCTTTGAATAGTTCCGTATCCATTTCTCCAAGTTTTTCTACTTTTAAATCTACTTTCCAAATTAAATATGGTCTGTTTGAAACGTCTAATGCAACTCTAGTTAAAGTTTCATCCATTGGTATCATTGCGTGAGCATATCTTTTAATTCCAATGAATTTTTTTGATGCTTTTTTAAGACATTCACCAATGGCAATACCAGTATCTTCTGTTGTGTGATGGAGATCTATGTGTGTATCTCCTTTTGCTTTTACCTTTAAATCAATCGACGAATGTTTAGAAAGTTGTTCAAGCATATGGTCAAGGAAACCTATGCCTGTATCTATTTTGTATTGACCTTTGCCGTCTATGTTTAATTCAACGTCAATTTTTGTCTCTTTTGTTTTTCTAGTTATTGATGCTTTTCGCTTCATATATATCTACATATATCTGTATTATTTGGCCATATCAACAAAACTAATTTGCCACTTGAAGATTTGAAATTCGTATCCATCTATATTTCATGACAACGATTGTATTAGTAAGAAAAAAAAATGACGTAGTTGTGGCAAGTGATGGCCAGGTTAGTATGGGAAATACGGTGATTAAAAGTAATGCTAACAAAGTTCGTAAAATTGAGAAACGAAATGTGATTGCAGGTTTTGCTGGTTCTACAGCAGATGCGTTAACTCTTTTTGAAAGACTAGAGGCTAAACTTGAAAAACATGCTGGGAATTTAACTCGAGCAGCAGTCGAATTAGCTAAAGACTGGAGAACAGATAAATATTTGAGGCGACTTGAAGCTTTAATGGCAATTGGTGATAAAGAAAAAAGTTTTATAATTTCAGGTACAGGAGATGTTTTAGAACCTGAAGGAGATGTTATTGGAATTGGATCTGGTGGAAACTACGCGCTTGCGGCTGCAAAAGTTTTAATGGATACAGAGTTAAACGCTGAAGAAGTTGCGAAAAAAGCGATTAAAGTTGCAGCTGATATTTGTGTTTTCACAAATGATAATATTAAAATTGAGAAAATATAATGGAAAAAACAAATATTAAATCATTCCCAAAAAAAAATTCTGAAGAGAAAAAAAACCATATAGACTCACTTTCACCGAGAGAGATTGTGTCTGAATTAGATAGATACGTAGTTGGTCAAAATAAAGCTAAAAGAGCAGTTGCAATTGCTCTTAGAAACAGATGGAGAAGACAGGCTTTAAAAGGTGAAATGAGAGATGAGGTTTTACCAAAAAATATATTAATGATTGGACCAACTGGTGTTGGTAAAACAGAGATATCAAGAAGACTATCTAAATTGGCAGAAGCACCTTTTGTAAAAGTTGAAGCTACAAGATTTACAGAAGTTGGTTATGTCGGAAGAGATGTAGAGCAAATTATTAGAGATTTGCTAGAAATTGCAATTGCAATGGAAAAAGTTAAAAAAAGAAAAGAAGTTCATGCTAAAGCACAAAAACTAGCAGAGGAAAGAGTTTTAGATGCGCTTGTAGGAAATAAAGCAAGTGTAGCAACAAGAGAAAGTTTTAGAAAAAGACTTCGAAATGGAGATTTAGATGATAACGAAATTGAAGTGCCAGTGAATGAAAGTGGAAATATGCCAAGCTTTGAAATTCCTGGTATGCCAGGTGCAAACATTGGAATGATAAATATTGGTGACATGCTCGGTAAATCAATGGGCAATAAATCGAAAAATAAAAAGATGACTGTAAAAGAGTCTCATGAAATCTTGTTAAATGAGGAGGCTGATAAACTTATTGAACAAGATAAAATTATTAAATCTGCAAAAAATGTTACTGAAAATAACGGAATTGTTTTCTTAGATGAAATTGACAAAATTTCTGCCAGAACTGACCGGGTCGGTGGTGACGTATCAAGAGAAGGAGTGCAAAGAGATTTATTACCTTTAATAGAGGGTACAACTGTAAGTACGAAATATGGACCAGTAAAAACTGATCATATATTATTTATAGCATCAGGGGCTTTCCAACTCGCTAAACCTTCAGATTTGCTTCCTGAATTACAAGGAAGATTACCAATAAGGGTTGAGCTTGATGCATTAAACAGTTCTGACTTTAAAAGAATTTTAAAAGAGCCAGATAACAGTTTAATTAAACAGTATAAAGCATTATTAAAAACTGAAAATGTTGATTTAGAATTTTCAGAAGACGGAATTGACACTATTGCTAATTTAGCAAGTGAAGTAAACTCTTCTGTTGAGAACATTGGAGCAAGAAGACTTCATACTATAATTGAGAGAGTTTTGGATGAAATTAGTTTCACAGCAACAGACAGATCGGGTGAAAAAATTGTGATTGACTCAAAGTATGTAAAGGAAAATCTTGGACAATTAGTAAAAGATAACGATTTATCAAAATTTATTCTTTGATTTTAAATAAATATTAAAAGAACCTAAATTCTTTCCATCATTATTTTCAATTTCTTTTATCTTTTTCATAAGTTCGACATTAGAATTAATAAATTCAGGTATAGAGTATTTAAGTATGCTTAATTCTGACGATTTGTAAGGATCTTCGGCAGATTTGGATCTCATTCCTTTACCAGTTATTATATTGACTTTAGAAATTTGTTTTTCAAAACACTCATTTATAGTTTTTTCAACAAATTTGTTTGCTTGATCTAAGCTGTAACCATGCAAATCTATGACTAATGAAGATTTATTAGTGTTTGTTAAAGGTCTGTTTAATTCATCTTTAGGATTTATCTTATCTTTACTTTTTACAAATTTATCCCAATCCTTAAGATCTTTATCTGATAGTTTTTTGCTCAATTATTAAATATTGGTCTCAACCAGCACCCAATTTGGATCGTTTGAATTTAAGTTCTTTGAGAACCTCCAAGTATCATAAACTTTTTTAACTTTTTCTGGATCGCCTGTTAAGATTTTTGAGTCTCTGTCTCTATTACATGATATAATTTCGCTTATAAAATCAACCGTTACTTCAAGTACATTGCCTTTATGTTCGTGATTTTTTATTTCTGCAGAATTTATTCCAATAAAAGTTGTCTCTGATTTTATTCCGTTTTTTTCTCTATTAGAAATAGCTTCCTGAAATTGATTTAGAACTTTTCTATCTAATAAATTTTTAATCTCTTTAATTGATCCTTTTGAAAAATTAGTAATTATTGTTTCATATGCTACTTTTGCTCCTTCAATAAAGTCTTTCTTCGCACTTTCATCAAAATTCTTATAATTTGGTTTTTCTGCAGTCTTCATCTCTGGCATTTCATGTGGAAAGCTGCTTGATACATCTTCCTCATAACCTGATTTTTTGCCTAAAATTCCTCTCAATCTCAGAAAAATAAAACCAGCTATCATTGCTAGCAAAATAATATCTAAATATTCAAAACTATAATTCATACTTAAATAATATTTACTCTATTGCTTAATTTCAACAAGCAATTTAGATTAATGACAAATGAACACAGTGATTTTGTTGATTATTTTGATCCCAACTCTAGAAATTTATTTATTTATTAAAATCGGGAGCCAAATAGGAGCTTTTACCACAATTTCCTTAATATTCTTTACAGCTATAATTGGTGTTTTCTATGCAAGATACGAAGGTCTAAATACCCTTAGATCTGGAGTATCTCAACTTTATAAAAATCAGACGCCTTTTTTTGAGATGATGTCTGGTGCTGCATTAGCGTTTGCAGCTTTTTTATTAATTCTACCTGGGTTTGCTACAGACTTATTGGGTTTTTTAATAATATTTCCCCCAACAAGAAAAATCATTTTTTATTTCTTCACTAGAAAAGAAAATAAAGAAGTAAGTATCAAAGATGATTTGATCGAAGGAGAATTTGAGGATAAGGATAATGAAAATGACAAAAAATTATAAAATTCTTACTTCTTATATAAAAGATATTTCCTCGAAAATAACAAACACGGAAAGCTATATATATCTCAAAGAAAATATTCCAAAATATTCTTTAGGTATAGACATAAATTCGTTTCCGTTAAAAAATAATATGGCTGAAGTAAATATAAAGTTGACCTTTAGTAATCAAAATGAAAATATTCAACAAGCAATCTTTGAAATGACACATGCCACAGTTGTTAGGGTTGAAGAGTCAGCCGTTAATAAAGATGAATTAAAAAAGATTTTTTTAAGCGAAGTACCTACAGAAATGTATCCCGAAATAGAAGAAAAATTTTTTGGAATAGTCAAATTAATAGGTTATCCAGAAATCAAACTAGAAAAGAAAATTAATTTTAAAGAACTATTTGAAAAAAATCAGAAATAATTTTTTTTGAGGGATTTTTTAAGAAAATTTTGGTGATCCTTGAGTTCCCCGGTGGTTGGTTTGACTACATCTTTGCAATAACTAATGTTAAAATTTTTGTTGATTGATATCTCATCTTTTTTTTCAGAAAAATTTAATTTAGGCTCTTTTTGATCGATTAAGTTTACATAAACTCTTGATAATAATTCACAATCAATTAATGCTGTATGTAGTTTTCTTTTAGAGTTATCAATCCTAAATCTTTTACATAATGCATCCAGACTGATTTGAGAACCCGGAAATTTCTCCCTAGCAATGTCCAGAGTATCAATAACCTGATCTTTTAATATTGGTTTTTTTCCTACTAACTTTAATTCATTATTTAAATGGGATAAGTCGAATTGTGCATTGTGTATTATTAACTTTTTGTCACTTATAAATTTTATAAAATCATCTGCTATTTCCGAAAATTTTTTTTTATCAGATAAAAATTTGTCTGAATATCCATGTACTTTAAAAGCTTCTTCTGAAACTTTTCTTTGAGGATTCAAATAACAATGAAAACGATTAGTAGTTAAAATTTGATCTTCAAGTTCAATGCACCCTATTTCAACTATTCTATGACCGTTTTCAACTGAAAGACCAGTTGTTTCTGTATCTAAAACAATTTCTTTCATTTACTAATTTCTTTCATAATCAATTTTACATTTTTCTTAGCCATGTTTCTAACAAAATTATTTTTTATAACAAAAGTTGATTTTTTTTTCTTAAATCCTACAGGTAGTTGATTGTTTCTAAGAATATTTATCAACTTAAGATTGATATTTTTTCTTTTGTTGAGTTTTTGTTTAATTTTTTTTTTATCTGCCTCAATAAAAATTATAATGTCTTTTTTCGTATTTAGTCTATTTTCTAAAAACAAAGGTACATCCAAGACAACAAATTTCTTCTTCTTATTTGTTCTAAAGAAATTTTTCATTTTTTTTCTTACAATTGGATGAATTATTTTGCCTAAAGTATTCAAATTTTTCTTATTTTGAAAAATTATTTTAAGGAGTTCCTCTTTTTTCAAAGGGAAGTTTATTACTTTATCAGGAAATCTTTTCTTAATTTTTCTAAATAAAAACTTATCTTTTTTGTAAAGATTCGAAACTACTAAATCAGCATTGAAAACAGGGTATCTAAATAAATTTGAAATGAATGTTTTTCCTGAACCGATATCCCCAACTAGCGCAATTCTTCTCATTTTAAGATTTCTATTGTTTCCTCATCGATCTTTGGTAATACCTTATTCCATAAAGCAAAAGATTGGTGGGCTTGATATATAAACATCATTCTACCATTTTCTGTTTTATTACCATTAACCTTTGCTTCTTTAAGAAAATTTGTTTCACTTGGATTGTAAATTACATCATAAAAAAATTTATTAGTTCCGAACTTATTAAAATCCAAATCAAAATTTTCTTTATTCAAGCCAACGCTCGTCGCATTAATAGCTATGTCAAACTCAGGGATATCACCCCATTTTTGGACGGTAATGTCATTAAAAGTTTTTTTTATTTTTTCTGCTTTTTCAAATGTTCTATTAATTAAACAGATGTTTTCGCATCCCATGTTTTTTAATGCGAGGATAATGGAAGGACTTACTCCACCCGCCCCTATTATGAGTGCCTTTTTTCCTTTAACATCATAATTGATGTATCTTAAAGCTAACTCAAATCCAGCAATATCAGTATTATGGCCTATTATTTTATTTTCTTCTGTACAAATAGTATTTACAGAGTTCGTTTTTTTTGCTTCAGAACTGAGGCTGTCTAAAAACGGAATTACTGAATTTTTAAATGGAACTGTAACGTTGACGCCATTTATTTCTGATTTTCTAATGCTCTCAATTAGTTTTGGGATTTCTCTTTCTTCAAGGAGTTTTTTCTCATAAATTGCTTCAATCTTATTTTTTTTGAGCCAAAAGTTGTGAAGTTTTGGAGATAAAGAGTGATCAATTGGATTTCCTATGACACAAAATTTTTTCATATAATATTTTCCAAATATTTTTTAATATTTTTCACCGGCAGACCCATTATTGTATCAACGTTTCCCCTAATTTCACTGAATAATTTTTTTCCTTCTCCTTCTATTTGATAAACATTATAAGAATATAAGTTTTTATCTGAAATTTTAGTTAAATATTCTTGAAGCTCTTCTTTAGTGAAGTTTTTCATTTTCATCTCAGCTTTTTCAGTATAATTCCAAATCATTTTTCCATCTAAAGATATACAAACTGAACTGATAAGAAAATGAGATTTGCCGTTTAGTGAAGTTAAAATACTTATGGCTTCTGTTCTATTTGTTGGTTTTGAGATAAGTTGGCCATTTAAATCGATAACACTATCTGCTCCTAATACTATTTCTCCTAGTCTTTTTTGACTCACTTTGTTTGCTTTTAATTCGGCTAAATTTTTAGATATAAGTTCTGGTGTTGCTCCTTGACTTATTAAAGATTTCTTCACTTCATCTTCATCTAAATTAGACGGTTCAACAGTACATTTTATATTGTTTTCATCCAATATTTTTTTTCTTACTTCGCTTTTTGATGCCAGAATTATTGACTTCATTTTTGAATAAAAATATCATGTATCTTAAGAATTGAAGCAGCTGTTTCTTCTACAGACTTCCTTGTTACATCAATACTTGGCCATTTATATTTCTGGAAGAGTTTTCGTGCATCTTCCATCTCTTTTTGAACGATATCTAAATTTGTATATTCTGTGCTTTCGTTATCTCTAATAGACTGCATCCTATTTTTACGTAAATCTACCAGTCTGTCAGGTTCTGCCGTCAGACCAACTATACATTTTTTTTGAGGATTTTTTTTTAGTATTTCGGGAACAGATTTTTCATTTACCAAGGGTATATTTGATATCTTCATTCCTTTATTTGCCAGATAAATCGAAGTTGGCGTTTTACTCGTTCTGCTTACACCTAAAAGTATGATATCAGATTTTTCAATATCTTCTACTGAATTGCCGTCATCGTGATTCATTGTAAATTGTATGGCTTCAATTTTTTTATAATATTCATCATCCATGATATGTTGTCTACTTGGAACATTAAGCGCCTTTTGATCTAAGAGTTTTGAAAAGCTAATTATTAAATCTCCTAGAATTCCAAAGCACGGTATATTTTTTGAACTGCATTCATTTGATAAATGTCTAGCTAATTTGTTGTCAACTATTGTATATAATACTATAGCGTTGCTATTTTTTTCCGAAACTTCAAGAATTTTAGAAATTTGGTTTTCTGTGCGAGTGAAAGAATAGAAGTGTGTTTTATATTTAAAGTTTTTAAATTGAGCTTTTATAGCAAGAAATATTCTTTCTAATGTTTCTCCAGTTGAGTCAGAGATAAGGTATATATCATATGTATTAATCATGTATAAAAAGTATATCTATATGTATAAGTCGCTTCATAAAATTAACAAAAACTCTATTCAAGGATTTTAATGTATAAGTGCTCATTTATATACATTTTAAACCATGTTGATAAATATTATACTTTTTAGATTAAAAAATGATAATTAATTAAAACTCAAAGAATTCAAAGGTAAATTTAATAAATCTTATGTGAAAAAACTGTTATAAACTTGTTAAAAAACAATAACTACCGTTATTAACAATACATACTACAAACAATATAGATAATATTTAATTATATGAATACCCTTATACAAGATTGCATAAATAATAAATCTTCTAAAACACCTATATGGTTAATGAGACAGGCGGGAAGATATTTGCCAGAATTCAGATCTATAAGAAAAAAAAATCAAGATTTTATTAAACTATGTTTAAATACTAAATTATCATCTGAAATAACAATACAACCAATTAATAGATTTGATTTTGATGCTGCTATAATTTTTTCTGACATTCTGTTAGTTCCATATGCACTTGGTCAACAAGTAAAGTTTAAAAAAAATTTTGGACCTGATTTGGAGAAGATTGATTTAAATATATTAAACGATGTTAAAAAAAGAGACTTTCTTAAAAACTTAAATCCTGTCTATGAGACAATTAAAGAAACGAAGAAAAAATTATCTATAAGTAATAAAGATACTATAGGTTTTGTTGGGGCTCCATGGACCCTTTTACTATACATGCTTAACAGAAAGTCTCCAAAGGAGGGAAATTTTAATATTTTTCCAAAAGATAAATATATTAACAATATTTTGATTAAGTTAGATGAATTCTTAAAAATACATATTGAAGCTCAAATTAAAAGTGGTGCATCTATAATTCAGATTTTTGATAGTTGGGCCGGACTTCTTCCAGAAAAAGACCTAGATTATTTCGTTTATAAACCAATCAAAAGTTTAGTTGATTTCATTAGACAAAAAAAAACAATCTCAATTTGTTTTCCAAGAAACATCAATAGTTACAAAAAATTTGTAGACAATGTAAATCCCGACATAATCAGCATTGATTATAATGTTGATCCTTTAATTATTAGAGATACTATTGATATTCCTGTACAAGGGGGTCTTGATCCAAAAATTTTACTTCAAAATAAAGAAATTGTGAGAAATGAAGTGACAAAATATTTAAAAACTTTCGATAAAAAAAGATATATATTCAACTTAGGACATGGAGTTTTACCGGAAACAAACCCGGATATCGTTAGATATTTAGTAGACGAAGTTAGGAGTTTTAATGGACAATAATCATCCCCAAGTAAACTTTGGAAAAACTGGTGTTTTATTAATTAATCTTGGAACACCAGACTCTACAGGCTGGTGGGATATAAGAAAATACTTAAATGAATTTTTATCAGACAGACGGGTTATTGAAGTAAATCCCTTTTTATGGAAAATTATTTTAAACTTATTTATTCTTACTTTTAGACCCTCTAAAACAGCAAAAGCTTATAAAGAAATATGGATGAAGAAAGAAAATACTTCTCCTTTACGATATTACACAATCAAACAGACCGAAAAGGTTAAGTCTATTATGTCAAATGAAAACTTAATCGTTGATTATGCAATGCGATATGGAAATCCAAGCATAAAGAGTAAAATGTTAGATTTACAAGATAGCGGATGTGAAAATATTATTATACTTCCTCTGTATCCTCAGTATGCAGCAGCAACAACAGCTACAGTTTGTGATGAAGTGTACAGGACGCTAATGAAAATGAGATGGCAGCCCAGTTTACAAATTATACCTCACTATGAATCTGAACCGCTATATATTCAAGCAATCGTGAATTCAATAAACCACAAACTTAATAGCATTAATTGGAAACCTGATTTAATATTAGCCTCTTACCACGGTATACCAAAAAAATATTTTGATAAAGGTGACCCATACCACTGTTATTGTCACAAAACCTCCAGATTAATTAAAGAAACGTTCAATAAAGACATTCCAATTTTAACAACTTTTCAATCAAGATTCGGCCCACAAGAATGGCTTCAACCTTACACGGATAAAACTTTGGAAAATTTACCCAAAGAGGGAAAAAAAAATATTTTAGTAATTTCTCCTGGTTTTTCCTCTGATTGTGTTGAAACCCTTGAGGAAATTTCTATTCAAGGAAAAGAAAGCTTTTTAGAGTCTGGCGGGGAAAAATTTGATACAATTCCTTGCTTAAATGATAATGAAGATCATATTAAATTATTAGTGCATTTAATCAATAAGAGCATAAGAAAATGAATTTTTATCTAATATTTAAATCCCTCCATTTAATTGCAGTAATTTCTTGGATGGCTGGATTGCTTTATTTGCCAAGAATATTTGTTTATCACACAGAAAATTCGTCAAATGTTGAGGTTTGTAAAGTTTTTAAAATTATGGAGAAAAAATTATATTTTTACATAATGTATCCAGCAATGTTGCTATCGTGGATATTTGGTCTTGTTTTAATACACTCTGTTGGTGCTGAATTACTAAGTGCACTCTGGATGCAAGTTAAATTCTTTTTGGTAGTAATTTTAACGGCTTACCATTTTTATCTCGGGTCATGTTTAAGAGCATTTAAAGATGATAGAAACACAGCAAGCTCAAAATATTTTAGAATTATTAATGAAATTCCAACTTTATTGTTAATTTTGATCATATTTTTTGCAATTTTGAAGCCATTAGGAGGTTGAAATATTTTAAATATATATTATATTAATTTATCAAATTACTTAATCCCCTACATGAAAATCCAAGAACTTAAAAAAAATAGCCCAGCACAATTAATTGAACAAGCCGAGAAGCTAGGTATAGAAAATGCTAGCACACTTAGAAAGCAAGAAATTTTATTTGCTATATTGAAAAAACTTGCTGAAAAAGGCGAAGAGATTACTGGAATGGGAGTCCTTCAACTTCTCCAAGATGGATTTGGTTTTTTAAGAGCGCTAGAGTCAAATTATTTGCCTGGAGCGGACGATATTTATGTTAGCCCAAGTCAAATCAGAAAATTTGGTTTAAGGACAGGAGATACTGTTGAAGGTCCTGTTAGAGCACCTAAAGAAGGAGAAAGGTATTTTGCTTTACTTCAAGTGAGTAAGATAAATCTAGAAGATCCCGAAAAATCTAGACACAAGATTGCTTTCGATAACTTAACACCTTTATATCCTAATAAACAAATAGTAATGGAGGTGGAGGCTAAAACGGTAGAGAAAAAACCTAACTTAACCCCAAGATTAATTGATCTGGTAAGTCCAATTGGAAAAGGTCAAAGATCTCTAATTATATCTCCTCCGAAGGCTGGAAAGACAATGATATTACAAAGCATAGCTAACTCTATTACAGCTAATCATCCAGAATGTTATCTTATGGTTTTACTTATCGATGAAAGACCTGAAGAAGTAACTGATATGCAAAGGACTGTAAAAGGAGAAGTAATTAGTTCGACGTTTGATGAACCCGCACAAAGGCATGTTGCGGTAGCAGAGATGGTTATAGAAAAAGCCAAGAGAATGACTGAGCATAAAAAAGATGTCGTAATTCTTTTGGACTCAATAACCAGACTTGGTAGAGCTTACAATGCTGTCGTTCCTAGTTCAGGAAAAGTGTTAACTGGTGGTGTAGATGCAAACGCATTGCAAAGGCCAAAAAGATTTTTCGGAGCAGCAAGAAACATTGAAGAAGGCGGATCTCTAACAATTATTGCAACCGCCTTAATAGATACAGGAAGTAGAATGGATGAGGTTATTTTCGAGGAGTTTAAAGGAACAGGTAATAGTGAAACTATATTAGATAGAAAAATATCTGAAAAAAGGATATTTCCAGCAATTGATATTACAAAATCAGGCACGAGAAGAGAGGAACTACTTTTTGATAAAAACGACCTTCAAAAAATGAATGTTTTAAGACGTATCATTGCTCCAATGGGATCAATGGATGCAATAGAATTTATAAATTCAAAGCTAAAAAACACCAAAAGCAATACAGAGTTTTTTAACTCCATGAATAAACCCTCTTAAGAAAAGTAAATTTAATAATTCATTTAAAATAATTTCTTATTTGATAATATTTATTTATGTCAGATGTTGATTTGCAAAAACTAAAAAAACTCTTTCAAGAAAAAAGATATTCAGAAGTTATTTTTGAAATTGAAACATCCACAACAGAAAAAAATAGACCTCCAAAATTATATAATTTACTTGGGATCTGTAGGGCATCACAGAAAGGGAAAACAGATAGAGATATTCAAAATGCTTTTAATGATTTTGAAACAGCATTTTACAAAGATAATCTAGGTGAAATATCTCTTAACTCTGTATGTAGTCATATTACGCTTTGTGTAGAAATGGGCCGAAGAGAATCTTTGTTATTAAATAATATTTTAAACTCTGAAAAGATGTATCTTGAAGCAGAAAAGAAATTTTCCAAAAACGATAAGTTCTTATCTCACGGAATTGAATTATATAAATATCAAATAAAGCATAAAGAAAAAGTTTCTGCTGTTGAAAAAGTCATAAAATCAAAGGGTTTAAATAAAGTTTTGGGTGCTTCGTATATTGCAGGGCAAATGTACATAAGTAACTGGAAACAAAAGAATTTTGAGGAGTTTCAAAAAAAATATTCAAGTATATTTAAAGTTTTAGACTCAAAAAAATTAGACAAAATTGATTTAAAAAAAAAAAAAATACGAGTTGGTTTTTATTCTCCTGACTTCAAACAACATCCAACTTATTACTTTATTATAGATCTTCTTAAAAATTTAAAAAACACAAAATATGAATCTATTGCGCTTTCTCTTTGTAAGATCCGTCAACACGATAAGATTACTGATAATTATAAAAGTCTTTTTGATAATTGGATTGATCTGGGTGGTAAATCAGACCAAGAACTTGTTAACACCATTCAAGAGGCAAACATCGATATATTAATCGACCTGGTTGGCTTATGGGCATTTAATAGAATTGACATTTTCAACACAAGAATTTGCCCACTTCAAATAAGTTGGTTAGGTTTTAATAATTCCTCTGGTCTTAAAGAGGTGGACTTCGTTTTAGCTGACACTAATACTGTTCAAGATGAAGAGAAAGATTATCTTACAAAAATTTATAAGCTTCCAAAAATTTGGAACTCTCATTGTGGATTTGAATACAAAAGAGTTTACAATGAATTACCTTATAAAAAAAATAACTATTTTACATTTGGTTCATTTAATAACTTCATGAAAATAAACGATGATGTTTTAAATACTTGGATTGAAATTTTAAAAAATGTAAAGAATTCTAAACTGGTTTTAAAATCATCTTTATTACTTTGCGAGGAGGTTATTAAAAACAAATTTGAAAAGGAGGGTTTAATAAATTCTGTAGAAATACTAAATAAAACAAAAAGAGAAGATTTCTTATCTCATATTAACCTCTATGATAGGGTAGATTTATGTCTCGATACCTTTCCTTTTACTGGTGTAACCACGACATTTGAAGCATTATGGAAAAACGTACCTGTAATTACAAGAGCAGGATATAATTTTAATTCTAGGTGTGGTGAGAGTATTTTAAAAAATGCAAATATTGAAAATTTTATTGCCAAAAACAACAATGATTATGTAGAAAAGGCCGTTTATTTTACAAATAATATAAATGAATTAGAAAAAACAAGAAAAATTCTTTTCAATAAAGTTACAGAAACACCTCTATTCAATACTAAAGATTTTAGCAATAATTTTTGCGAAGCACTTGAAAATATGCAAAAGATTAAAAGTTCTGACTATAAATAGCCTAATTCAATCATTTCTTTTTTAAAAAGTTTTTCTATTTTATTAATAATTTCAGGTGAAACTTCATTTTTCCAGCCACCAACCTTTCCTTTTCTAAAAAAAAACTCCCCTTTACCCTTTTCTTTGAAACCCTCAGTTTTCTCCATTTTTTGTAATTCTTCGAACTGAGTTTGTTTAAGAGCCTTTTTTAATTTTTCTTCATTTAATTTTATTTTATCCACTTCACTTAAGTAGTTGATAACTTTCGTAAATGTATTGATTTCATTCATGACCATATCTTCATATTTAATAATTAAAATTTTACAAGAATTGTAATTTTTCCAAGAATTGTAGTGATTTGACCACGTACCCATTAAAGATTTTTTGTACCTTTTATTACCTGAAGATGGATATTCAAAATTATAAGGAGAGGATAAATGTTTAAATGTTTCTTCGTAGTCTAGGCCCATATGATGAGAGAGAGAAACCAAGACATCCCTTGGATCCCTCACCAAATAGATTCCACCCTTAGTATTTCTCAACGAAGTAAATTTATGAGCACCTACTGTGCACATTGCATTATGAGTTTTGACGTAGTTTGTTCTTTTATTTAAATTTATGTAATCTTGCATAGACTCCCAATTTTTAGCGATTTCTTCGAATTTAGAATAATCTATTTTCAAATTGTCTAATACTTTTTGTTCAGGAAAACCCTGAGGTTTAAAGCTATCTAGAATGGAACCATCTAAAGTAAATTTTTCGTCAGATTTAAGGAAATAACTTTTTAAAAACATACGCAACCAAGTATTTCCACTTTTTGGATATGAAGCTAACCATATAATCATAATATATTTTAATGATATCCTTATATAAAATTCAATATATAATATATTTATGACAATTTGTGCCCTATCCACAGGAATAGGGGCTTCCGGAGTTGCTATAATTAGAATTTCTGGCCCTGACACAAGTTTCCTTATTAAAGCATTAACAAATAAGGCAATGCCAAAGCCTAGGGAGGCAACTCTTCTAGAATTAAACAATATCAACAATAATAGACCAATAGATCAAGGCATAGTTTTGTGGTTCCCTGGTCCAAAAAGTTATACAGGCGAGGATATGGCAGAATTACATGTTCATGGGAGCAAAGCAGTAGTTAAAGAACTTCAGGAAACACTTTTAAGTACAAAAAAATGCAGATTAGCGGAACCAGGGGAATTTACAAAGCTTGCTTTTTTAAATGGGAAAATAAATCTTCTTCAAGCTGAAGCCATAGGGGATTTAATAGCAGCAGAAACAGAAATTCAAATGGAACAAGCTCAAAATATTATAAAAGGTAAATCTTTCCTAAAATTTAATGAACTCAGAGAGAACTTAATTAAAGTTTTGTCAAAAATTGAGGCAAAAATTGATTTTCCTGAGGAAGACTTACCTTCTAATGTTCTTGACGATGTTAGAAAGGATGTTTCTTATATTGAGAGTGAAATCCAAAAAATATTAACCAGTTATGAAATTGGAGAGAGAATTAGAACAGGTTATAAAATAGCAATTGTCGGTCCACCAAACTCTGGTAAATCAACATTGATGAATTATTTAAGCAAAAGAAATGTTGCAATAGTATCTGATATTGCAGGAACTACTAGGGATGTGTTGCAAACAAGTTTAAATTTTTATGGTTACCCAGTTATAATTTCTGACACTGCAGGTATAAGAGACTCAAAAGATGTAATTGAGAAAGAGGGTATTAAACTTGCTTTCAAAAAAGCAGAAGAAGCAGACCTTAGAATAGTAGTTATAGAGCCAAAAAACGTTAATTTTTATGGGTTTTTGAATGATCTATTTAATAAAAACACAATTCTAGTTATTAACAAATCTGACCTTAATAAATTTGATGTGAAGGATAGACTTAACAAGTATGATCCAATTTCTGTATCTTTTCTCAAAGAAAAAAACATAGATGAATTATTAGACCGAATTAAAAAAAATTTAATTAGAGATATGAAGTTTAATGACGATGTTTATGTAACTAGAGAGAGACATAAAAATAATCTAAAGGAGTGCTTAATAAACTTGCAAAGCTTTAAAGACAAAACTGAGTCTTCAGATTTTGATAAAGGTGCAGAAGATCTTAGACTAGCGCAAGTCAGTTTAGGTAAAATTGTTGGAAAAGTCGATGTAGAGGTCATATTAGGTAGTATTTTCAACGATTTCTGTATTGGCAAATAACCACAATTTTGCTGGATTTTTAGTATCTTTTTTAACTAAATCGTTGGTATTAGCCAATTTTTAATGTTTTCTTGTTAAAACTTGTAAAATTCTTCATCAATTATAAATTCTACGTATGAAAAATAATTTTTCATTTGATGTTGTTGTCATTGGTGGTGGTCACGCTGGTTGTGAAGCAGCTGCTGCATCTGCTCGAATGGGTGTTACTACTGCATTGTTTACGAATGACGTTAATACTATAGGCGAGATGTCTTGTAATCCTGCGATCGGTGGGCTAGGTAAAGGGCATTTAGTAAGAGAAATAGATGCTTTAGATGGTGTTATGGGAGACATAGCTGATAAATCTGGCATTCAATTTAGACTACTAAATAGAAGCAGAGGACCAGCAGTGCAAGGACTACGAACTCAAAGTGATAGGTCTATTTATAAAAAAGAAATGCAGCAAAAACTGCTAAACTACTGTAATTTAAGCATATTTTCGATATCAATAAATCAATTTCTAATTGAAAATAATGAGATAAAGGGTCTCAAGGCAGTAGATGGTACAGAAATAAAATGTTCAAAGGTAATTCTGACAACGGGCACATTTTTAAATGGCTTGATACATATAGGTGATAAAAGAACACCAGCTGGTAGGTATGATGAAAAACCGACGATAGGTTTATCGGATCAATTAAGAAAATATGATTTTAAATTAGGTAGACTAAAGACCGGAACTCCTCCGAGGTTAGACGGTACAACAATTAATTATGATAATCTCGAACGACAAGATGCCGATAAAGATATCTCATTTTTCTCTTTCTTAACTAGGAAAGTTTATAACAATCAAATCTCATGTAGTATGACTTACACAAATAAAAAAGTTCATGAGATTATTTCTGAAAATTTAAAAAAGAGTGCAATGTATTCTGGAAGTATTCAGGGTGTTGGTCCCAGATACTGTCCATCTATTGAAGATAAAATTTATAAATTTCAAGACAAGACTAGACATCAGATCTTTTTAGAACCTGAAGGCCTTAACGACAATACAGTGTATCCAAATGGTATTTCTACATCTCTTCCAGAAGAGATACAGTACAAAATATGTCGTAATATTAATGGTTTAGAGGATGTTAAAATTATAAGGCCTGGATATGCAATAGAATACGATTATGTTGACCCTAGAGAGCTTTTCTCGACTCTAGAGACTAAGAAGATTAAAAATTTTTATTTAGCAGGACAAATAAATGGAACTACAGGTTATGAAGAAGCGGCAGCACAAGGATTGATTGCCGGGGCAAATGCAGCGTTATCGATTCAAAATAAAGAACCTTTAATCTTAGATAGATCTCAAGCTTATATCGGTGTCATGATAGATGACTTAGTAACTAAAGGGGTTGCTGAGCCTTACAGGATGTTCACCTCAAGAGCCGAATACAGATTAACTCTAAGATCTGATAACGCTGATTTAAGATTAACTGAAATAGGAATAAATATTGGCTTAGTATCAGAAGAAAGAGCCGATGTTTTTAATTCCAAAAGTAAAAATTTAAGGAATATCTCAAGCAAAATGGATAAATTAAAAATCTCACCTTCAAAAGTATCTAAATTCGGCGTAAAAATTGCAAAAGATGGTATTTTAAGGACTGCTAGCAACATATTGGCTCAAAAAGGGGTGACTATGGACAAGATTAGGGAGATTTGGCCTGAATTAAGCTTTATATCAAAGGAAATAGATGAGCAATTGGAAACTAACGCCCATTATAAGGGTTATTTAAAGAAGCAAAGTGCTGATATATTAGCTTTTAAAAGAGATGAAAATCTTAAAATCCCAGATAACATTAATTATGATAATTTTTCTGGTTTTTCAAATGAAGTGAAGTCAAAATTCAAGCAAATTAGGCCAAAAACAATGGGTCAAGCACTGAGAATTGACGGTATAACCCCAGCGGCAGTATTTATTCTGTTGTCACACCTTAAAAGAAAGTCTATTAAGAAGATAGCTTGATAGATTCGCATAAAATTAATTACTCAAAACTAGACACCTTGAATGTTTCACGTGAAACATTTCTTGAATTGGATGAATTTAAAGAAATGATTTTGGATGAGAACAAAAAAATTAATTTAATTAGCCAACATACTGAGGAATTAGCCAGAGAAAGACATATAATTGATTGTGCACAAATTATTGATTTAATTGATGAAAATCACCTATCATGCACTGATCTAGGTTCTGGCTCAGGTTTACCTGGTTTAGTTATAGCTATAATCAAAAAAAAACAAAAATCGAAGATGAAATTTTTTCTTTACGAAAAAAGTTTTAAAAAAAGCAATTTTTTAAAAAAAGTTATTAATAAATTTGAACTAAACGCTGAAGTAATAAATCAAAATATCTTTGATCAAAAAAAATTAAACTCCGATTTGATTGTAGCAAGAGCATTTAAACCTTTGCCGGTTATTTTAGATTTGGTAACGAGAAACTTTGATGATTTTAAAGACATCATTTTGTTTTTAGGAAAAACTGGAAAGAGTTCCATTGAACAATGTATACAAAATTGGAATTTAGAATTTATCGAAAAAAAAAGCGTAACAGAAAAAGATTCAATCATAATAAAAATAAATAAAGTGAGTAAAAAAAAATGAAAGAAAAAATTATTTCGGTAATTAATCAAAAGGGCGGTGTTGGAAAAACGACGACCGTAATTAATTTAGCTGCAGGACTTAGTTTAAATGGAAAAAAAATACTAGTTATAGATTTGGACCCACAAGGAAATGCAACAACAGGATTAGGTTTGTCTAATGTAACAGATACTAGCAAATCAATTTATGGAGTCTTGAATGGAAAAGAAGAGATTCAAAATTCAATTCAGATGACTAACTTTCAAAATTTAGATATCGTAACATCAAATGTAGATTTATCTGGTTTGGAGGTTGAAACAGCAGATGACGAAAATAGAGCATATCTTCTAAAGACTAAATTAACCGCATATTTAAACAATTCTAGCAATTCATACGACTACGTCTTGATTGATTGTCCGCCTTCTTTGAGTTTATTAACCGTGATGGCTTTAGTGGCATCAGACTCATTAGTCGTGCCTTTGCAGACAGAATTTTTTGCCCTCGAAGGGATAACTCAGCTCATCAAAACTATAGATCGTATTAAAGTTGGTCTTAATCCAAATTTATCTGTAAGAGGAATTTTGTTAACGATGTATGACAAAAGAAACAGACTATCTGCACAAGTTGAAACAGACGCTAGAGGTTATTTTAAAGAAAAAGTTTATCAAACTGTAGTTCCTAGAAATGTTCGTTTATCAGAAGCACCTTCACATGGGGTTCCGGTCTTAATATATGATAAACAATGTCCAGGAAGCAAATCTTATATCAAATTCACAGAGGAGTTCTTAGCTCAAGAAGCGAGTTTTGTAACAGCAGCATGAGCAGTATTTTCAAAAATAAAAAGGGTCTTGGAAGAGGATTATCTTCTTTAATTGGAGATACAAAAACAGTCTCAAAAAACAATAAAATTTCAGTTAGTGATTTAATTAGAAATAGATATCAACCAAGAAAAACATTTGATGAAGATAGCTTGGAGGAGTTAACTAATTCGATAAAGTCTAGAGGAATAATTCAGCCTATTATTGCAAGACCTTCAAGTGGAAATAAGTATGAAATAATAGCAGGAGAGAGAAGATGGCTTGCAGCTCAAAGAGCGGGACTTCATGAAGTCCCAGTTGTAGTTGTCGATGCTGATGATAAAAAAGCTCTTGAATTTGGGATAGTTGAGAATGTTCAAAGACATGATTTAAATTCTATAGAGGAAGCAGAAGGTTATAAAAGATTAATAGAAGAGTTCGGTTATGATCAAGAACAAGTTGCTAAATTTATTGGAAAAAGCAGAAGTCACATTACTAATAGTCTAAGATTATTAACTCTTTCAAGTTATATAACTGATTTGATCAAAACAAACAAGATAACACCAGGCCATGCTAAAATTTTGGTTGGTCTTGTTAATTCAGATCAAATTGCCAAAAAAATTGTAAAAAAAAACTTATCCGTGAGACAAACAGAAAACCTAGTTAGACTTTACAAGTCCCCAAGCGTAAAGATTAAAAATGTGAAGGATCCAAATATACGAAAACTAGAAAGTGATATAATGGAAAAAGTGGGCCTCCAAACTAAAATAATAAACAAGAAAAATAATAAGGGATACATTACTTTTGATTACAGAGACTTAAATCAATTAAATCACCTAATAGATATTGTTAAAAAATATTATTAATTTTTCTCAGAAGTCTCGTAGATAAAATTATAGATTATCATTAAGCCAATAGAACTATTTTTTTTTAAAAAAATTTCTGTTTTGTTGATTTTTGTTATTAAATCTTTCATTTTTGATTTTGACCAGTTTTGAAGTTGTCTCTTGACAATTGGTTTGTCTTTCCAAAAAATTGGAGGTGAATAATTATTTATAAGATTTTCGTAACTTATATTTCCATCATTTTTTTCGTAAAGTTTTAGTAATCTTTTTGCTTTTAGTAAGAATGTTCTCAAAATTAATATTCCATCTTCAAATTGATAGTTGCTTTCATTAATCATCTCTGATGTTTTTTTAGAATTCTTTGACAAAGAATTATCTACTAGTTCATTTACGCTAAAGTTTTCTGCAAGATTTGTTAATCTGTATATCTCTTTTAGATTAATACTTTTTTTATCTTCCATGTATATAAGAATTTTATCTAATTCAGATTTTAGATGGCCTCTGTCCCCATTACATCTATTTACTAAAATATTTATTGTTTCTTGAGAAATACTTATCTTGTAATTGTAAAAAAATTTTTTTGCTATTTCCATTAAAGTAAGAGAAGTATCTTTATAAGTTGGAATAATTATTAATTCTGCGTTTTTTTCAAATAGTCCTCTTAATTTTGATTTTTTATCTAAAATATTTGCATTTAATATTATTTTTGTATCTGAAATTTTTTTATCTATTACATCCTGAATCATTTCATAGAGCTTTTCAGAACATCTACTTACGATTATAATCTTTTCACTTTCAAACAGAGATTGATTGAATATTTTTTCATAAAATAATTCTTTATTATTTAAAATATATGTTTCATCGTAATTTTCTATATTTCCTTTAAAATCTTTTTTAAGATTTTGAATGATTTCTTTTTTAAGACCTTCATTTTCGCCATAGATTAAAAAAAAATTTTGTCTATCAAATTTTTTTTTACCGATCTCAAATGTTTTAATTATCATTTTAGAGTTCCTAGTAAAAAAATGATATCACTAGAAATTTTGTTATTTAAGTTATTAGTGATGTTGTCTTCATATTGAGACATGCCAAATTTGTCGCTTTGTACATTAAAGCTAAATTCTTCATTGAAACTTTTATTTGTTATAACGTTATTTTTTTCATTTTTTACCTTCAAGTTAACAACGATAGATAATTTTTTTTTGGATGGATCACCTTTACTGTCTTTTAAAATTGTAGTGACTGAATGTTTATAATCCATCTCTAGTTTAAGTTTATTAGAAGAATCCTTATTTGATAAAGATAAAATGATTTTCTCAATCGCAAATGAATTTTTATTTTCATTTTTGTTTATTATTTCTATAATTTCAAATTTACTGTTTTTAGAGCTATAAATTGGTTTAAATCCACAATTAGTTAAAATCAAAGATACGACAATTATTGATATTATAAATCTCATTTTATAATTAAATTTACCAACTTATTTTTAACAATTATATGTTTAAAAATACTTTTATTTTCGAGTAAATTTGAAATTCTTTTATCTTTTTTCACATTTTCCAAAAGAACTTTTTCATCTAGATTTTTTTCGGTTTGAATAAGAGATTTCTTTTTACCATTAATTTGAATTACTATGTTTACATATTTTTCTTCAAGGTACTTTTTTTGAGTAGTAGGCCACGAGAGTTTGTTATTCTTATTAATATCTTCCATGCACTCAGATATTAAATGTGGGAGTATTGGGAACATCAAAACTAAAATTTTTGAGTAATTTTCCTCAAGATCTTTTATATCTGATTTAATAATTTCTTTATTTAAAAAGTTATAAGTTTCGTGGAGATAAGCTATTAAAACATTCATATTAAACTTTTCTAGACTGTATGTATATTTTTCAATTAATTTATTTGTATAAATAGTCAAATCAATATTTTCATTCTTCTTCTTTTTTTTTTTAATTTCCTTAATAATTTTCTTATGTAATATCCAAAATTTTTGAATATATTTATAAGAAGCGATCATACCCTGCTCAGACCACTGCACATCCTTTTCAGGTGGGCTATCAGATAATATGAAAAATCTAACAGAGTCAGCACCATAAAGATTCATTATTTTTTCAGGATCAATAGTATTTTTCTTTGATTTTGACATTGACTCTGATGGTCCTACAAAAATTTTTTTTCTATCTTTTATTTTAAAATAATCTTTCCCATTTTCAGTAAAAACTTCATCTGGACTCAACCACTTATCGTTTTCATCTTTATAAGTTTCATGACACACCATTCCTTGAGTAAATAGACCTTTAAATGGCTCTGTCGAAATAAAATTTTTTTTTTCAAAACTTAAAGCTTGCATAAAAAATCTAGAATATAATAAATGTAAAATTGCATGTTCTACGCCACCAATATATTGATCAACAGGCATCCAATATTTTATATCTTCCTCATCGAAGCCGTATTTGCTACTTTCCGGCGAACAAAATCTTAAAAAATACCATGAAGAGTCTACAAAAGTATCAAGTGTATCAGTATCAAGCGTGCAATTTTCACCATTGATTTGAATCTCTTTCCATTGTTTTTGATAATCTAAAGGGTTCCCTTTAGTATTAAGGTTAATTTTTTCTGGAAGTTGAATAGGTAACTTATTTTTTGGAACCTTTATAATATTTCCTTTTTTATCGTATGCAATTGGTATGGGACATCCCCAATATCTTTGTCGTGATATACCCCAATCTTTTAGCCTAAAATTAATTTTTTTTTTCCCTAATTTTTTTTTTGTTAAATAATCAATGCTTTTTTCAATCGCTTCTCCAGGTGTTTTAAGACCATCTAAAAAGGAAGAATTGATCATTAAACCATCTTCAACAAAAGCCTCATCTTTAATTTGGAAGTCATCGTTACTATTTTTTGGTCTTACAACGGTTTTAATATTTAGCTTATATTTTTTCGCAAATTCAAAGTCTCTTTGATCATGAGCAGGACATCCAAAAACTGCACCAAAGCCATAGTCCATTAGTACAAAATTTGCAAAATATACTGGAACTTTCATTTTTGGATCCATAGGGTTGAGAGCTAGAAGATTTGTTTTAAAACCAATCTTTTCCGCTTGAGCAATAGACTCCTCAGTCGTGCCTGTTTTTGAACAATCTTTTTTAAATTTCTGAAACTCAAAATTATTTTCAAAATATTTTGACAATGGATGGTCCGGCGACAAAGCAAGAAAGGAAAACCCAAATAATGTATCTGGTCGTGTTGTATAACATTTAATACTTTTTACTGGTAAATTTCCTTCAATTTTAAAATCAATTTCACAACCAAAGGATTTTCCAATCCAGTTTTTCTGCATGGTTTTTACTTTATTAGGCCATTGTGGCAAACTCTCTAAACCATTTAACAATTGTTCGGAAAATTTAGAAATATTGAAAAACCACTGATTTAATTTTTTCCTTTCCACTTGCGCACCCGATCTCCATCCTTTGCCGTCTATAACTTGTTCATTAGCAAGCACTGTTTGATCTATCGGATCCCAATTAACGTAGTTTTCTTTTCTGTAAACTAAACCTTTATCGAACAACTCTAAAAAAAAAATTTGTTGATGTTTATAATAATCAGGAGAGCAAGTAGATATTTCTCTGTCCCAATCTATTGAAAGACCTAATCTTTTTAATTGTGTTTTCATTGTAGAAATATTTTTTTCAGTCCATTCTTTAGGATCTAAATTGTTTTCCCTTGCTGCATTTTCAGCCGGCATACCAAAAGAATCCCAACCCATTGGATGTAGAACATTAAAATCTTGTAAATATTTAAACCTGGCTAAGACATCACCAATTGTATAATTTCTCACATGTCCCATATGAATCTTTCCTGAAGGATATGGAAACATTTCTAAACAATAAAATTTTTTTTTATTTTGATTTTTACTTGATTTAAAAGTTTTGTTTTTATCCCAAAACTCTTGCCATTTTTTTTCAACTTTCTTAAAATTATATCTATCCACTTACGAAAAAACTATCTTTTTTTAATTACCCCAACGCCTCTTTTTTTTCCTACTGTCTCTTTGTATTTTTTGAAGTCATCTCTTTCAAATAACGCTGCTTTCTTTAAAATAGCCAGTTTTAATTCACCCTCAAGTTTGGATTTTATTTTTTTTGTTTTACAATTGTTGTTTTGACTACATAATTTTTCAAATACAATAACCTTGATAGCATCAGCTCTAATTTCATTTGACATAAATCTAACTGTAATCTTTAATTCTCTGTTGTCACTTTCGGAATTATTTTCTGATGAAAACCACTCTGTAATTATAATTCCACCTGAGTAACTTGCGTTAGTTAGTGGTACGAAATCCATAACATCTATTGCACCCCTCCAAAGAGGATTTGATGATGCAAAATCAAAATCACCACCACGCGTTGCACCTTTACCAAACCTTATTCCTCTACCTTCTTGAATATTTTTTTTGACTCTTTCATCAACATTAACTGGGTTTTCACTAATATCTGATCTTTTGTACCAATTACATGAATTGAGAAAAAATAATGTAAAAATTATTAGAGTAATAAATTTGATTAGATTAAATTTCATGAAAAATATAAATACCAGAAAATATCAATTATCTCAGAATTATTTAAAAAAGTGGCCAAATAGAGTGATAAAATTATCACACATATCAGAAAAATTCACTATTTTTGTCAAAATAAGCGAGTTTTTTACCTTTTCTGCTAAAAAACCTCTGTTCATATGAATACAACACAAAAGGAGTACTTTATGAATAACATTAAAAAAATAGGACTTACAGCATTAGCAGGTTCGCTAGTGACTTTAGGTTCGCATGCAGGCGAAATGTCTGTTTCTGGTGGTATTAACACTACATTGAAATTTGGTGTAGGCGGTGGAAATACTAGCAGATCACTTGGTGCGAATAGACACGTGTCTTTCTCAGGTGGTGGCGAATTAGATAACGGAACAACGTTTTCTATGAGCACAACACTTACAGATACTTACTCTGTATCAGGTTCATCAACAACAATCACAACACCTTCATTAGGTTCGTTCACATTAGGTCAAAGTAATGGTTCAGCTTCATACATGTATGATGAGGAAGTTCCACAAGCTTATGAGCAAGTATCTGATGGTAAACAAACTATGGCTAACGTAGTTGGTAACTTTATGGATAATAACCATGTGATGTATACTTCACCTACATTTGATTTGATGGGTGCATCAATAACAGCACATTTAGGTTATTCACCACAAGCATCTGACACAGCAGTAGCTGATGGTGGATCAGTAACTTACGATGCAACAGTTGGTGCAGGTAAAGAAGCTGGTATTACAATCGCTTACGAAGGTTTGAAAGTTGGTGCATACGGAGCAGAGAGAGATAGAACTGTTCCATACACAGCAACTGCAACTGGAAACTATCAAACAGATGAGTTCAATGGTGTTTGGTACGCTACGTATACAATGGGACCAGTATCAATCGGATACTCAGAGTCTTACTTGGACGCAGGTGTAACATCATCAATTGAAACAGTAAACCAAGCTGTAGCAGAAAGAACAGCTGGTGGTATATTTACAGGTGAGCAAATGTCAATTGCGTTCAACGTAAACGACAATTTGTCAATCTCGTACACTATGTCGGAAGAAACTTACGATACTCAGGATGACGTTGCTACAGCAGTAACGACTGATGATGACGTAACAGAATCTATCGATGCGATCCAGGTTGCTTACTCTATGGGTGGTATGTCAATTAAAGCATACAACATGGAAGTATCAAATCCAGATCAAGACGATAATGCTGCTGATCAAAGTGTAACTGAAATTGCTTTAGGATTTGCATTCTAATTTAATTCGGTTCTAAATTTAAAACGGCCCAGTATTTATACTCGGGCCGTTTTTTTTTATCCATGAGATTGCCGCTATTCCATTTGGCGAGCACATTTTTGATCTTTTAAGGGTTTTAAAATTAATTCCCCCAAGTAGAATAATTTTATTATTTGTTAAAATCTTTAATAAATTAGCTTTAATAACATCTAAATATTTTTTTTTTTTATTATTTTTAAAAATAGGACTTAAAAAAATTGATGAACATCCTTGCTTTTCTTTAATTTTAAGCTCAATAATATTATGAGCAGATCCTAAAATTTCAAAGTTATCTTTGACAATATTTCCAAAGTTCAAATTTTTGTTAAATGACGGGATATATAAACCGTTAAAGTTATATTTGATAGCAGCTTTTAAATTATTTGAAAAATAAACTTTTCTTCTTTTATTTTTACAATATAAAACTAATTTTTTTAGTTCAGTAGAATCGTTTTTCTTGTCATAATTTCTATAAATTAATGAAATTTTAGAAGATAATTTTTCAATTTCTTTTTTGTTAAATTCATCTATAAAATAATAAACATTAAAATTCATATGGAGAATGTAGTAAAAAATTTTGATTTAGTAAAAGAGGAAATAAGCAATTTTAAAAATGCCAATATTGTTGCTGTGTCAAAAACATTCCCAATCAGTCATATATTGCCATTAATAAACCACGGTCACAATCATTTTGGAGAAAATAAAGTTCAAGAAGCCCAAGAAAAATGGACATCAATTAAAAATGACTTTCCAAAATTAAAGTTACATTTAATAGGTAAATTACAAACTAATAAGGTCAAATTTGCTTTACCTCTTTTTGATTATATACATTCACTGGATAGTATCAAATTAGCTGAAAAAATTTCGTTAGAACAGGAAAAAAAAAATTTTAGACCAAAAATCTTTATTCAAATAAACTTGGGAAAAGAAAGTCAAAAATCTGGCATTGATCACGATGACTTGGAAAGTTTTTATAAAAGATGTGTAACTGAATTTAACCTTAACATTATAGGTATTATGTGTTTACCTCCATTTGATGAAGACCCGATTCCTTTTTTTAAAAAGATGCAAAACTTATCAGAAAGTTTGAAGTTAAAAGAAATTAGCATGGGGATGTCTAACGACTATATGGATGCACTAAAGTTTAAAGCAACATATATAAGAGTTGGTTCTAAAATTTTTGGAGAGAGAGGCTAAGCTAATTTAATCTTTGAATTTTTTTTTATTATTTTCAATAATATTTGAAGATCATTCAAACTTAATGCTATGCACCCTTTAGTAGGTCTATAATTATTTGTTACGTGAATAAAAATAGCACTTCCTCTATTTTTGATTCCCCGTGTATTGTAATTGATTACAACAACAATGTCGTAAATTTTATCTTTTCTAAAGAGCTTTTCAGCTTTTATTTTTTTATTCAATTTTATTTTTTTATTATAATTAATATTGTTAGGATCATCACACCATCCCATTTGTTTATTCATTTTAATGGTTTTTAATTTTGTATCAGGTTTGTCTACCCTGTCCTTTCTAAAATAAACTGGTCCCAATGAAAATATTCCTGTTGGAGTACAATAGTCTCCTTCAAATTTATTTTTTTTTAAACCATTTTTACCAATAGAGCATCTAAATTGAAAATCATCACAAATTAAGGTGTCTTTATTTTTGAGCTTAATTATCATAAGTTCTAAAATATATGGTAAATCAAAAATTATATATAATTAATTTATCAAATTTTTATGATATCGTAAGCGAACTCAAGGAACATATTGGTTATGAGATATTCAAATTTGACAATAAAGAAATTTTTTTTGATAAATACAAGAGAGAAAGTATTTCTACAAAAAACTCAATCTTAGTTGTGCATGAGAAAGAATATAACTTTTTTGTTAAAAATATAAATGAGGATCAAATTATTAAATTTAAACCTCCAGTAAATATTTTTACATTTATTGAAAATTTAAATGTGAAATTTATTCAGAAAAAATACCATGACCAATCAAATGTAAATGTTAAAGATTTTTTTTTAGACATCAACTCAAGGGAACTAAAAAAGGGCAAATCAAGTCTAAAATTAACTGAACGAGAAACTGACATGATATTATTTCTTAATAAATCAAAGAAACCAGTAAATGTTGAAACATTGGAAAAAGAAATTTGGCAACATTCCTCGGAACTCGAGACTCATACAGTTGAAACCCATATTTATAGACTTAGAAAAAAAATAAAAGCTGAGTTTGGAAATGATGAATTAATTGTAAGCAATAAAGATGGATATACTATCTGATGAAGAAAAAAAATTTTATTGCTAAAGATTTATTTTCAAAAAAATACAAACCAAGGGTCATTAAACCAAAAAAAGGAAAGGGAAGTTTTAAGAGAAAGAAAAAGTAATTAAATCCGAGCACCTATTTGTTGAATTACTTTTGATGACATCTCGGTACCCTTTTCTAAGCATTCTTTCTGGGACATATTATTAACGTGACCATGTAAGAAACCTGCTGCAAATAAATCACCAGCACCTGTGAGATCAACTATTTTAAGATTTTTTTTAATCCCACATTCTGTTATCTCACTTCCATTAATAGATATGGCACCTTTTTCCCCTCTTGTTATTACCAATAACTTTTTTAATTCTTTGGCAAAATCAATTACATCCTCAAAACTTTTTGTATCAATTAAAGACATAATCTCTTGTTCGTTAGCAAAAGTTATATCTAGTTTATTTTTAACTAATTCTAGAAAATGAGGTTTATGTCTATCAACACAAAATTGATCTGATAATGACATAGCAACTTTATTTGCATTATTAATTGCTTTATCAAAAGCTTTTTTTGGATCACCTTCATCCCAAAGATATCCCTCTAAAAAAATAATTTCACTTTTTTTGATAGCATTCGCATCAACATCGTTTTCATTTATCTTTCCAGCTGTTCCAAGGAATGTACACATTGTTCTCTCAGAATCTGGAGTGACCAATATTAAACATGTACCAGTTGGTAACTCTTCTTTCTTTTTAGAATAAAAATATTTAACATTCTCCGTCTTAAGACCTTCCTCATATTTTCCCCCAAGATCATCATCGTTTACTTTACCAATAAATCCAACATCATTTCCCAATTGTGATAATCCAACAATTGAATTGGCCACTGATCCACCAGAAACAGTTTTTTCAATTTTTAAGTTTGAAAGTAATTGTTTAAATTCATTTTCATCAAAAATTAATTTCATCGTACTCTTTGTAAGGTTATTTTTTTTTATAAATTCATCATCAACTTTACAAATAACGTCAACTATTGCGTTTCCAATTCCTAAGATTTTCATATTAAGCTTTCTTCGTTTTGACTGGTTTTTTTCTATTAGGATAACAAGATGTACAAATTTTACAAGTTATTCCATAGCAGTCTCGAGCTTTGCAAAACTCCCTTCCATAATAGATTATTTGTAAGTGAAGTTTATTCCAATTTTTTTTTGGAAATAATCTTTTAAGATCTTCCTCTGTTTGTACGACATTTTTACCATTTGTAAGTCCCCACCTTTGCGCCAATCTGTGTATATGTGTATCTATAGGAAATGCAGGATGACCAAAACCTTGGGACATGACTACGCTTGCAGTTTTATGTCCAACACCCGGAAGTTCCTCTAGTTCCTGAAAAGTTTTTGGGACCTTGCCGTTATATTTTTCCATTAATATTTTTGAAAGGTTAAAAATGCTTTTAGCTTTAATTCTAAAAATACCTATTCTTTTAATTAACTTTTCTATTTTTTTTCTACCAAGTTTTACAAAGTGTTTTGGTTTATGATATTTTGGGTAAATATCTTTTGTAACATTATTTACATTAACATCCGTACATTGAGCAGAAAGCAAAACTGAAATTAAAAGTGTAAATACATTTCTGCTATGTAAAGGTACAGAAATTTCGGGATAAGTTTTGTTTAAAATTTTAAGAACTATTTTAGCTCTTTTTTTCTTTTCAGCCTCTTTAAGCCTCATTTAAAATTTAAAACATTTCTCATCGAGTAAAGTCCCGGCTTTTTAGACATAAGCCATTTAGCAGCTGTAAGAGCTCCTTCAGAATATAAAGCCCTATCAAATGCTTCATGATTAAGGGTTATAATCTCTTTACCACTTGAGAACTTCACCTCGTGTTCCCCAACAGTCTCACCTCTTCTTATTGAATTAAAATTAATTTTTTTTCCGTATGGGAACGTTTTTTTATTAAAGTATTTATTACCAATCATTTTATAAAAATCTTTCTTTTTGCCAACTGCTATACCTTTACCGAGCATTAAAGCAGTACCTGATGGATGATCTTTTTTGTGTTTATGGTGTACTTCATAAACTTTACTTAAGAAATTATTTCCCAACGAACTTGAGGCGATTTCAGTAAGATACATTAAAAGATTAATTCCTAAGCTCATATTTCCTGCCTTTAAAATTGGGATTTTTCTTGAGTATTTTTTTATTAACTCCTCTTCTTTTTTTGTAAATCCGGTAGTACCTATTACTACTTTTTTTTTTAGTTTTGATGCTATTTTCAAAACTTGGAAAGTACAATTTGGTACTGTAAAATCGATAATAACATTTGCTTTTTTAAAAGCATTTTCATCATTTAATTCTGGTTTGATTCCAGATATCTTTCTATTAATTTTTCTATTTTCAGTAAGAGTTACAAGTTTAAATTTTTTGTCTAATTTTGAAGATTTGATGATTTGTTGACCCATTCGGCCGAGGCAACCAGTTACAGCTAATTTAATTTTATTCATGCAAAAATTAAATATGAAAGTATCACAACAACTAAAACAATAATACCCCAAATAGACAGGTTTTTAAAAAGTTGTTTTTTTTCAGAATTACTTCTTAAAAAATTTGGTAATACCAAAATTAAAACCGCAATTAATGCTATAGCTGGTACTATTTGTTCAAGACCCATTATTTAATTTTTCCAAAAATTTTTAGCTTTTTCAAAGAATTTTTTTATACTAGGGTTTGACTTTTCATTCTCAATTTGTCTGAATTTTTCTAGCAACTCTTTTTGTTCTTTATTAAGAGAGATTGGTACCTCAGTATTTAGCTGAACATAAAGGTCACCATATCCACTACCTCTTATATATGGCATTCCTTTACCTTTAAGTCTTAGTTGTTTTCCACTTTGTGTACCCGCTGGTATCTTAATTTTAGCTTTTCCACCATCAATAGTAGGTATTTCAATTGTTGAGCCTAAAGCTGCATCTGCGATTGATATAGGGCATTCAAAATATAAGTTTTCATCAGATCTTTTAAATAGATCGTGAGAATAAACATTTATAAATAAGTAAAGATCTCCGCTCCCTGCGCCTCTAGTACCAGCTTCCCCTTTTCCAGCCAGTCTTATTCTTGTGCCATCATCGACTCCTTTTGGAATTGTGACAGACAATCTTTTTGATGCTTGTTTCTTTCCTTGACCACCACAACTAGTGCACGGATGAGTTATCATTTCCCCTGATCCTCCACATTGAGGACAAGTTTGTTGTACTGTGAAAAATCCTTGACTAGATCTTACTTGTCCATGTCCACCACACATCGAGCATGTGCTTGGTCTGTGACCTGGTTTAGAACCTGTCCCTTTACAGACTTCACATTTTTCAGAAGTTGAAAACTTAATATCTTGTTTTTTACCGGAATACGCTTCATTTAAAGAGATAGATAAGTCATATCTTAAATCTGAGCCTCTATTGTTTGACTTTCTTGCTCTTCTTCCACCACCAAAACCTTCTCCAAAGAAATCTTCAAAAATATCTGAAAAGTGGCTAGAGAAATCGAAGTTGCTAAATCCTCCTCTGCCTCCTCCGCCATTTTCAAAAGCAGCATGTCCAAAGTTATCGTAATTTTGTTTTCTCTCAGTATTAGATAATACGTGATAAGCCTCTGATGCTTCCTTAAATTTTTCCTCTGAAGCTTTATCGCCTTTGTTCTTGTCTGGATGATATTTTACTGCAAGTTTCCTGTAAGCTGATTTGATTTGTTCAGGTGAGGCTGATTTATTAATACCCAAGACGTCGTAATAATCTCTTTTTGTCATAATAAATTAGACAAATAGTTGCTATCTTAGGCGCTTTTCTCTTTATTCTCGTCTTTTACTTCTTCAAAGTCTGCATCAACAACGTTGTCGTCTTTTTTTCCTTCTTGTTTTTGGTCTTTAGCATTTTCAGATGGTTTTGCACTTTGTTGAGATTTGTAAATAGCTTCACCTAGCTTCATAGAAGCTTGTACTAAATCCTGAGTTTTCTTTTTAATTGTTTCAACATCAGTTCCTTTTAAAGCATTTCTTAAATCTGCAGCTGCAGTTTCGATAGCTTTTTTATCAGCTTCAGAAACTTTAGAACCATGTTCCTTTAAATTTTTCTCAGTTGAGTGTACAAGAGTATCCGCTTGATTTCTTGCATCAACAGCCTCTCTTTTTTTCTTATCTTCTTCTTTATTTGCTTCAGCATCTTTAACCATTTTGCTAATCTCCTCATCGCTTAAGCCTCCAGAAGCTTGAATTTGAATTTTTTGTTCTTTACCAGTTCCTTTATCTTTTGCTGAGACGTTTACTATACCGTTAGCGTCTATATCAAAAGTTACTTCAATTTGAGGAACTCCTCTTGGTGCTGGAGCAATTCCAACCAACTCAAAGTTTCCTAAAATTTTATTATCAGAAGCCATCTCTCTTTCACCTTGGAGAACTCTTATTGATACAGCTGGTTGATTATCTTCAGCTGTAGAAAATACTTGGCTTTTCTTTGTAGGAATAGTTGTGTTTTTATCAATCAGTTTTGTTGATACACCACCTAAAGTTTCGATACCTAAAGAAAGAGGTGTTACATCTAATAATAATACGTCTTTTACATCACCTTGAAGTACACCTGCTTGAATTGCAGCACCCATAGCAACTACTTCATCAGGGTTAACAGATTTATTCGGTTCTTTGCCAAAAAAGTTCTTAACTTCTTCAATTATTTTTGGCATTCTTGTCATACCTCCAACAAGAACTATCTCGTCGATTTCATTTGCTGATAGACCAGCATCTTTAAGAGCAGTTTGGCATGGTGGCATTGTTCTCTTAATTAAATCTTCAACTAAAGCTTCAAGCTTAGCTCTTGTCATTTTTAAGTTTATGTGTTTTGGACCAGTTTTATCAGCTGTAATAAAAGGAAGATTTATTTCAGTTTGTGCCGCAGAAGACAATTCTATTTTGGCTTTTTCTGCTGCCTCTTTTAATCTTTGTAATGCAAGTTTGTCAGATTTTAAATCAATTCCATTATCTTTTTTAAATTCAGAAAGCAAGTATTCTACAATAGTGTTATCGAAATCCTCTCCACCTAAAAACGTATCACCATTTGTTGATTTAACTTCAAATACTCCATCACCTAATTCTAAAATCGAAACATCAAATGTTCCGCCACCAAGGTCGTAAACAGCAATCTTTTTGTTTGCTTTTTTGTCTAGACCATATGCTAACGATGCAGCAGTTGGTTCATTAATAATTCTTAAAACCTCTAAACCTGCAATCTTTCCAGCATCTTTAGTAGCTTGTCTTTGAGCATCATTAAAATACGCTGGCACAGTAATTACTGCTTTAGTAACCTCTTGACCTAAATATTTTTCAGCAGTTTCTTTCATTTTTTGTAAAACGAATGCTGATATTTGAGATGGTGAATATTTTTTTCCTTTTGCTTCTATCCAAGCGTCACCTTTTTCTGAATTAATTATCTTAAAAGGAGATGTTTCAATATCTTTTTTAACTGATGGGTCAGAAAAGTTTCTTCCAATTAATCTTTTAACAGCAAAAATTGTGTTTTCAGGGTTTGTAACAGCTTGTCTTTTTGCTGGTTGACCAATAAGCTTCTCATCATTTTCAGTAAAAGCTACTACCGAAGGAGTAGTTCTTGCTCCTTCTGCGTTTTCTAAAACCTTAGCCTGTGTACCTTCCATTATGGAGACACATGAATTTGTAGTACCTAAATCTATTCCTATTACTTTGCTCATAATTTATTATGTTCGAAACTCATATATGTGCTTTTTCTTAATCTACAAGTTCCTATATCTTATTTTTTTGGCTCTTTTTCCCCCGTTTTCTGTGGTTTTTTCGATACCCCAACTAATGATGGTCTTAAAAGTCTATCTTTTAACATAAATCCTTTTTGTATTTCCTGCACAATTGTTCCATGTTCTTTACTGTCGTCTTCAATCTCCATCATTGCTTGATGTTTATTTGGGTCAAGCTTCTCATTTATAGAAACTACGGGCACAATATTATTCTTCTTAAAAATTGTTAGTGTATCATTTAAAATAATTTCTATGTGGTCCATTATTTTCTTCTTTGAATTTTCATCTAAGTTTTGATCATTATTTATTGATTGTTTTGACCTTTCAAGATTGTCTAAAAGGTTTAACGCATCTCTCGCAAATACCATGCCACCATAATCAAATGCTTCATCTTTTTCTTTTTCAAATCTTCTACGTTGATTTTCTAATTCAGCAAATGATCTTGTTAGCTTATCTTCTAATTCAACTATTTTTTCTTCAGGGCTTATTTTTTTTTCTTCTTTAGCCTTATTATCTTCAGACTTATCTTTATTTAAATCCTGTTTGTTTTCCTCAATAGTGTTTTTTTCTTCAGGCATTAGAGGTTATATGGTAAGAAATTTGGTATTTACTAGATGAAAAATAAAAAAATTTCTAAAATATTAATAGGCACTAATAATCGAGGAAAACTGAGAGAAATTGCTAATTTATTACCTAAAAAGGTAAAAGTTTTCTCAAATAAAGATTTTAATCTCAAAAGCCCAAATGAAACTGGCAAAACCTTTAAATCTAACGCGCTAATTAAAGCAAAATATTTTTCAAAAAAAACAAATCTTATATGTTTATCAGACGATTCAGGTTTAGAGATCGATGTTCTCAAAAAAAAACCAGGAATTTATTCAGCTCGATGGGGAGGTAAAAAAAGTGACTTCAATAAAGCAATGAAAAGGGTCTACAAAGAATTAGATAAAAAGAATAAAGAATGGAAAACAAAAAAAATTTCAGCAAGATTTATTTGTGCCTTAGTAATTTATTGGCCAAATAGAAAAAAAGTTTATTCTTTAGGTAAAGTAAGTGGAAAAATATCTAAAACTAAAAAAGGAAAAAATGGATTTGGATATGATCCTATCTTTATTCCTAATGGGCATAAAAAAACTTTTGCTGAGATGAGTAAAAATTACAAATATAAGATCGATCACAGAGCGAGAGCTTTTAAGAAGATTAAAAAATTTTTTTAAACTCGTTATTTTCAACTTTATAAAAATTTAAAATATGTTTTACACGTTTATCTTCTATTTCGAATATACCAATTTTACCCTTAAAGGTATTTTTCTGATCAAATAAATTATTATTTAATTGATAGTCATTTTCACTATAAAGATGAAAAATTAATCCAACCAAATCAAAACCTAATAATGAGATTTGATTTGGTTCAGATGAATATTCTTTAAAATATTCTTTTTTAAATTTATCAAAATTTTTTTTGTTCACTGATGGAAAATAAAGATTCTGAGAACTATCTTCATTAAGTAAAGATTCATCAAACCATTGGTTTAATGTAATGAAATAAGTTTTTTTCGGTGTCACATCAGTGTATATTAAGGAGGTTGTTATACTTTTGAGTGTTTCATCAAAGGCAGAAATAATTACAGAATCAAAATTTACTTTTCCAAGGGTGTCTTTTTTTTCTAAGTTTTCTATAATTTTTTCTTTATTAAATTCATCAGACTCTTCTACCCTTTTAATTTCGTCTGCCAAGTTTTGTTTTCTTCTGTCATATTTGGTTATTTTTTCAATTCTTTTCGTTAACAAGGTTGGATCAGACTCGTAAAAATATATTTTTTTTAGTTTTAAATTAGTTGATGATAAAGCTATTTCGACCTCTTCCCTAAAAAGTTCTTTGGGAATTAAACAAATTGTTTTTTCAAGCCCTTCCATTTTTTGAAATTTTTCAATTGCCTTGAGTTGTGATAGTGCATTTACTCCAACAGAAATAATATTATCACCTTTTTTTTCAAGTTTATTTGTAAAAGACAAAAAAATTGCATCATTTAGTTTTGATAAATCTTTGATATTTTTTTCAAAAATTGGACCAATAAAAATTCTTACACCATTGTCGTAGAGTTCTTTAGCAGCTTTAAAGTTTTGTTCAGGATCATCAAAATTATTTTTAGGTAAAATTTCTATCCTAGAGCTGTCAATTTTATTCACAGCCATACTTACGGATCTTAAAACAGAGGTACCAATATTCTTATTTTCACCACTCAGAGGTAATAATAATCCTATTTTTATTTTGTCCGAAGCTGAAATAGGAACAGAGCTTGCTATTAGAATAGAAAAAATAGATATTAAAAAAGTAATTTTATTTTTCATTTCAGTATTAAATATTATATTCTTTTTAAACAATGAAGTCTAAATCTCAAAAAATTAAAAAGGGACTTTATATAGTTTCTACACCTATAGGAAACTTAAAAGATATTACTTTAAGAGCAATAGATATACTTAAAAAATCAGATGTAATTTTGTGTGAAGATACAAGAAATTCAAAAAAACTACTTAGTCATTATAATATTAAGTCTAAGTTAATATCTTATCATAAATTTAACGAAAGAAAAATTTCCGAAGAAATAGTCTCTGAAATTCAAAAATACAATATAGTATCTCTTATTTCAGATGCAGGTACACCAATAATTTCAGATCCAGGCAAAATACTTATAAATGAATTTGTCTCAAAAGGTATACCAATTATACCTATTCCAGGTGTTTCGTCTGTTACTGCAACAGCTTCAATAAGTGGTTTTTCTGAAAAATTTATTTTTTTTGGTTTTTTGTCTGAGAAATTATCATCATTAAAAAAAGAACTTGAGATGTTAAGTAAAATTGATTGTTCGATTATTTTGTTTTCTTCTCCAAGAAAATTTCTTAAAAATTTAGAAAAATTTCAAGAATTTTTTAGTGATAGAGAACTAGTGATTTGTAGAGAAATAACAAAATTACATGAGGAGTTTATAAGATTAAAAGTTAGTGATTTAAAAAAACTTGACCTAAATATAAAAGGTGAACTAACAGCTATTTTCTCTGAAAAAAAATATCAAATTAATAATTTTAATAATCTTAGCGAATCTGATAAAAAAATGATTAATAAAATGTTAACAGAAAAAACTATCAAAGATATTATAAATTATTTTAAAGATAGAAATATTTCAAAACGTATAATTTATAATTATTGTCTTGAGAGAAAAAATGAAAATTAGGTATTTGCTGATATTGCTTATAGTTCTAAACTCTTGCGTTGGAACAGGTACTAGAGGCCTGTTTGGAACTGGTGTATCAGTTGCAGTAGATCCAAGATCAATTGGAACTCAGATCGATGATACCATAATGCAAAAAAATTTATCAACCAGACTCACTTTAGAGGATAAAAGGTATTTTTTAGCTGTTAAATCTAAAGTATTAGATGGTAGAATATTTATAACTGGCAAAGTTGATAATCCTGAAGACAAACTTAAAATCACAAAAATAGCATGGGAAACTGAAGGAGTAAGGTCTGTAAGAAACGATATTAAAATTAAAGAACAGTTTAATTTTAAACAGTCAGCCAAGGATCTTTTAATTACCTCTCAATTGAGAACAGCTTTAATTTTGAATAAAGAGATTAAAGCAAGAAATTATCAAATAGATACGTATAAGAAACGCATATATATATATGGTATCGCAGAAACTAATGATGAGCTCAAACTAGTTATTGAGGAAGCCAAATCGATTTTAGATGTAGAAAAAGTTGTTGCAAGTATTCTTTTGCTGAAAGATTTAAGAATTCAAAAAAATTAATTTTTTTTATTATAGTTTATTACACCGGCTGAGTATGCCGCAACAGATGCTAAATTTAAAATTTCTGATGTTGAACTTCTAAGAGGAGCTATCTCTATTGCTTGTCCTAATCCTATAAGAAGTGGACCAATTACTTTCGCTCTACTCATTGATTTCATTGTTTTAAATGATATCGCTGCACTGTGCTGGCTCGGCATTATCAAAACATTTGCATTACCCACGATTTCTGAAAATGGATATAATTCTTTATAACTTTCCTCTAAAGCGACATCGGGTTGCATTTCACCATCAAATTTAAAGTCGACTTTTCTCTCTTTTAAAATTTGCACTGCATCACTTATTCGTTTTGTTCTATCTGTTGCAGGCTGTCCAAAAGTTGAATGGGATAAAAAAGCGACCTTTGGATCAAAACCAAATAATCTCACTACTCTAGCTGTTGAAATTGCCATTTCTGCTAGTTGATTTGCATCTGGATACTCAATTACGGAGGTATCACAGACAAATATTGTTTTACCTCTGTTAATTATCATGTTTAGACCAAACATTATTTCGCCTGGCCTTGGATCTACAACTTTTGTAATTTTCTCTAATGATGAGGAATAACGTCTGGTATTTCCAGTTACCATTGCATCTGCGTCTCCACAAGAAACCATACAAGCCCCCCATATAACTCTGTCATTTCTTATTAATTTGTCACAATCTCTCTCTAATAACCCCCTTTTT
>CACFAI010000005.1 GCA_902564265.1 uncultured Pelagibacteraceae bacterium | reverse complement strand
TTTCAACTGGGATATTGAAAAATTTTTCTTCGTCCGCGCTCATAGTGGGAGTTAATTGGTCAACAATTTCATCATAAGGCTCAAGGAATAAGCTAACCACATACTCAATACTCTCTTCTGTTAGATTCGTGTCTACCCAATTAAAGATCGTATTGAATAAATATTCTTTTCTTTTATCAAATTCTTGTTCTAAATATTTTATAAATTTGATGAGATCTATCTTCAGATTTTTTATTTTTTCTTTTTGATAATCACTATCTGTATTCCAAGTATTTATATTGTTTATAGAATTCTTTAAACATTCAAAAAAATAATTGAAATCCTCTTGTTTTACATCTTTAATCTCCCTTATTTTTTTTAAAGCAGTTTCTCTTGCTAATATCCAATTATTTAGAAGTATAGGGTGATTGACTATAAACGGTGCCATCCCTAATCCAGTTGAATTTCCAATACCTAAACTTCTTGCAATATTTTTATCTAATTCAACAGCTTTTCTAGGATTTTTATTTTTTGAGATAAAATTTACTTGATCAATTGTAAATTGTCTTACAAAGTATACCAACATCATTTCTAGTCTAAAGGGCCCATGTATCTCTGGTCTATTTTTAATTCTAAACCGATCAGCTAGACCAAATTTACCCGATCCATATACTGCGGTCGTTCTGTATAGATATCCAATCTCAGACAACTTTTTTATAGAGGGTTGATTGCCATCCGATAAACATTCTACAACATAATTAAAAGCTCTTATTGACTTGTTTGCTCTTGACAAAGTCAACTCTTTATAAGTCATCCTTCCTATTTCTTGTCGCGGAACATTTAATGACAATCTTTCAATATCCTTTTTTGTTGGAATACCATCGTACAAAGTAAACGATGCATCCCATTTTGTTGCTATTACTCTATCTGATCTTTCATTATTATCTAATTTATTTGCAAAACAAACCAAAGAGTATTTTCTTTTTTCTTTTTTAAAAGAGTAAACGGCAACACCATATCCATCATTATCAAGTTCAAATAATTCTCTTTTATAATCCCAGGAATAAAACTCTCTCAAAAAAGATCTTAAAAATGAAAGTTTTGATTGGTGAAAAGAACCAAGACGTTTTAATTTCATTATTTTTTTTGGGTCTCTTAATTCAATTTGCATTAACTAATACCTTTGTAAAAATTATACCAGTTATTACCCAGTATTCCATTAATCTCATCCAAATTAAATCCAATTTTTTTAAGTCCACTCTCAATATTTTTAAATCCTCTAGCATCTTTAAACCAACTGGGTTGGTCTGGAAAACCCGTATTATTGACTGTTCCTTCTCCGTAAACCGTTTTTTTTGTCCAAGTTCCATTCCTCATCCATTCTACGATCTCATCTGGCTGGTTTAAACACAAGTCTGAACCAATACCAAGATTTTTTACATCCATTATTTCAGCAGTCCTCGCAACCATTTTACAAAAATTTTCTAATTTACAATTTGAATTGTCATTAAGATGATGAGGGTAAAGAGAAAATCCTAACATGCCTCCACTTTGAGATAATGTTTTAAGCAAATCATCTGACTTATTTCTTTTTGCTTTATGCCAAAAATTTGGGTTGGAATGAGTTATCGCAATTGGTTTTTGGCTTAATTCAATTGCATCAAAGGTGCTTTTTTCACCCGAATGAGACATATCAATAACGATACCCACCCTATTCATCTCTTTTATTGCCTCTTTACCAAAATTAGTAACTCCACTATCAATTTTTTCATAGCAACCAGAGGCTAATAAGGATTGGTTGTTATAAGTAAGTTGCATAAATCTACAGCCAAGTTCATGAACCTTCTCAATAAGATTTATATCATCCTCAATTGGTGAACAATTTTGAAACCCAAAAAATATCGCAGTTTTGTTATTTTTCTTAGCTTTCTCAATGTCTCTAAAGTCTTTTCCTAAGAAAATTAAATCATCATGGTTTTTAAAATGTTCTTTCCATTCTAAAATTCTTTTTTGTAATTCATCAAAATCTTCATGATATACTATTGTGACGTGAACTGCGTCTAGTCCAGCCTCACGATTGATTTCAAAAACTGACCTATCCCATTTACAATATTGTAAGTTGTCAATTTTGAAATTCATAAGTTTAGTTATATAATACTTGTTATATTTCTGATAATAAATATGTAAATGAAACTTAAAAAACATCAAAAAATAGCAATAGTAATGGGTAGTCAATCGGATTATTCAACTATGAAGGATTGCATTAAAATTTTAAAGATTTTAAAAATTAGTTTTGATTTGAAAATTGTATCAGCGCATAGAACACCAAAAAGACTTTATGAGTTTGCGAAAAAATCAGAGACTAGTTATTCAGTTATAATTGCTGGAGCTGGTGGATCTGCACATTTGCCTGGCATGATTGCCTCTTTAACAACTGTCCCAGTTATTGGGGTCCCGGTTGAAAGTAAAAAACTTAAAGGTCTTGATAGTTTATTATCAATAGTTCAGATGCCAAAAGGTATTCCTGTTGGAACTGTTGCGATAGGAAAAGATGGTGCAATTAATGCTGCACTATATGCCGCGTCTATTCTTGGGATAACTGACAAAAAAATAAAAAATTCCTTGCTGAAATTAAGAATTAAACAAACAAAATCAGTGAAAAAAAAACCAAAATAACTAATGAAGAAAACTAATCTTGGTATTTTGGGTGGTGGTCAATTAGGTTGTATGCTTTGTATGGCAGCAAAAAAATTGGATGTCTATACAATTGTATGGAGCGATGACCCAATGTCTCCCGCAAAAGAATTTTCTGATGAATTTATTTTGTCAAATTATAACGATGAAGAAAAAATTAATTATTTCACTAAAAAAGTAGATAAAATTACTTTTGAATTTGAGAATATCCCTTTTGATATTTTGGATAAACTTAATTCGATAAAAGAAGTTTTGCCAAAACCTCAAATAAATAAGATTATTCAAAATAGAATTTTGGAGAAGAATTTTGTAAATGATCAAAATATTAAAACTACACAATACAAAAAGATTAATAATAAAGATGATTTGATATCAAATGGTGATCTTTTACCTGCGATGTTGAAGACAGCTACTCTTGGTTATGATGGAAAGGGGCAATTTAAAATAAAAAATCTTGAGGATTGTGAAAATATTAGCCTTTCTAAAAATAGCGACTATATATTAGAAAAAATGGTTAGTTTAAAAAAAGAAATCTCTGTAATAGTCACAAGATTTAAAAAAAATGAATACGAAATTTATGAGCCATTTGAAAATAAACATGAAGACCAAATATTAAAAGTCTCAAAAATTCCAGCCAGCATAAGTAAAGAACATTTTTCTCAATCTGTTGAATATGCAAAAAAAATTAGTGAAAAGTTGGATTATGTAGGAACTTTATGTGTCGAATTTTTTATAGATGATAAAGACAATTTGTTAGTAAATGAAATCGCACCCAGAGTACATAATTCTGGTCACATGACAATCAACTCACACAATATCAGTCAGTTCGAAAACCATGTTCGCGCAGTTTGTGGTCTTAAAAAGGTAAAAACATTAAAACTTTACAATGCGAAGATGACAAATATTCTAGGTAATGAAATAACCAAATATAAAGGAAAAAAATTTCAAGATAACGAATTTTTTTTCGATTATTTAAAAAAGGAAATTAAAGAAAAAAGAAAAATGGGACATTTTACAGAAATCAATAAGATCAATGATTAAAAATCTTGTAGTTTTAGTTTTCTGTTGTTTTATGTTTTCGAATATAAATTCTATGGATAAAAAGCCCTATCACCATTTGCCAGACAATACCTTTAGAAACCCTGAAGGCTCGCCAATAACCAGTATCGCAAGCAAACAAAATTTTCATACTCTACCTTTAATAAAGAGAAGAAAAAATTAGATATTTCAGTTCCAGTGGACCATGTTTTGAAAAAAGAAGATGTTTTAGAAAGTTTAACTTCGAAACAAGATGGTGATTATATTGGCTGGATTGGCCATGCAACCTTTTTAATTAAACTTGGTAAAACAACTATTATAACAGATCCAGTTTTTTCGAAAAATGCAGGACCGCTAATTTTTGGACCTAAAAGATATGTTGAGCCAGCTTTGAATTTAAATGAAATTCCAAAAATTGATTTATTTTTGCTGACACATAATCACTATGATCATCAAGACATGGGTACGATTAGAAAATTTCCCTACAAAGATGCAAAAGTAATTGTTCCTCTTAAACTTGGAAAATATTTTACAAAAAATAATTATAAAGATGTAAACGAAATTGACTGGTATCAAACTATAGAAAATAATGATTTAAAAATAACCATGCTACCTGCTGTGCATTGGTCAAAAAGAAGTTTAACAGATACTAATAAAACTCTTTGGGGTAGTTTTTTAATTGAATATAGAGATAAGAAAATTTTGTTTGCTTGCGATACTGGTTATGGAAATATTTATAAAGAAATAGGTAAAAAATTTGGACCAATTGATCTTACTATTATTAATATTGGCGCTTATAATTTTAAACCTATGTTTGAAAAGTCTATATATCACACAAATCCTGAAGAAGCACTGCAGATCGCCAAAGATTTGGGCAGTAAAAAAGTTATTGGAATGCATTGGGGAACTTTTGTTTTATCATTAGAGCCTATAATGGAGCCACGGAAAAGATTTTTAGAAAATGCAAAAAAATATGGTTTTAATAATAACGAAGCTATTATCTTTAAAATCGGAGAATTCAAAAATTTAGATGATATTTTATAAATGCCAATGAAAGCTATTGAAAATAATTTCGATGATTTGAAAGTAAATGAACTTTTAAAAAAACACTTTATTGAATTAAGATCTGTCTCCCCTGCGGGTAGTACTCATGTCCTTGATATAGATGGACTTAAAGATAAAACAATAAAATTCTGGAGTATTTGGGATAATGAAGACCTCATTGGATGTGGGGCAATAAAAGTCCTCAGTCAAAATCATGGTGAGTTCAAATCTATAAGAGTGCATGATAAATTTAGAGAAAAAGGTTTTGGTAAAAAAATTATTTCTATTTTGTTATCTAAATCTAGAAATATTGGATTAAAAAATATTTTTATTGAGACTGGATCAGGAAAATTTTTTGATCCTGCAAGAAAACTATTTATGTCTTGTGGCTTTGAAGAGTGTGATCCCTTTGGTCACTATAAGAATGATCCAAATTCATGTTATATGAAAATAAAAGTTTAATTTTTAAATCTTTTTTTAATATGTTCTGCTGGGTATTCTCCAGTAGCTTTTTTAACTGACTCATTTACGGAATAAGAAATAGCAGATTGAACTATATTTCCAGATGTGCCTAATGTAATTGTCGGGCCAATTAACGACGCAGTTGATTGGTAACAACCAGTGAGCGTTAAAATCAAACCAATCAGAAATAATGTTTTTTTAAACATTGCTTCTCTTACAGTTTATAAAAATTTTCACAACAAATTAAAATTTAAATTTGTGATCAATTTGAGTATCAAAAAAAGTTTTAATTACAAACAGCGGTTGAAAAAAACAACTATTTTTTTTCTATTATAAATAATTCGTTTTTAAAGTGTAAACCTCTATATCTATTTACAACGTTTTGGACAACCTTTTGATAATTCTTATGTTTTTCTGCACTCATTATTTGTTCATCTGATATTTGATTAACGTAGACTGCGGCATTCCAGGCAGAAAATATTAATGAAGTAGCTATTCCACCACTGATTTCATTAGGCAAAGCTCGCAAAACGTAGCTTATTTTTTTAACTTTATGAAACTTAAGTGTTTTTAAAAAAGTCTTATCTGAAGTTGACTTAATATATTTTTCAATAGACGAATATAAATATGGAAATGGATTTTCTTTAGGCCATATTTTTTTCACTATCTTGTTTGCTGGATCCCCACCACAGGCATGAACTACAACAAGTTTCCCTTTTTTTGCTAAAGATTTGATCATGGGTTCAATCACATATTTTACCTTTTTTTCTGCAGTAACTCTTGACCTATAAGGTTGAGATGCAATAATTAAATCATAATCAGTTTTCCCATTATTTTTTTTTGGTATCACATCTTGCAGCACGAATTCTTGATCTTTCCTATAGATTACAATTACAGATGGTTCTTTGTAAGTTGATGTTCCTGTTTTTGGATTTGTTTCAACTTGCCATTTTTTAGCTAAAAATTCTTGATTTAGTCTCCTTAATTGATTTGAAAAATCTAAAGATGAGTTTCCCTTTAACTTTACAACTTTCCAATTCATTTTTTTTTGTTTTTTTATATTTCTTGATTTTAAAGAAGTTGACTCCACATAATTCAAATTTGAGATAACAAAAACAGTATTTTTATGTTCAGCAAATCTATCAGGGAGCTTCTCTAGACCTAGTCTTACATCTTCCATACTTATTTCTTTTGTAGAGACAAGTAGCGGTATGTTAGGCATTTTTTGATGACATTGCCTCATCACACTCATTAGTAAGGATCCATCACCCATTCCAGCATCAAAAATTTTTAGTGCGGGGTTTTTGGGTTTTAAATTTTGAACAATTGGTTTTAAAGCATCTGCAATTTTGTTTTTTTCATTGGTAGTGGTTACAAAAAGAAGATATTTTTGTCTATTATCAAAAAACCTGAAATTTTTTTTCATGCTTCAAGATATGTATTAAATAATTAAATGTCCATTGTAATTTATTTCTTTCAAAGTGAACAAATAAAGTATAAATACGCAGAAAAACGACCTAAATGAAAAAATTTAAATCTGACATAGAAATAGCTAGAGGTTGTAAGCTCAAACCAATTTCAAAAATTTTAAAAAAAATTAATGTACCTGATAACCCAAGTGCTTTCAGTCCAATGGGAAGGCATATAGCAAAAATAAATTTTGATTTTCTAAATAAATTAAAAAAGAAAGAGGATGGTCATCTTATACTTGTTACAGCTATTACTCCAACGCCAGCCGGGGAAGGTAAAACAACTACCTCTGTTGGATTAAATGACGGTCTAAATAAAATTGGAAAAAAATCTATTGTTTGTCTTAGGGAGCCCAGTCTTGGACCTTCATTTGGTATGAAAGGTGGGGCAGCTGGTGGTGGATATGCTCAAGTTGTTCCTATGGAACAGATAAATCTTCATTTCACTGGAGATTTTCATGCGATTACATCAGCACACAATTTATTATCTGCAATGATTGACAACCATATTTACTGGGGAAACAAACTTAATATTGATGAAAAAAAAATAGTTTGGAAAAGAGTGATGGATATGAACGATCGTGCACTTAGATTTATTGACATCAATACAAGCGGTGTTGCAAAAGATTTTAGAAGAATAGATGGCTTTGACATAACTGTTGCATCGGAAGTCATGGCTATTTTTTGCTTAGCTAAAGACTTAAATGACTTAGAAAAAAAAATTGGAAACATAACAGTAGCCTATAATAAAGAAGGTAAATCGATTTTTGCAAAAGATTTAAATGCTCACGGACCAATGACTGTTCTTTTAAAAGAAGCAATAAGACCCAATGTTACTCAAAGTTTGGAACATAACCCAGCTATTATTCATGGAGGTCCATTTGCTAATATTGCTCATGGCTGTAATTCTGTAATCGCTACAACAGCAGCACTCAAGCTGTCTGACTATGTTGTTACTGAAGCAGGGTTCGGTGCAGACCTTGGTGCTGAAAAATTTTTAGATATTAAATGTAGAAAAGCAGGATTAAAACCTAGCTGTGTTGTAATTGTTGCAACTATAAGAGCATTAAAGATGCATGGAGGTGTAGAGAAAGAAAATCTTAAAAAAGAAGATACCAACGCTTTAAAAAAAGGTTTAGTAAATTTAGAAAGGCATATTTTAAATATTAAAAAATTTGGACTAGAACCAATCGTAGCAATTAACCATTTTGCTTTGGATACAAAAAAAGAGATAGAAGTTGTTCTTAATTTTTGTAAAAATATGAATGTCCAGGTTAGTGAGTGTAAACATTGGGCAATGGGAGGAAAAGGTGCGACTGACCTAGCTAAGAAAGTAGTCAAAGCATGTAAAGATTCAAAAAAAAATAATTTTAAACTATTGTATGAAGATAATTTAAATCTTTGGGATAAAATTGAAAAAATCGTTAAAGAAATTTATAGAGGTAATGGAATTACTGCAAATGAAGATGTAAAAGAACAACTAAAAGTTTTTGAGAATAACGGCTATAAAAGTTTACCTGTTTGTATAGCTAAAACCCAATATAGTTTTTCAACAGATCCAAAGTTAAAAGGAGCTCCATCAAATCATGAAATTCCAATAAGGGAAGTGAGATTATCATCTGGAGCTGAATTTATTGTAGTTGTTTGCGGATCAATTATGACTATGCCTGGTCTACCCAAAGTTCCTGCTGCTAATAGTATTAAGCTAAACAAAAAAGGTGAGGTTGAGGGACTTTTTTAGTTTACCAATTAATACTTAATTTCTTATTATTGCAGATAGTCTCAAGTATGTTGAACATTAAAGGAAATTCATTTTTTTTAAGTTCCTTTAAAAGAATCGGACCAATTTCAAGTGCTAATTGTGCACCTTCAACAGTAATGTCTTTCATAAATTTTTCTTTAGCATGTTTATATAAAGTTCCTTGCCCTAAATATTTCCCCATTTGACTATTTCTCCCACCTATTGCACTTACATATAAATCTCCCAAACCTGCAAGTCCATAAACTGTTGTTTCATTACCACCAAAATATTTAACAAATTTTACCATCTCAGAAATTGAGCGATGAATTAAAGATGCTGAGGTATTAAGAAAGTATTTTGATTTTACACTTTCAGGTGCGCTTGGGTTGCTTAAACCTTCTGAGGCTCCAATTAACATAGAATAGATATTTTTAATTGCACCACAAAATTCTACTCCTTTTATATCTTCTGATGTCTCTGTCGAATAATATTCAGTTGTTATGATTTTCTGTATTAATTTTGCTGTATCTTTATTTTCACTGGCAATTACTGTACCTGTCCTCATCTTATTTGCTAACCCAGCTGCAAGGCAAGGTCCTTTTATTGCTGATACGACCACATCATCGAAACCATTTTTTTTAAGTTCATTTTTAATTTTATAAGAAATGGTTATTAATTTTCCTTTCTCGATACTCAAACCCTTAGTTAATAAAACTATACTAAGTTTTTTATTTCCCATTCGAGAAATTTGATCAATAAACCAATCAACCCCAAGAGAGCTCACTGCGCATACAATCAAGTCAGAATCCGAATGATCCTTAATTCCTTCAAATTTTTCAATTTTGAGTTTATTGGGTAAAGTGACTTTCAATGCTGGATGTGGTGATTTTGAAATTTCGTCAATTAAATCATTTTCAAGGTGTGTCCCAATTAAGGTGACGTCATTGCCATTTTCAATACAAGGAATAGTAAAAGCTGATCCCATTGCACCGGCTCCAATTATAATAATTTTAGTCATATACAATAATCTCTATGCACTAATTATTTGATTTAGTCTAGCCTTAGAGTTACCTTATAATTTCTTATTATTTTAACAAATGCATAAAAACCTATACCTTAATCAAAAATTTACAAAATTTATTAATAATGAAAATTTTGAATTTGACCGTTCAAAAATATTAAAAATCTTAAATAGTGATTTATTAGCAGATGCCTATAAAACGATTTCAAAATGGCAAAAGTATCAACCTACGCCTTTAGAAAGTTTAAACAAACTTTCTAATGAATTAAAATTAAAAAATATATTTTATAAAGATGAATCAAAGAGATTTGGTCTTAAATCTTTTAAAGCCCTAGGTGGGGCTTATGCTGTGGAAAAAATAACTAAAGGAAAAAAAGACGTTATTGTTTCAACAGCTACAGCAGGAAATCATGGAAAATCAGTTGCTTGGGGAGCGAAAAATTTAGGACTAAATTGTAAAATTTTTATTAGTGAGAATGTAAGCGAAACAAGAGCTGAAGAAATGAGGAATTTGAATGCTGAAGTAATCAGAGTTAAAGGAAATTATGAAGATTCTCTTAATTTTTGCAAGGAAGAGTCAAAAAAAAATAATTGGGAAATTATTCAAGATGTAGCGTGGCCAGATTATGAGCTCGTCCCAAAACTAACAATGGCTGGATATTCAACAATAATAAAAGAAATTTCATTTCAAACCAATGAATATATCACACATATTTTTTTACAGGCTGGTGTCGGTGGTATGGCGGCAGGTTTAGTAGCTGGTGTAGCTAATTATTTCAAAAAGGTACCAAAAATTATTATTGTTGAACCTGAAAATGCAAATTGTGTAATGCAAAGTATTGAAAATAATACTCCTACAAGTGTAGATATTAAGAAAGAAAGTATAATGGGTGGCATGTCTTGTGGAGAGGTGTCATTAGTCCCATGGCAAATACTAAAAAATTCTGTAAACAGTTGTGTCAGTGTTTCAGATAAATTTGTCTCACAGACTGTAGCAATGTTAGCAGATAAAGTAGTATGTGATATTTCAATAGAGGGAGGTGAATGTTCAACACCTGGGATCACAAGTTTAATTTCATGTTGTAACAATGATGAAACAATGAGTGCTCTAGAAATAAATGAAAATTCAAATATATTATTGATAGGTTGTGAGGGATCTGCGGATATAGAGCTTTACCAGAAGTTATTAAGTGAAGGAAAAAAATTGATTTAATTTTATGAAAAAAATAAGTGACACAGAAATTTATAGATTATTTAAACCGGAACTTTCTCCAAAAAAAATGCTTGAGTTGGGAGTTTTTGGTGGATCTTACTTTGGAAATAACATTAAAGAGTATCCAAAAAGTTGGTTTGTAAAAGCTAAAATAAGTAAGACTTTTGATGTTAATTTAAATAGATTTAAAGTGAAAGCTGGACTTTCCAGAGAACATTGGATTGAGAAAGGATGGATATTCAAGGAAGATCCATTAGGTTGGTTCCAATGGTATTGTAGATTCTCAATGGGCAGAAGAATACCAAAGGTAGACATAACTCAAATTAAAAGATGGAAAAATTTTCGAAGGCATGTAACCGCTATTGAAAAAAATTGTGAGAAAGGAAATTTAATTTGCAGAAGAAGACAAAGGCAAGCCATTTTACAATGGGCATACGATCCTCACATTTAATCGCCAATAAAGTGATGAATAATTTTTCTAACTTGACTTTCAATTCTGTGTTCAAACAAATAAATTCCTTGCCAGGTACCCAATAATAATTCTTTTTTTTTTACACTTAAAGAAATTTGATTATTTGTTAGAGCAGATTTAATGTGCGCTGGCATATCATCTTTTCCTTCTGATTTGTGAATATAGGACTTTTCATCCATAGGAACTAGTTTATCAAAATAATTAATTAAATCTGTTTGTACATCAGGATCAGCATTTTCTTGAACAATTAAGGATGCGCTTGTGTGCTGGATACTTAAATTTAAAATTCCATCATTAAAAGAATTTTCATCGATCCAACTAATAGTTTGATCTGTAAAATTATATAATTTTTGTCCGTTTGTCTTTAGTTTTAATTCAAAAAACTTTTGTTTCATTTTTTAGTTTTAAAATCAATTCCATATTCTGATCTTGGTCCTTTTCTTAATCCATAGGGACCTGCTATAAATATTGTAATAGGTTTCGTTCCTGGCTTAATATCGATCCTATGATGTGTGTTTGCAGATCTAAAACCAATATAACCAGCTGGTCTCCAATATCTTCCACTTTTAAGAGTTTCGAAATATCCATCTCTAAGTATTATTGTCATAAACGGGAAAGGATGATTGTGAACACCTTCTCCGTGATCATCATCTAACATTTCGTGTATTAAAATATTAAAAGGAAACCACTTAGGTCTATGTCTAAAAATTAGATAATATCTATTCATCCAAGGTTTGGCTTTATCATATTCGGGATGGGAAGGGCCTCTATCTAAAACAATTTTTTTTCTACCTAATTTTTCAAGAATTTTAAGAAGCATTAATTTAATTTAATAATCGAGTTATCCTTTGCAATATATAAACTTTTATTGAAATAAATAGGTCTTTGAAGTTTATTATTGTCCAATTTAACCATTTTTTCAATTTTACCTTCTTTAAAATTCACAACTAAAATTCTTCCATTCCTTGTTGAGAGGTAAATATAAGATTTACCAACTAAAAACCCTATGGGTTGAAAATTTTTTTTTCTCTTATCTTTAATATTTTTTAATAAATCATTGATCCTTATTATCTGTCCTGTCTGTTTATTCATAATTATAAGCAAACCGTTGTCTGAAATTGTAACCAAGTAATCACCGACCAACGCCGGTCTGAGTTCTGAACTAAAATCTTGCTTCCAATTAATCGAGCCTGTTAATAAATCTAAAGAAAAAAATTGGTTGTTATTATCAGAGAAAAAAATCGAGCTTTCATCAGATATAATATCTGATAATTTCAAAAAATAGGTGCTACCAAAAGAAATATTTGATTGAGTTGGTGATTGCCAAATTATTTTTCCATTTGAAATGTTTACTGCGGTAACATCCCCTATAGAGTTACTAAAATAAACATTGTTATCTTTTAATATCAAAGATTGTTTTTTTTGAGATCTTAAAAGTGATTGTTGAGTTTTTACAGACCACAAAAGTTCACCTGACTCTAAAGAAAAACATCTTAATTGATTTTCCATATCAATAACTAAAGCCTTGTTCTTAAATATTTTTATTTGTGAATTGAATGATGAAGAATGTTTCTTTTTCCATTTTAGATTTCCTGTATTTTTGTTAATTACATAATAATTTGCTATACTATCAACAACGAATAAATCATCACCACTTGTTCCAAAAAATAAAATTGGCTGTAATTTTTTGTCTTGTCTTGAGTAGTAATTTTTTCTCCATAATATATTAGACTTGTTGTCAAATTTAAGTATAGAACCATTGCTATCAAAATAAAACAAGTGATCTTTATCTAACAATATTTCAGGTTCAAAATTCGAAAAAGATTTTATTGTTTTAAAATTATATTTAGATACCTTTTCGAGATCTGCATCAAAGTTAATAAATCCGTCATTATTTAATTGCTGATTTGTCTCTATTTTTAAATTTTTGGGCAGTGAAATTTTAAAGTTTTGATTAAATTCATTTAACGAGTAATCTTTATCCTTCGATAGAACAGAGCTTGAGCTTTTATCTACAAAAATTTTTTTTTCTTTAGTCCAAAATTTTGAATTAGGATTTAATGAACATTCAAAAAGAAATAAAAATAAAATAAAATAAAGATAATTTTTAGTCACTTAAGTTCCTTTTTAAGCGTCTTTCAGCCTCAATTCTAATTTCATTGTTAACTATTTTAGAATTAATTATCTCCTCAAGAAAATCTTTTGACTTTAAAAAATTATTATTATGTTCAAAAAAATCTGCCATTAAAAGTAACGCATGAGATTTCCACACACTTTCTGATTTAAGTATAGGATTTAACATCTCAAGCAGCTCATTTTCAGAGATTATATCAGCATTGTACATAGCTTTTTTATAGATGATTAAATTTTTAATTTCTTTTTCCTCTTGAGATTTTATTACCAGATCAAAAAAATTGTTAATTACCTTTTGATCTTTCACCAAATTATTTTCGATTATAAAATATAATGACAAAGCCGAATAAATTGGATCTTTTTTTTTTATAATTTTTACTAATTGTTCAATATCATTTGTACTTTCAATTGTTATTTCTTTCAAGGTAATCTGATTATAACTCTCAGCAATCTTTAATTTTTCTATATTTTTATATTCTTGGTAACCAAAGTATGAAAATAACACTATCAAAATTAATACTATTAAACCTATTAATTTTTTATAGTTATTTGAAAAAAAATTTTTTATTTTTTCAATTCTTGTATTTTGATTAATTATTTCTATATCTTCAGACATTGTTAAATTGTATTTCTTAAAACGTATTGAAGAATCCCACCATGTTTATAATATTCTAACTCATTATTAGTATCTATTCTGCACAGCATTTTTATTTTTTTTATTTCTCCATTTTGATATTTAAATTCAACAGATAGTTTATCCCCAGGATTTAATCCTTTCTCTATTCCATTAACAGTAATTACTTCTGAACCTATAAGTTTTAATTTTTTCCTGTCCATGCCATCTAAGAATTGTAATGGTAATATTCCCATCCCAATTAGATTTGATCTATGAATTCGCTCGAAACTTTCAGCAAATACAGATTTTACTCCTAAAAGTTTCGTGCCCTTAGCTGCCCAGTCTCTTGAGGAGCCTGTTCCATATTCTTTACCACCAATGACTATTAAATCCGTTTTTCTTTTTTTATACTCCTCTACTGCTTCAAAAACTGGCATTATTTTTTCTTCTGGATAAAGTTTAGTAAATCCTCCCTCCGTTCCTGGTGCCATCTCGTTTCTAATTCTAATATTTGCAAAAGTTCCCCTCATCATTACCTCATGATTCCCTCTCCTAGACCCATAAGAATTAAAATCTTTTTGTAAAACTTGATTTTTCATAAAATAATCACCTGTTGGACTTTCTTTTTGAATTGAGCCAGCTGGTGAAATATGATCTGTCGTAACCATATCCCCTAGGATTAATAGAGGTCTTGCATTAATGATGTCTTTAAATCCATCTGGGCTATCTTTAAGATTGTCAAAGAACGGAGGTTTTTTTACATATGTTGAATTGTCATCCCATTCATAGATGCTGCTTTCTTTTGTTTTGATATTTTGCCATTGCGATGGTCCTTTTGATACATTTGAATATCTGTTTACAAACATTTCAGCGTTTAGAGAATTGCTTAATGTATCTTCTATTTCTTTATTAGATGGCCAAATATCTTTTAAGAAAATATCCTTTCCATTTTTAGATTTTCCTAATGAATCTTTATAAAAATCAAATTTCATGTGTCCAGCTAATGCATAAGCAACTACTAGAGGTGGTGACGCTAAATAATTAGCTTTAATCAATGGTGAAATTCTTCCTTCAAAGTTTCTATTGCCAGATAAAACTGAAACAGCATATATATTATTTTTTTGAACAGCTGAGGATATATTTTCTGGTAACGGACCAGAATTTCCAATACAAGTTGTACAACCGTAACCAACAAGATTAAATCCTAGCTTATCTAAATAAACGTTTAAACCAGCCTTTGCCAAGTAATCAGTAACTACTTGAGACCCTGGTGCAAGAGAAGTTTTTACCCACGGCTTTGTTGTTAACCCGAGATCACAAGCTTTCTTTGCTAGCAATCCTGCACCAATCAGTACATTGGGATTTGATGTATTAGTGCATGAGGTTATTGCGGCTATTAAAATAGAACCATCTTTAATTTCATAATCTGTCCCATCAACTTTTGAAGTAGAAAAAGCTTCCCTTTTTGTTATTTCTTTAAAATTAAAATCAAAATTTTTTGAAGCTTCTGTTAACAAAACCTTATCTTGCGGTCTTTTAGGCCCAGAAATCGTTGGAACAACTGTAGACATGTCTAATTTGAGAGTATCAGTAAAAACTATATCGTCACTTACCCATAAACCTTGCTCTTGTGCATACCTTTTAACTATTTCTACTTGATTTTTATCTCTACCAGAGAACTCTAGATACTTTAAAGTCTCTTCATCAATTGGAAAAAAACCACAAGTTGCTCCGTACTCTGGTGCCATATTTGCTATAGTTGCTCTATCAGCTAAAGTTAAATTTTTGAGTCCCTCCCCATAGAATTCAACAAACTTTCCAACAACACCTTTATCCCTTAACATTTTAACAACTGTCAAAACTAAGTCAGTAGCTGTTGTACCTTCTGGAAGTTTATTTTTTATTTCAAAACCAATTACTTCAGGGATTAACATCGAGATTGGCTGTCCAAGCATACCAGCTTCGGCCTCTATACCTCCAACTCCCCATCCCAGAACAGACAAGCCATTTACCATAGTTGTATGGCTATCGGTTCCTACTAAAGTATCTGGAAAAATGTAATCTTTATTTTCAAATTTTTCTCTCCATACTACTTTAGAAAGATACTCAAGATTAACTTGATGGCATATTCCAGTCCCTGGCGGAACTATTCTAAAATTATCAAAAGCTTGTTGTCCCCATTTCAAAAAAGAATATCTCTCTGCATTTCTTTGAAACTCAATTTCAACATTTTTCTTTAATGAATCTGGTGTTGAAAACTTATCGACTTGTACTGAATGGTCGATTACTAAATCAACAGAAGAGAGTGGATTTATAATTTGTGGATCCTTATTTTTTTTTTTAACAGCCTCTCTCATAGCTGCTAAATCTGCAACCGCAGGTATTCCTGTGTAATCTTGCAGAAGAACTCTAGCAGGTCTATATGCAATTTCTGTCTCAGACTTCCTATCTTTTAACCATTTTTGCAAAGCAAGAATTTGATCTTTGGTGACTGTCTTATCATCTTCATACCGCAGTAAATTTTCTAATAAAACTTTTAATGATTTTGGTAATTTTTCTATTCCTTTTAAACCGTTCTTTTCTGCATTTTTTAAAGAAAAATAATTATACTCTTTTTCATTAATGTTAATCGAGGTAAGTGATTTATAAGAGTTTTTATTTCCTGGTTTCATATCAAATTATTTTGAGTAAAAAGTAAGCAGACATAACATAATAAAATAATTAAATAAATTTATCATTTGTCGCAAATTTACTAACAAATTAAGCTACCGGTAATCCGTCTTCAGTTTTTTGAGAAGGGTGAAGTAATACTACTTTTCCTTCTTGGTCTAGTGCACCAAGTATTAAAACCTGGGAAACAACTCCAGCAATATTTTTTTCTGCAAAATTACAAACACCGATAACCTGTTTATTCTTTAAATTTTCCTCATTATAATAATGTGTAATCTGGGCAGAAGATTGTTTTATGCCTATTTCTTTTCCAAAATCAACCCTTACAACTAGTGAAGGTTTTCGAGCTTTTTCATTTTTTTTTACTGAAATTACAGTGCCGATTCTTAAATCAATCTTGTCAAATTGATCATAGGATATTTGTTCTTTCATGGAATTAATATATAATTCTTTTTACGAATGAGTACAGAAAATAATTCAGATAAATTATATAACGATTCAATTAAAATTCTCTCTGATTTGATAGAGTTTAAAACAATTTCAGGTGAAGATAATAACTCGATTATTAATTACTGTGAAAAAATTTTAGGTGATGTCGGAGCATCATCATTTAAAGTATTTGATAATGATAAAAAAAGAGTGAACCTATTTTCAACTTTAAAATCAAAAAAAAAGAATGGAAAAAAATCTATAATTTTTTCGGGTCATACTGATGTGGTGCCTGTAACAAAAAGTTGGTCGACAGACCCCTTCAAAGCAACAATCAAAGATGGGAAACTGTTTGGAAGAGGATCGTGTGATATGAAGGGTTTTTTGGCTTGTGTGTTGGCCTATGCACCAGTTTTTTCTTCTGAAAAATTAGATCGAGATATCCATTTTTCTTTCACTTTTGATGAAGAAACAGCGTGCCAAGGAGCGCCCCTTTTAATAGATGAATTAAAAAAAAGAAATATAAAAGACTCTTTGTGTATTGTTGGAGAGCCAACTAATATGAAAATAATTGATGCTCACAAAGGTTGTTATGAATACACAACACATTTTCATGGTCTTGCTGGTCATGGTTCACAGCCTGACAAAGGAGTTAATGCAGTAGAGTATGCTTCGAAATTTATTCAAAAACTTATGCAACTAAGAGAAGTTTTAAAAAAAAGAAAACCTAAAAATTCTGTATTTAACCCACCATATACTACACTGCAAATAGGTGGTATTTCAGGTGGAATTGCAAGAAATGTAATTGCTGACAAATGTAATGTCGATTGGGAATTAAGACCAGTTGTAAAAGAGGACGGTGTATTTGTTAATAACGAAATAGATAAATTCATAGAGAAAGAGCTACTTCCAGAAATGCAAAAAGTTTATCCAAAATCTGAGATACGAAAGGAAGTTATCGGAGAAATCATAGGTTTTGATAGAGAAAAAAATTCTGAAGCCTGTGAATTAGTATCTAGCATTACTGGAGACAATTCACGCGAAGTTGTGTCTTTTGGTACAGAGGCAGGCCTTTTTCAAGAAATAGGGATTAGTACAGTTGTTTGTGGACCTGGATCAATTGAACAAGCACACAAAGTTGATGAATTTATTAAGCTAGAAGAATTAAAAAAATGCCTTAAATTTTTAGATGGTGTTAAAGAAAAGTCAAAATTTAATTAACCCATCCTCCAACTGATTTAACTTCTAAAAATTCCAATAAACCTTCTCTTCCTGCTTCACGACCAATACCAGAATGTTTAAAGCCCCCAAAAGGTGCATCAACTGCAATACCAGCCCCATTAACATCTACCATTCCAGATCTAAGTCTTCTTGCAACTCTATTCGCTTTTTCTTTATCTTTAGTTTGAATGTAATTTGTTAGACCGTAATCAGTATCATTTGCAATACTTATAGCTTCTTCTTCATTTTCAAAAGGTATAATTGATAGCACTGGACCAAAAATTTCAGTTCTTGCAATTTCCATTTGATTATTAACATCAGCAAAGGCTGTTGGTTTTACAAAGTAACCTTTGTTTATTCCATCAGGTTTTCCTACTCCCCCTGCTACAAGTTTAGCACCCTCGTCGATACCTTTTTGAATAAGTGATTGTATTTTTTCAAATTGTATTTCGGATACGACTGGACCAATGTGCTCGCCTTCTTTTTTTGGATCTCCTACTTTCATACTGTTTGCAAATTTTTTTACTCTTTCAACCGCTTCATCATACATACTTTTTTCAACAAGCATTCTTGTTGGGGCATTGCATGATTGTCCAGAATTTCTGAAACATCTTAGAGCACCTCTTTCAATGGCGTCTGGATCTGCATCTTTAAAAATTATATTTGCTCCTTTGCCACCAAGTTCTAAACTTACTCTTTTAAAATCTTTAGCAGCATTTTCCGATATTAAAGCCCCAGCTCTTGTTGATCCTGTAAATGAGATCATGTTTATATCTGGATGGCTTGTTAAAGCATCTCCAGTTGTTGCACCATCTCCATTTACTAAATTGAAGACTCCTGGAGGAAAACCTGCTTCATCTATTAATTCAGTTAATATCATTGCCGATAGTGGAGCAACTTCTGATGGTTTTAGAATCATGGTGCAGCCTGATGCAATAGCAGGCATTACTTTCAGGCAAGTTTGGTTCATTGGCCAGTTCCAAGGCGTTATTAAAGCACAAATACCTTTTGGTTCATAAATAAGTCTTTGATTTTTTGCATGATCCCCTAGTGGTTTCTCAAAATCAAATTCTTTTAGGTATCTAATAAAAGTTTTTATATGGGCAGCACCTGTCCCTGCTTGCAATTTTGTTGAAAAATCCTTTGGAGCTCCCATTTCTGTAGTTATGGTCTCTGCTATATCTGACCATCTTTTTTTATATAATTCATATAATTTTTCTAATGGTTCTAATCTTTCTTTTTTTGATGAGAATGCCCATGTTTTGAAAGCTTCTTTTGCAGACAATACTGCATCATTAACATCTTCTTTTGAACCTAATGATATTTCTGCACATACGTCCTCGGTTGCTGGATTAATTACTTTAATACTTTTATTACTTTTTGGTGAAACCCACTTACCATTAATATAAAATTTTTTTTTGTCTGACATGACTGGAAATTAACTTATCCTTTTACTTTTGCAAATAAATTAGTGATTTCATAGATTATTGTTGCTGCGGCTAATGATGTTACCTCAGCGTGATCATAAGCAGGTGAGACCTCCACAACATCCGCCGAAATCAGTTTCATTCCTGATAATCCTCTTATGACGTTTACCATTTCTCTTGTAGACATACCTGCTATCTCAGGTGTTCCCGTACCTGGTGCATATGCTGGATCAAGGACATCTATATCTATTGATAAATATAATGGATTGTTACCTACTCTTTTTCTTATTCTTTGAACAATTTTATCAACTCCCTCACTTTGGAATTCATCGCAATGAATTGTTTTAAATCCAAAACTTTCATCGTTTTTAAGATCATCTCTACTGTAAAGCGGTCCTCTTATACCAACGTGCATTGATGCATCATCTAAAAATAAGTTTTCTTCTCTAGCTCTACGAAAAGGTGTTCCATGAGTATAGGGGGCACCCATGTAAGTATCCCATGTATCTAAGTGAGCATCGAAATGAACAAGTGCTACCGGTCCTCCATTTATTTTGTTGATTGCTCTTAAAAGTGGAAATGCTATCGTATGATCTCCTCCCATGCTGATAATTCTACCAGTTTTTTTAAGTAAGTCGTAAGCACCTTTTTCAATTTGTTTTATTGCTTCATCAATATTAAATGGATTACAAGTTATATCCCCAGCGTCAGCAACTTGCTGAACTATAAATGGTTCAACATCATAATTTGGGTGGTAGTTGGTTCTTAAATGTCTTGAAGCTTGTCTTATGCTTTGAGGACCAAATCTTGCACCTGGTCTATAGCTTGTGCCTGCATCAAAAGGAATGCCAACGATTGCTACATCGCAACTTTCTACATCTCTTAACTCCGGTAACCTCGCAAAAGTACTAGGACCAGCAAATCTTGGAACTACTGTTCCACTTACAGGTTGAATAGGATTTTTATTTTTTTTTTTCACGACAATACAACAATCAATATTAGAACCGTCCAGAAAAACCCATAATAATACACAATGTATTTGCTAGTAAAAAGATTTGGGACTGATTTAGGATCTGACTCTCTCTTTTTCTTTTTTTTCATTTCTTTAATGTAACATATGATATTAAATTCTAATATGTTTATATTCAAAAAATGAAATTAAAAATTTTAACATTATTATTATTCTTCATAATTTTTCAGTCTAAAGCTGATCAAATTTATGAACTAATTAAAATACCCAATCTTAAGATTTATCAAATAGATAAAGAAAATAATTTGAGATATCTTACCCCCAAAAAAGACTTCGTTACTAATTCAGGAATATATAATGTTAGCTGTAAAAAATCAAATGACTATAGAGTTAAGGGAAAATATATTAAAACTAAAAATGAATTAGATGTTTATAATAAAAAATTTTTTGAAAAAATTAAACTTAGATATATCGTTTTATGTGAGGAGTTAAAAGTCGGTGAAATAAATGCTCTTGGTTTTGCTAACCCTGAAATGAAAACAATTTTATTAAACATGAACGTAAATAATAAACTTTTTGAAAGAGTGATACATCATGAAGTATTTCATATTATAGAAAATAATTATAAAAAATTTTTCCCAGATAGAGTTTGGGCTAAGTTTAATGATCAAAATTTTTATTATTCTGGTAGTTCAAAAAATCCAGAGAACTATAGTTTGACGAAAATTAATAATACTAACGGTTTTTTTTCAGAATATGCAAAATACTCAATATCAGAGGACATGGCTGAAACCTTTTCCTTTATCAATTCTAGGAAAAAATATGTTTCCAAAATAATAAACTTAGACAAAATTCTAAATAAAAAAGTAACTTTTATAAAAGAAGGAATATCGAATATTAAAAAATCTTTATAAATTTTAAAAATGCTTACAAAAATAAAACAAAGTAAATCCGAAAAAATTTTGCTTATTTTTTTGATTTCATTGGCAATCTTTGCCTTCTCATCTTTTATATTGATAAAAAATAAATGTCTTTTTGTAGAAAATGTTAAAATTGATAAACTTGTCTTTACGAATAGAGAAAATATTGTTGTCATGAATATTAATTGTGGAAATGTTATAATCGAACTTTTACCTGAGGTCTCGCCTAATGCAGTTGCGAGATTTAAAAACATGATAATTAATAAAGAATATGATGATGTTGCTTTTCATCGTGTTGTAGAAAATTTTTTAGTGCAAGCAGGAGATTTAGAATTTGGTAAAAAAGGAAATATAAATTACACTTATATCGGTAGCGGTAAATCAAAATACAGTTTGATTAAACCAGAAAAAGATAAACCATTCCATTTTAAAAAAGGTTCTGTTGGGTTTGCGAAAAGTAAAAATGGAGATATGGAAGATAGTGAATTTTTTATACTTCTTTCAGACGCACCTTTATTTGAGGGTGAGTACACTCCACTTGGCAATGTAACTCATGGATTTGCAGCTTTAACAAAAATTAAATCTGGAAATAAGTCTGAGTATGTGTTGCGGCCTGACTTTATTAATTCTTTAAGGATGTTAACTGAGATTTCTAATTGACCAAAGGTTTGCCAGTAGACAATGTATGCTTTATTCTATCTTGGGTTTTTTTATTTTCAATTAATCTCATAAAAGAGTCTAGTTCTAATTTGTAAATATCATCCTCAGTCAATATTTTATCAGAATTCGTATCACCACCACTTAAAACATTGGCAAGTTCTTTTCCTACCGTCATACCATGATCAAAGATAATTTTATCATTATAAAGTTTATCTAAAGTTTTAAACATTTTTTCTCTTACTGATTTTCCTGATAGTTTAAAAGTACACTCATTACTTGGTTTAAAATTTTTATTTTCCTCTATAATTTTTTTTGCCTCTGAAAATAAGCTATTCCTATTCATTATCTTTTTATCTGTTGGTAACAAATATTTTAAGGGCTCGGCTTCAATTGGAGAAGATGCAGTTTTTCCATAACCTATAATTTCAAATACTTTAAGTGGTGCAAAATCTAAATCTCTCTTAGACTCCTCACTTTGAGCCCATCTCCACAGCATTTCTTTGCATCCACCACCAGCGGGTACAAGTCCAACCATTGTCTCGACTAAACCTACTACTATATTTGTGTGAGATGTTACAAAGTTACTTTGAACCATTACTTCAAATCCACCACCTAACGTAAGCCCAGAAGGTGCTGAGACAACAGGAAATTTTGAATACTTAAGTTGTTTACAAGTATCTTGAAAATATTTAATAAATTTTTCTATAGATTTAAAATCCCCCTTTTCAGCGAAGTTCATTGTATATGACAAATTAACACCAGCAGAAAATTGCATACTTTCATTTATAATTATCAGAGGTTTATCTGTTGCTTTTTTTAAACTATCCATAGAGTCATAATCTAGCGCACATGCTTTAGTGGTAAACTCTACAATATTAAAATCCTTAAACCTATAAATCTCCGCTGACTTGTTTTTATCCAAACTTAAAGCTTTGGGCTTTACCTTGCCAAGTGTTTCTATTTCGGTGTAAATTTGTCTTTCACCGTAAAAGTTTTCATCTTTTTTTACTGAAAGTTCCTCTAAAAATTTATTTCCCTTAAATTCATCAACACGATTAAAAAAATTTTTTACACCAATTGATTTAAGCATTTCGAAGGGTCCCATAGCCCAATTAAATCCTAATCTCATAGCTTCATCAATGTCATTGAATTTATTAGTTATGCCCGGAACTAAAGATGATGCGTATTTAATGATTTGAGAAATTACTGACCAAGCATATTCTCCATACTTGTCTTTCCTGTTGATGATAGTGTTAAGGTCTACAGTATCAATTTTGAGATCAATTTTTAAAGATTCAGAATATTCTCCAGTTTGAAGGTTAATTGCCTCCAAAATTTTTTGGTTTTCTAATTTTTTCATTCTGTAAAAGCCACCCTTACCTTTTCTTCCGGTATAGCCAGAATCAATTAATTTTTTAACAAGCGGGATCTCTTTAGCAACCTCTTGAAATTTGTCAGTTCCTGGAAGTTCTTTTACAAAACTTTTTAAAACATCTGCCATCAAATCAATACCAATTAGATCATATAAACCAAACACTCCAGTTTTAGGTATTCCCATAGGTCTCCCAAACACTGCATCAGCCTCTTCAATAGTCAATTTCATTTTAAATGCTTCGGTCATAGCAACTTGCATTGCATAAACTCCTACTCTATTACCAAGGAAGCCTGGCGTGTCATTACAAACAATGGCTCCTTTACCAAGTTCTTTTTCACAAAAGACTTTCAAAGAACTAATTTTTTTTAAATCATTACTTTCATTTTTTACTATTTCTAACAAACCCATGTATCTAACTGGATTAAAAAAGTGTGTTATGCAAAAATCTTTTTTTTGCTCGTCAGTCATATTTTCGGATAGAATTTTAATTGGAATTGAGGAAGTGTTAGATGAAACAATTGCTCCATCTTTTCTATTATCAAAGATTTTTTTGTAAATTTGATGTTTAATGTCTATTCTTTCAACTACAGCTTCAACTATCCAGTCTGCCTCTTTTACAACATTAAAATCATCGTTGATATTGCCAACTCTGATATTATCAATTTTTGATTTATCAATTAACAATGGCGGTCTTGATTTATATATTCGCTCTCTTGCCTTTGTGCTAATGTCAGTTGTAAGATCTAATAAAGTAACTGGTACATTCGCATTACATAAATGCGCAGCAATTCCACTACCCATAGTTCCAGAGCCTATTACAACAACCTTTTTGATTTCCATTTTTTATCTATTTATTCCTCTGAGCCTTTCAGATCTTCGTCTTAATAGCTCAGCTGTAACAAGAATTAATGTAGATAAAATTATTAAACATGTCGCAACAGCTAATATTGTTGGGCTCAATTGTTCTCTTAGTCCCGTCCACATTTGAATTGGAATTGTTGTATTTTCTAGACCAGCTAAGAATAAAACAACAACAACTTCGTCAAAAGATGTCACGAAGGCGAACAAGCCTCCAGATATTACTCCTGGCAGAATTAATGGTAATGTAATTTTCATAAATGTGTTTACTGGATCACTACCTAAGCTTGATGCAGCTCTTGTAACACTGTGGTCAAAGCCTGATAAAGTTGCTGTTACAGTAATTACAACGAAAGGTGTTCCTAAAATAATGTGTGCTAATACAATTCCTGTATGTGTAGCAGCAAGTCCTGCTTTTGCCATAAAGAAAAAAATTGCAACACCAGAAATGATTAATGGCACTATCATTGGTGAAATTAAAGTAGCCATAATTAATCCTTTGTAAGGCATATGTCTGCTGCTTAGTCCTAATGCAGCAACTGTACCCAAAATAACTGAGCCGAGTGTTGCAAATATAGCGATGATAAAACTATTTTTTGCTGCAAGACCCCATGGGTTTTTTGTTCCGTAAATCATATCTTTGTACCATCTTAAAGAAAATGCATCAGGATCTAGGTTTTTCATTCCTTCAGAAAAACTTAAAAATTCTTCGGCATTGAAGGATAATGGAAATATCACGAATAGAGGTGCGATTAAAAAGAAAAATACGCATGTGCAAATAATAATATAGAAGTAGTGCCAAACTCTATAACGTGTCTCAGTATACTTTGGTAATGCCATAATTATCCTAGTTTTATATTATCTACTCCAACAAGTTTATTGTAGATCCAATAAATTGCTAAAACTCCCGCAAGTAACATTAGTCCCATTGCTGAAGCAAAACTCCAATCAAGAGTACTTTTCATGTGAAATGCGATTTGGTTACTAATTAAAGTTCCTGATGCACCTCCCACTAATGCAGGTGTGATGTAGTATCCAATCGCCAAAATGAACACCAGTAAACATCCTGCCCCAATACCTGGAATCGTTAAAGGAAAATATACTTTCCAAAAAGCAACGAATGGAGTTCCTCCTAAAGATTTTCCAGCTCTCATCAAACTTGGGGATATTGTTTTCATTACACTGTACAAAGGTAAAACCATAAACGGCAACAATATTTGTGTCATTGCTACATAAGTTCCGGTTTTATTAAACATCATTTCTGGTCTATTATCGTCAGCGACCAATCCTATCATAACAAAAAAATCGTTAACAACTCCCTGTTGCTGCAAGAGTATCATCCAACTTGCAGTTCTAACTAATAACGATGTCCAAAATGGAAGAAGTACACAAATCATTAATAGGTTACTATATTTCATTGGCAAGGTAGCAAGGAGATGGGCTATTGGGTAAGCCATTAAAAAACATAAAAGAGTTACAAAGAAAGCTATCTCTAAAGTTCTAAGCCATAAAATTCTATGAATTCTTCGATCCTCTTCTACACTTACAATATTACCCTCTTCATTTTTATACATGTCAATTCCTTTTAAATATTTTTGACTTGTATAAGCAGGAGCACGTCTTTGTATGGCTCGCCAGTATTCAACGTCTGCCCATCTTTGGTGAACAGCCATTATTTGTTCTTTGTAATTTCCTTCCTCAAAATTTTTAGCTTTTCTTCGTAATTTTTTTAAAATACTTTTAAATCCATTCTTTGTATAATTTAATTGTGTAGAAAGTTTTCCATCTCGTTTTTCTTCAACAAGTTTTTGAAAATCTAAATAAAAAGACTCAAAAACTTCTTCTGGCGGCAGTTCTTTACCATCCCATTTTTCCATTGACTTAAATGTTTTTGGCAACATCTCGGTAACCATTTTATCATCCACACTCCTCATGAGCATGTCGCCGATAGGGAAAATGTATGTAATAAGCAAAAAGAATAAGAGAGGTGCTACTAAAAGAAATGCTTTAATTTTATTTTTTCTTTCAGCTTTTTTAAGACTTACCTCAAGAGGTATGCCGTCTGTTGTTAAAATTTTTCCTGTTTCAATGCTCATAAATAAAAAAGGGCGGCTATAAATAACCGCCCTTAATATAATATATAATTTTAGTCTTTAAAACTTAAAATTATAGACCAGCTTTCATTGCTTCCCATTTTTCACCAAGTTCTGTACCGTTATCAGCCCAGAATATTGGATCCACTAAGAAGTAATTTTTAGTGTTCGCTGGCGCAGTTGGCATTTGTGGTACCATGTTAGTCTTACCATCTTTGTACCATGGCTCGCCTGCTGCCATAACTTTAAGTGATGATTTTCTCCAAGGTGCATATGCAATGTATTTTGCACTTCCTGCTAAACCTTCTGTACTTGTCATCATTGCTAGTGCTTTTTTAGCATCAGCTTCGTTTGGTCCACCTTTAACTAATACGAAATATTCGTAGTCAAGACCTTGACCATCCCAAACTTGTTTGATTGGAGCACCTTCACCGATTTCAGCGTTGAAGAATCTTCCGTTCCAACCAGTTGCCATAACAACTTCACCTGAAACTAATAGTTCTGGTGGTTGTGCACCTGCTGACCAAAATACACATCCACCGTTAGGGTCTGTGCATAATGCTTTGATCTTGTTCATTGCTCTGTTTACACCTTTTTCTGTGTTAAGAGCTTTGTAGATTTTCTTTCCACCTTTTCCTGGCTTAATTCCATCTGCAGCTAAAGCGATCTCTAAATTTGTTAGAGCGCTTTTGTAAATAGCTCTTTTTCCAGGGAATTTTTTAGTGTCAAAGAAATCTTTTATAGTCTTTGGAGTACCTTTAACATTCTTAGTGTTATAAGCGTAGTTCCAAGAATATAGAATGTTTCCTACAGCACATTTACTTGGCATAGGAGCAAAGAAGTCTTTACTCGCTTTAGTTCCATCCGGTGCTGGTGGGAAGTCTTTGTCAAAATCAAATTCAACAAATAAACCTTCATCACATCCAGTGATAGTGTCCATAGCAAATACGTCAATTATATCCCACGTAATTTTGCCAGCCTCTTTTTGTGCTTTAATTTCTGATAATCCACCTGAGTAGTCGACCCAATTGATCGGGACACCAAGTTTCTTAGCAGTAGGGTCACCATATCCTAGCTTTTGTGACTCTGTATAAGCTCCACCCCATGATGCAACTGTAACTGCAAATGCTGATGAGCTGATAGAAAGTGCGAAAGATAGAACTAGTAACAATTTACTTAGTTTTTTCATTATTCCTCCGTTTAAACGTTTTATAAAAACTAATTACAGCAATATATAATGTAGGAGTCAACCTGACATTTGGCTAAAATAGGGCTTTATTTTATTAAATAATTGAAAATTAAACCTGAGGTTTATTTTGGATCTAAAGCTCTAGCATCACGGCTATTCCAACTTACATTAATTTGGTTGCCCATTTTAATATCCATATTGGCAGAGCTATTAGGCACTTTTAATATAAATTCTTTATTTCCGAGTAGATCAAGTCTTACTCTAGTATGATCTCCATGATAAATAACTTCTTCAATTTTTCCTTTAAAGTTATTGTCCATTTTTTCTTTTGTGTTAATCAAAGCTCTCTCTGGCCTAAGAGATACAGTAGTTTTGTCTCCATTTGACTTAACTGAAATTGGATTTGCAACTATTTCTGTTCCATCATTAAGCTTAACTTTACATTCTTTACCAGACATATTGGTTACTAGCCCTGCAAAAGTATTATTCTCACCAATAAATTCAGCCACAAAGGAATTTACAGGCTCTTCGTATAATTTGTCTGGTGATGAAAGTTGTTGAACTTTTCCATCATTGAACACTGCTATTCTATTAGACATTGTTAATGCTTCACTTTGATCATGTGTTACGTAGACTACCGTGACCCCAATACTTTCATGAATATGTTTAATTTCGTATTGCATGCTCTCTCTTAAATTTTTATCTAAAGCTCCAAGTGGTTCGTCCATTAAAACTAATTGAGGATCAAACACCAAAGATCTCGCAACTGCTACCCTTTGTTGTTGACCACCAGATAACTGTCCCGGCATTCTATGTTCAAAACCAGATAGCGATACCATTGAAAGAGCTTTATCCACTTTCTTATCAATCTCGTCTTTTTGAAATTTTCTTACCTTTAAAGGAAAGGCTAAATTTTCATATACTGTCATGTGAGGAAACAAGGCATAGTTTTGAAAGACCATTCCTATTCCTCTTTTGTGTGGGGGAATATTTGAAATTGGATTTTTATCTAAATAAATTTCTCCGTTTGTAGGGGTTTCAAAACCAGCTAACATCATCAAACAAGTTGTCTTACCTGATCCAGATGGTCCTAACATAGTTATGAACTCGCCTTCAGCAATGTCTAGGTTTAAATCTTTAACAACAAGTACTTTTCCATCGTAACTTTTGTCAACTTTATCGAATTTAACAAAATCTAAGTTCTTTGACATAAGATAAGGTTTAAAACATTTGTTGAGATCTATTTCAAGAACTTATTTTACGTGTAAATCTCTTGAAAAATTGCATAAAAGTTCATTTCCACTCTCAGTTATCCTTATAGACTCTGATGACTCAACTCCCCAATTACCAAATTGCATAACAGCAATCATGTGATAACAGATATTAGGTTTTAATTCAGTCATATCTCCTTTGTAGATATTTAAAGTGTGTTCGCCCCAATCTGGTGGATACCCAACACCTATAGAGTAACCTGTTCGAGATTCTTTTTTAATTCCATACTTATCCAAGACTCCCCAAAATTTTTCCGCAACATCATTAGCGGTATTACCTGGTTTACTAGCGTTAATACCCTCCTCTAAAGCTTCATTAGTTGCTTTCATAGCATCAAGTTTTTTTTGATCTGGCTTCCCTAAGTTAATTGTTCTTGCCATTGGAGCATGATACCTTTTATATGTACCTGACAACTCAATAATTGTTGCTTCCCCATTAACAAACTTTTTATCACTAGCAGTTAAATGTGAAGCTGATGTTCCTTTTCCAGTAGGAAGTAAAGTTGCAATACTTGCATATTCACCACCGTATTCTGGGGTACCTCTAAATAGAGTTCTTTGAATTTCAGCAACAGCATCACATTGTCTTACATCTGGACTTATTGTTTCCATTGCAGTTTTCATCGCCATCTCAGAAATAGTTGCTGCCTTTTTCATATATTCAATTTCAGCAATGGATTTTTCTACTCTTACCCAATTGACTAATCTCTCAGAGTCTAAAATTTTTGCGTTTGGTAATCCCTTTTTTAACTTTTCATAACAATAAGCTGTGAAATAATGAGCATCCATTTCTACTCCTATATTAATTTTATCCCACTTTTTTTTCTTTATTAAATCAACTAACGCATCATAAGGATGAGTCGGCCAGGTATGAATATATTTTTCGTCATATATAATGATATTTTCCTTTTTAAGATAGGTAGTTATAAAAGCACCGCCAGCATCCTGAGCTCTAACAAAACATAGTGGCTCATCAGAATTCACATGAACTATTACACATTGTGAATAATAAAAAGACCAAGCATCATATCCTGTCAGATAGTTTATGTTTGCAGTATCCTGTGAAATAAGAAGTTCAATTCCTTTTTTTTGCATTTCTAATTGAACCTTTTTAAGACGATTTTTATATTCTTTGACTGTGAAATTCATATATTAAATTAATTAAATAAACTTCCAAATCCGGTAATGGATTTGTTTTCATTTATTTTTTCTAGAGTTTCCCAAATTAATGCTTGGTTACTCGATAAAACGATCATATTTAATTTTTTTTCAAGTTTTTCAATTATGTTTAAAACTGGTAGCGAAGTACAAGAAACAAATAGTGCCTGAGCTTGATTATGATCAATTTCAGACAATATTTCAAATAACTTATTTTGATCTACCTTTCCAATATCTACATCTGACTCGATATCAAAATATGTATTTGAAACTATTTCAAATTTATTTTCTTTAAAAAAATTTACAACATCATCATTTAAAGACTTAATATATGGTGTGACTACAGATATTCTTTTAATATTCTTTTTTTTAAGGGCCTTTAAAGCCGCAGTACTTGGGGCTGTAACTAACGCATTTGGTTTAGCTACATTAATTTTTTTTTTTATGTTATCAAAACCAGATACTATTGTTCCTGATGTGCAACCAAAAACAACACAATCTACTTTTTCACCAGGTAATATGTTGTCTGCAACCGAAGTGATGTTTTCTGACATTTTTTTTAAATTTTCAGCTGTTACAGGATTATAATTTTTAATTCTATTAACATATAAATCTACTGGTTTATCACTTAAGACTTTTGAGAAATCTTTTTCTATCATGTTGTCAGTTGACAGAACAATTAAGCCTACTCTTGGGTTAGTGTCTTTTGCAAATTGAGCTTTAATCTTTTTTGAATTCATATTAATTGACATAGGATAACTTAAAAAATATGAATGTCATTCTATAAATCGATTTAAAATTGGATTTTTTTGACTATTAAACATTACTTATTAATTTTATTAATCATGGCACTATTTGGAAGTGCCTTTGTTTTTGGAAAACTTGTCCTAAACACAAATGTGCCTCCTTTACTTTTTGGATCGCTAAGAATGTTGGTGGTTGTAATTTGTTTATTACCCTTTTTTAATTTTAAAATCCCAAAGGAAAATTTGAAATCATTATTTATTTTTTCTTTTTCCATGGGGGTTGGAGTTACAGGTTTTACTTATTTGTCTTTACAAGAGTCGAATATAGTTTCGCCCGTTATAATAGGGTCCCAGCTCGCTATTCCATTTGCAATTATTTTAAGTAATTTTTTCCTAGATGAAAAATTTAGTTTTAATAAATGGTTTTTTGTAATTACATCCTTTTTGGGGATTATTTTAATTAGTTTTGATCCAGAGTTGATTAACAATATTTTCGCTCTTTTGCTCACAGCTTTAATGGCATTCTTTTATGCTGTTGCGAATGTGGCAAGTAGAGATACAAATAAATTAAACATCGTAACTACAAATTTTTTCATGGCATCAATTGGATTTGTATCATTAATAACTTTATCCTTTTTTTTAGAGGGTAATACGATGTTTGTTCTAAAAAATATTCAGAAAGATATGTGGTTTTTAATAATTTACTCTGGTCTAATTGTTTCAATAGGCGCTCATATGTCTTTATTTTACTTATATAAATTTTATCCAGTGGGAAAAGTTCTTCCCTTTTATGCTTTATTTCCTGTATTTGGGTTAATCCAAACATTTATAATATTTAATGAAATCCCAAGTTTGATAATGACTTTAGGGGGGATAATTGTAGTTGGATCTGTGTTTTTAATTCAAAAGGTAAAATAACCTAATTGAAAAAGTATTAATCATGGCATATTTTTGTTTTACCTAATCATGAGAAAAAAAATTTTTTGTATTCTTTTTTTATTCTGTTTCATGGCTAATCAAACAGAAATCAAAGCGAATGAAATTACTATCGGTATAGCTCTTGGTTTTACAGGCCCGACAGAATCTATTGTTCCGAGTATGGCATCTTCAGCGGAATTAGCAATTTCAGAGGCAAATTCCTCAAAAATATTTTTAAGTGGTAAGGAAAAAATCAATTCAATTAAAATAGATACAATGTGCGACAAGTCCCAAATTAAATCAATAAATAATATAATTAACAAAAATAACATTATTGCAATTATTGGTGCTGCTTGCCCTGAGATATCTGAAGGAATACTTTTGGGATCGGCTAATGAAAAAAACATTCCTATGATTTCCCCGTCAGCAACTACTCCGTTGTTGTCTATGTTAGATGAAAAAAACTTATTTTTTAGAACCACTGCTCCAAGCAATAGAGATGGTGAAGTTTTAGCTAAAATTACGAAAGATAGAGGTATCAAGCGTATTGCTGTTTCATTCCAAGACACAAATTATGGAAAAGAACTTGAGAGAAATTTTAAAAGAACACTTAATGATAGCAATGTAGAGATTACCGTGAGCGTACCCATAAAGGTAAATAAAACTGATCTTTCAAATGAGGTGTCAGTCTTAGCTGCTGCAGGAGGAGACGCTGTAGCAATTTTTACTGACATTAAACAAGATGGGGAAAGATTAATTAAGTCAATTCTTGACTCAGGTGCTTTTGAAAAATTCATTTTATCAGATAGGATGATTAATGAATCTACCGAAAAAAAATTTGGCGAATTAATTAATAATTCATTTGGAATAATTCCAGGTTCAAATGCCAAAAATATTAACTCATTTTTTAAAATTGCCAAAAAAAATAATATTGATACTTCAGGACCATTTATCGGGGAGTCTTATGACGCAGCAGCTATACTTATTCTTGCTTTGCAAGAAAAAAATTTTAAATCAGATAATAATTTATCTAAAAGTATTATGTCAGTGAGCAATTCTCCGGGTACTAAAATCTATCCAGGTGAGATTGCTAAAGGTTTAAAACTTCTAAAAAAAGGGAAAAAAATTAATTACGAAGGAGCTACTAATGTTGAATTAGATATAAATGGAGATGCCTTTGGAACATTTTTAGAAAAAGAAATTATAAATGGTAAATTTAAAACAAGACAGCAAAGGTAATTTTTAATTAATAACTGTTTTTTTTTGAGGGGAATTTTTTTTGTTTTATTGAATTTTTATATTTTATAACCGCACTTTTAATGTTTTTTTTAATGTTTCCAAATTTTTTTACAAATCTAAATCTTGTCTCATTCAAACCAATTAAATCATCGGTTACAAGAACCTGACCATCACAATTTACTGAAGCACCAATTCCAATTGTTGGTATATTTAATGAGTTTGTAATTTGTTTTGAGACATCACTATAAATACATTCTAAAACAATTCCAAAAGCTCCACTTTGCTCTAAATCTTGAGCATCCCTTAAAAGTTTTCTTTTTTCTGACTCATTCTTACCTTTAGATCTAAATTTTCCTTTAGTCGTTTGAGGTGTCACACCAATATGGCCCAATACTGGTATTCTATTTTCTACTAAATGTTTTACTATTTCTTTCACTCTTGTTCCCCCCTCGACTTTAACAGCATCACATTTTGTCTCTTTTATTGCTTTCTTAGAGTTTTTAAATGCCTCAGATTTATTTCTGTAAGTATTATAAGGAAGATCAATTACTAAAAGGCTTTTTTTAACCCCCATTCTGGCACTCTTCGTATGTTCGATCATCATATTTAGAGTTACTTTTCTTGTTGTTTCATAATTATATAACACAGATCCAAGAGAGTCTCCGACTAAAACTATATCCGCATGATCATCAACAATTTCAGCAATATTTTTGGAATAAGCTGTAAGGCAAACAATCTTTGATTTATTTTTTTTCTTTAAAATTTTTTTTATTTTATTGTTCATTATTCCAATTCAATAGTGCTCGGCGGTTTTGAAGTGACGTCATAAACTACTCTGTTTATTCCTCTAATGTTGTTTATAATTTTATTAGATACATTTTGTATGAAATTTTTAGGAAAATCAAAAAAATCTGCTGTCATACCATCTTGAGAAGTTATTGCTCTTAACAGGCAAATATACTCATAAGTTCTATTATCACCCATAACACCAACAGTTTTTACCGGTAACAAAGCGGCATATGCCTGCCAAATTTTATCATATAATTTTTCTTTTTTAAGTTCTGAAATAAAAATATCATCTGCCTGTTTTAATATTTCTATTTTATCTTTTGAGACTTTGCCTGGCATTCTTATTGCCAATCCAGGCCCTGGAAATGGGTGACGACCAATTATGTCCTTAGATAAATTTAATTTGATTCCAAGTTTTCTCACTTCATCCTTAAAAAGTAATCTTAGTGGTTCACATAATTCCAATTTCATTTTTTTTGGCAATCCACCAACATTGTGATGTGATTTAATTTTAGATGTTTGACTTCCAGTAACTGACTTACTTTCAATTAAATCTGGATATAAAGTTCCTTGGGCTAAAAATTTCACGTTCTTTAATTTTTTTGCATATCGTTCAAAAATTTTTATAAATAAATTTCCAATTATTTTTCTCTTTTTTTCAGGGTCTGTAACATTCTTTAATTTATTTAAAAATTCATCCGCTGCATTTGCATATATCAAATTCATTTTTAGTTTTTTTTTAAAAGTATTTACTACTTGTTTTTCTTCATTAAGTCTTAATAAACCTGTGTTAACGAATATACAGTGTAATTGTTTACCAACTGCTTTATTTAACAATTGTGCTACAACGCTGCTATCTACACCCCCAGAGAGTGCGCATATTATTTTTTTGTCACCAATTTGATTTTGAACATTTTTTATTAGTGTTTTCTTTTGATGATCTGTTGACCAATTTTTTTTTGACTTACATATATCAAAAACAAAATTTTTGAGTAATAAAATTCCTTTTTCTGTGTGAGTTACTTCAGGGTGGAATTGAACACCATATCTCTTGATTGCATCATTTTCAATTATCGTAAATTTTGAACCTTTTGTCGATGCTATTCCCTTAAAGCCTTTTGGTAATTTCGTTACGTGATCCGCATGGCTCATCCATACATTCCTTTGTTTATGGTTATCAAAAAAGTTTTTGGTTAATTTTGATTTTAATTCTTTTTTAATAGTAGCCAAACCGAACTCTCTATTTTTTGCTGTTATAACCTTGCCACCATAATATCTTGAAATTAATTGATGGCCAAAGCAAAGACCTAAAATAGGAACTTTCAAATTTAAAATCTTTTTATTAAAATTTATTTTTTTATCTTCGTAAACGTTTAAAGGACCACCTGATAAAATAATCCCAAAGAGATCTTCTATATTAACTTTTTTAATTTGTTTGTGATTTGATATTTCTGAAAAAACACCAAGCTCTCTTATGCGTCTTGCAATTAATTGAGTATATTGAGAACCAAAATCAATTATAAGAATTTTCTTAGCTCTATTGTTCTTTTTCATTTTTTGCTTCAAGATTTTGGAGTGTTTTTTCAATTTCTTTTTTTTTGGAGCAAAAATCCTTACAAACTATATTTAGTTTTGTTAACAATTCATTTGCTTTAGAAAAATTTGATTTGTCCAGATTAATTTGTATTAGCATATAAATTGCTTCTTCATTATTTGGTTCGAGTAGAAGAGTGGTGTTTAAATTTTTTTCTTCTTCTTTCTGGTTTTTTTCAGAATTGAAAATTTTAGCTAAATACAAGTAAGATTTAGCGTCTGTTGGGTTAAATACAATATTTCTATGAAACAAAAATTTTGAATCATCAAATTTTTTGGCATTAAATTTCTCTACTGCTCGGTCGTAAAAATTTTCTGAGCCATAAGCAATAGTATTAAAAAACAATAAAATCAAAATTAAAAAAAATTTATTTATATTCCTCATAAATATTGGCTGTTTTTTTTCACCTCATCTATACTATGAACCATACTCTCATAAAATCCAGCTTTTGTAATTTTAACAAATTTTGGTTTATTCCTTAAATTAATTACATTTTTAGAACCCAAGTAGCCCATCGATGATTTAAGTCCTCCGATAAGTTTAAAAATTATCTTAGATACATCGCCTTTATATTTAATCAAACCTTCTACTCCCTCTGGAACATATTTTGAACTATCCTTTTGTTTTTTTTGGAAATATCTGTCAGCAGACCCTTTGTTCATCGCTCCAACTGATCCCATTCCCCTAAAAACTTTAAACAACTTTCCATTTTTTTTTATAATCCTACCCGGAGCCTCGTTAGTTCCAGCAATCATTGATCCTACCATTACAGCATCTGCACCTGCTGCAAGTGCTTTTGCAATATCTCCAGAAAATTTAACTCCGCCATCAGAAATCATTTTAACATTTTTGCTTAACCCTTTTTTTACATCTAGTAATGCACTTAACTGTGGAACACCAATACCAGCAACAAGTCTAGTTGTGCAAATCGATCCTGGTCCAATTCCTACTTTTACTATATCTACTCCAAGTTTGCATAAAAATTTTGCCGCTTCGGCTGTTGCTATATTTCCAGCGCACAAAGATGTTTTACTCGATTTTTTTTTTTTAATAAACTTAATTATATTTGCTACTCTTTTAGTATGGCCATGCGCTGTATCCACAACAACTAAATCAACTTTACTTTTAATAATTTTCTCTGCGCGAGATAGTTCAGTATCATTGGTCCCAACTGCTGCTCCAACTGCAAGCCCTTTTTTTTGAACTTTTTTTATTTCTAATAACTGATCACTAATAGACAGATTTCTGTGAATAACCCCAATACCACCTGCCTTTGCAATTTCAATTGCCATTTTAGATTCTGTAACGGTGTCCATAGCAGATGAGAGCAATGGTATTTCAAGACTCAAGTTTTTTGACAGTTTGACAGAAGTGTTGACTTCAGACGGAAGTACAGAAGAATATTTTGGCGCCAAAGTGACATCATCAAAGGTAAGTGCTTCTTTTATAGGATCCATAATAGTTTATATACGATTCCTGAAAATTTTAAAGTGACTATCTTAAATTTTTACAAATGATGAAGCTTTCTTTTGAGTCTTTTCTACTTGAAGGTGGTTTAAAGATTTTACTTTCTTTAAAGTTTTTTTTTGCATTTTCAACAATTTCATTAAATGTTGAGCCCATAAAAATTTTCGATAAGAAAATTCCTCTTGGTCGCAGCATACCAATAGCAAAGTCCATTGCCGTTAAAGAAAGTTCACCCGTTTGAATTGAATCTAAATTTTTATTTCCAGTTGTATTAACTGCCATATCAGAGACTACAAGATCTATTTTTTTTGGAAAATAATCTGCAATCATTTTTTGGTTTTTATTATCCAAAAAATTACCGACAATATGATAAACATCTTTTATTTTCTCAACTTCTTTAAGATCAATAGACATTATTTTTGAACCTTTTGATTTTTCAGATAGATACTGTGTCCAGCTTCCAGGTGCAGAACCCACATCCAAAATATTTAAATTATTTTTAATAATTTTAAATTTTTCGTCTAATTCTTTAAGTTTATATACTGCCCTAGATCTATAACCTTCTAACTTTGATTGACGAACATATTTATCTCTTCTTTGTCTTATAACCCAACTTTTAGATATCTTATTTTTTTTCAACTATTCTTAAACCTTAAGCTTTTATTTTCTTTTTTGTCTTGAAGATTGTAAATATCGATTTTTATATTTTTATCTAATCTCATATCAACATTATTTTTCCATATTCCTGCAGCTAAATGCATAATGCCAATTTTGTTATTCGGTAAGAAGGGCTCTACAAATGTTTTTTGAATACTATCGTATTTTGGAAGTAAATTGCTTGCAATCCAGTTGCAATTTAAAGGTAAAAATTCTGTATCTACTTCATCTATGTAAACACTTAGATTTATTGCTAACCCTTCTGAGCCAAAAATTTTTCCACTTTTTAAAGTTTGTCTTAGATTTTTTTGCCATACCTCCCAACACGGTGAATTTTTTTGAAGTGAAAATACACCAATATTAATATGTGGTGCAAACGCAAGTTTTCTTGATTTTGAAATATCAATATTCGATGAAAGAGCATGTTTAAAATTTTGACTTTTAACAATTGCTAATTTTCCAAATAACCATTTTACTTTTGACATTATTTTATAGCCTGGGCCCATTGTTTGAGTTATTCCCAGTTTTCCTTTTTCACATGCTTTGAAATATAAATCTACACATTTCCAATCGTTGACCCATGCATCACAATCTATCCAAAGATACTTTTCATATTTTGGAAAATATTTTGGTAGAAATGCACGAGACACTTGACTTTTGAGCCATTCTTTTCCCATTACTTTTAAATTTGAAACTTCAATATCCCACTCTGCTTTTGTAACTTCATCAACTTTGTTTTTTAATTGTTGTCTTTGATTGTCGTTTAAACCTGCATCAAGTACGCAAATTGCTATATCTTTGCTCTCAGGGTTCTTTTTTATTGAGTCAATTAATTCAATTAATAAATCAAAATACTTTTCATCTGCTAATGAAACTATAGCGTTTGTTTTCATTTAAAGAACATCTTCTTGATCTTCACCATCTTGGCTAACATGACTGAATTTTTTGGACAAGCTGCGAAAATGGAAAAAGCTAATTGGTATAAGAAGTAAATATATTAACGTTGATATTACCATAAAATTGTAAGTATAGATTAATAACATCCCAAAAAATAAAATTAACGCGAATAATAAAAAGATTGTTAATCTTCTAGGGACTACAATCTTTTTAAAAGAATAAGTTGGTATTTTACTGATTAATAATATTGAAGTTAAAATAAAAAAACCAGGAACCAGATATTTGTTTTCAATTGAAAAAAGTTGAAATTCACTAAAACTATAAATTAAAGGAAATAAAACTAAAATACCCCCAGCTGGTGACGGAACACCTTCAAAAAAATTATCTTTCCACTTTGCGTTGGTATTTGAAGTAATATTAAATCTAGCCAATCTTAAAGCAACACAAATTACATAAATCAAACAGACTAACCACCCTATTCTTCCAAGATTATTTAGGGACCAAAAATACATTATAAAAGCCGGAGCAACCCCAAAACTTATAACATCTGTTAGAGAGTCAAGTTCTTTACCAACTTCAGATGTTCCTTTAATAAGTCGTGCAATTCTTCCATCAAGACCATCTATTATCCCGGCTACTAAAATTGCTAAAACTGCAAAACCAAACCTACCATCGAAAGCAAATTTAATAGACGTTAAACCTATACACACTCCGACTAATGTAAACATATTGGGTAAAATTGATCTTGTTTTTTTGTTCGCAACTAATTTGAAGTTTTTATTTTGTTGTTCCATTTTATTTTTTTGCAATTAATGTCTCTCCAGCCACTGCTCTTTGATTTACTTTGACTAAAGGTTTGTAGTTTTCAAAATATATGTCAGCTCTACTACCAAATCTAATCATTCCTATTCGATCACCTTGATTTAGTTTTTCTCCTTTGTTTGTCTCAGTAACAATACGTCTAGCAATCAAACCAGCTATCTGAACAACTACTACTTGATCACCATCACTATTCTTTATTTTGTAATAATTTCTTTCATTGTCTTCGCTAGCTTTGTCTAATGACGCATTTAAAAACTTGCCAGGTTTATATAAGATTTCCTCAATTTCACCACTGCATGGAATTCTATTTACGTGACAATCGAAAACATTCATGAACACGCTTACTTTGGTAAATTTTTTATTCTCTAAGGAAAGTTCCGAGGGACCATTAACTTCCTCTACTTTTATCACTAATCCATCAGCCGGACTTACAAGATAATTTTCATCATTTATTGGGAATCTGTCTGGATCTCTAAAAAAATAGTAAACCCATATTGTAAGAATAATACCTAATAAACCCAAGAAACCACTTATTAAATATAAAACAAGTGTTCCAAGTCCAAAGATTACTAAAAACTTATAACCTTCGTTATGTATTTTCGGAAAAACTTTATCTATCATAATCCTTTATTTGATAATTTCTGATTAATATGTATATAAAAAGCAGAAATTCAATTACTAAGATATATACATAAATATGAGCAAAATTAAGGTCAAAAATCCAATCGTCGAGTTGGATGGCGATGAAATGACAAGAGTAATCTGGGAGTTTATTAAGAATAAACTGATATTACCTTATCTTGATTTGGGTATTGAATATTACGATCTTGGTATGAAAAGCAGAGATGATACTTCAGATCAAATAACTATTGATTGTGCGAATGCAATTAAGAAGAATGGTGTGGGTATTAAATGTGCAACAATTACACCTGACGAGGCACGTGTAAAAGAATTTAATTTAAAAAAAATGTGGAGATCCCCAAATGGTACAATCAGAAATATCATTGGAGGAACTGTATTTAGAGAACCTATTATTTGTAAAAATGTTCCAAGATTAGTACCATCATGGACTGATCCCGTAATTATTGGAAGACATGCATTTGGAGATCAATATAGAGCAACCGATTTTAAAGTACCTGGAAAGGGAAAACTTGAAATTAAGTGGACATCTGAAGATGGTAAAGATACCAAAAATTATGAGGTATTCAATTTCCCAGGATCAGGGGTGGCCTTATCAATGTACAATTTAGATAAATCAATAGAAGATTTTGCTCGATCTTGCTTTAACTATGGATTGATTAAAAAGTGGCCAGTTTACCTATCAACAAAGAACACAATTTTAAAAACTTACGATGGAAGATTTAAAGACATATTTCAGAGTGTTTTTGAAAAAGAATTTAAGTCGTCATTTGAAAAGAACAATTTAACCTATGAACATAGGCTTATAGACGACATGGTTGCTTGCGCAATGAAGTGGAGTGGAAAATATATTTGGGCTTGTAAAAACTATGATGGTGACGTTCAGTCAGATACTGTTGCCCAGGGATATGGTTCTCTTGGACTTATGACCAGTGTTTTGCTTGCACCAGATGGAAGAACAATGGAAGCAGAGGCTGCTCATGGAACTGTTACTAGACATTATCGAATGCATCAACAAGGAAAAGAAACTTCAACAAATCCTATAGCATCAATTTTTGCTTGGACTAGAGGACTTGCTCATAGAGGAAAATTAGATGTAAATGATGAGCTAATAAAATTTGCAAATACGTTAGAAAAAGTTTGTATTGAATGTGTTGAAACTGGATCAATGACTAAAGACTTAGCAATTTTAATAGATACAAATCAAAAATACCTTACTACAAATCAATTTCTTGATGCAATCGATGGAAACTTGAAAAAGAAGTTAAATTAAGCTTTTAATCTTTTCAAAACTTTCTTCTATTTTATTTGAATGAACTCCACCAGCTTGGGCAAAATCAGGTCTACCACCACCACCTTTTCCACCGAGAATTTCTGAACCAGACTTTACAAATTTTATTGCATCGTATTTTTTAGTTAAAGAGTCTGTAACTCCTACTGCTAAACCAATTTTATCATCTTTAATGGCATATATAACTACAATTCCCTCTTTGATATCTTTCTTACCTTGATCAACAAGTCTTCTTAATTCTTTAAAAGGTAAGTCATCAATTTTTTGAAATCTAATATTTGTTTTTTTAATATTCTCATCTTTAACAATATTTTTTTTCTTATCTGATAAAATACTTTTTACTGTTATTTCTTCTAATTGTTTTGTCAATTCCTTAATTGTAATTTTAAGATCTTCAGATTTTTTAATTGGTTTTCCTCCAAGCTTGGTAATTTCGCCCGATAAAGATTTAATAGTTTCTTCATTTTTTTGATAAGACAAACTAGACATCTTATCTTTTGACTTAAGATATTCTTCAAGCTGTTCATCTCTTAATGCTTCAATCCGTCTAACACCTGCTGCTATTGATGATTGGCTAACTACTTTAAATTTACCGACCTCACCAGTGTTTTTTACATGTGTTCCACCACAAAGTTCTGTTGAAAAATATTTGTTACCTTCTTCACCCATAAAGACAACTCTAACTTCATCTCCATATTTTTCCCCAAATAAAGCCATCGCTCCCTGTTCAATTCCTTCTTCAGGAGTCATTAATCGTGTGACGACTTCTGTCTTTGAGTTTACAAACTTGTTAACATTTTCATCAATTTTTTTCATTTCTTCATCTGTAATTGGTTTCATATGACTAAAATCAAATCTTAATCTATCTGGCGCAACTAATGATCCTTTCTGCATTACATGTGTACCCAAAGTTCTTCTAAGAGATTCATGTAATAGATGTGTTGCCGAGTGATATGCTCTTATATTTTGACGTCTTTCTGAGTTTATTTTTAGTTCAACATTATCTTTAAGTTTAATTATTCCTTTTGAAACTTTACCAAAATGAACAAATAAGTTTCCAATTTTTTTTTGTACGTCAGTTACCTCAAATTCGTTTTCACCGGTAGTTATTGCACCTTTATCACCAACCTGACCACCAGACTCCCCATAAAAAGGTGTTTGATTTAAAATAATTTGTCCTTCTTCTCCTTCTTTTAGTTGTTGAATTTCTTTATCATTTTTAATAATTGCAGTAACAATTCCTTCAGCCTGATGAGTCTCGTAACCTAAAAATTCAGTGGGACCGATTTTCTCTTTTAGATTAAACCAAATTTCCCTGACCGAACTATCTCCTGAACCTTTCCAATTCTTTTTTGCTAGTTCCCTACTTTTTTTCATCATCTCATCAAACTTATTGTTATCTACTTGAAGAGATTTGTTCTTTAGAATGTCTTCAGTTAAATCTAACGGAAATCCGTAAGTATCATAAAGTTTGAAAGCAACTTCTCCAGGTAGAACCTTATCTATTTTTGAGATTTCATCATCCAGAATTTTCATGCCTCTTTCTAATAAAACCAAAAATTTTTCTTCCTCCATTTTCAAGGTTTCTTTGATCAGTGACTCCGCTCTTTTTAACTCTGGATAATTTTTAGACATTTCATCTAAAAGAGTTTTGAAAATATTGAAAAAAATTGGTTCTTTAGATCCTAATAAATGTGAGTGTCTCATTCCTCTTCTCATAATTCTTCTAAGTACATAGCCTCTTCCTTCATTAGATGGTAGTACACCTTCAGCAAGTAAAAACGAACTCGCCCTTAAATGATCAGCTATAACTCTAAAACTTGATAAATTATTTTCATCGGGTTTTACTTTTACAGTTTCAGAGATTGAACTTATTAATTTTAAAAAATGATCCGTTTTATAATTGTCATGTGTTCCTTGAAGGAGAGCTGCCATTCTTTCAAGACCCATACCTGTATCTACTGAAGGTTTAGGTAAATCTATTCTTTTGTCTTTTGAAACCTGTTCATATTGCATGAAGACTAAGTTCCAAATTTCAATATATCTATCGCCATCTTGATCTTTGCTTCCAGGTAGCCCACCTTTTAAATGATCTCCATGATCATAAAAAATTTCAGAACAAGGGCCGCATGGACCTGTTTCGCCCATTGACCAAAAGTTATCTGAAGTAGAAATTTTGATTATTCTATTTTCATTTAAGCCCGATATTTTTTTCCAAAGTTTAAATGCTTCTTCATCTTCGTTAAAAACGGTAAAATATAGTCTATTTTTATTTAGTCCAAAATCTTTAGTTATTAAATTCCATGCTAGTTCTATTGCTCTTTCTTTAAAGTAATCTCCAAAAGAAAAATTTCCAAGCATTTCAAAAAATGTGTGGTGTCTTGGGGTGTATCCAACATTTTCTAAATCATTATGTTTTCCACCTGCTCTAACACATTTTTGTGAAGTGGTAGCTCTTTTGTAATCTCTTTTTTCTAATCCAGTAAAAACATTTTTGAACTGAACCATTCCAGAATTGGCAAACATTAATGTCGGGTCGTTATTAGGAACTAGGTTGCTAGACTCAACTATTTTATGATCATTTTTCTCAAAATATTTGAGAAAAGTATTTCTTATTTCATTTAAGGTTTTTTGAGCCATGTTTTTAAAATACAGCTTTTTTAAATGATGTCTATAATCTTAAGGGGAAAAAGGCGCCTGTTACAGCGCCTTTTCTTAACTAATAATGACTATTTAGCTAATTCTTTTTTGCAGGAGGAGTCTCTTCTTTTTGGCTCGCTTCTATTTTCTCCTGATCAAGTGGGTTACCTTCAATTTTTTTAGTAATCACACCTGCTTTTTCTCTAATTGCCATCTCTATTTCAGCGGCAACTTTTGGATTTTGTTCTAAGTAGATTTTGGCATTTTCTCTTCCTTGGCCAATTTTCTCACCTTTGTATGCATACCAAGCACCAGATTTTTCAACAATCTCTGCTTTTGCACCAAGGTCAATTAATTCACCTACTTTACTAATTCCTTTTCCATACATTAGATCAAACTCAACAACTTTAAATGGTGGAGATACTTTATTTTTAACAACCTTAACTCTTGTAGAGTTACCAATGATTGCATCTTTATCTTTTATCGCACCAATTCTTCTAATATCCATTCTTACAGATGAGTAGAATTTTAATGCATTTCCACCTGATGTAGTTTCAGGACTTCCAAACATAACACCTATTTTCATTCTTATTTGGTTAATGAAAATCATCATTGTGTTTGTGTTAGATATTGAGCTAGTTAATTTTCTCAAAGCCTGACTCATTAATCTTGACTGAAGACCTACGTGATGATCGCCCATGTCCCCTTCAATTTCAGCTCTTGGTGTTAATGCTGCTACTGAGTCAATAACTATTACAGAAATAGAACCTGACTTAACAAGTGTATCTGCTATCTCTAGCGCTTGCTCACCAGCATCAGGTTGAGAAATTAATAATTCCTCTGTATTTACACCTAATTTTTTTGCGTATACTGGATCTAAAGCGTGCTCTGCATCAACAAATGCACATATTCCGCCAGCTTTTTGAGCCTCAGCGACTACTTGAAGTGCAAGTGTTGTTTTTCCAGATGACTCTGGACCATAAATTTCGATAATTCTTCCTTTTGGTAGTCCACCAATACCTAGCGCTAAATCTAAGCTTAGGGAGCCTGTAGAAATAGACTCTATATCCATAGCTTTTTTCTGACCAAGCTTCATTACAGAACCTTTTCCAAAGTTATCAGTAATTTGACTGATAGCTGCGTCTAGAGCTTTATTTTTTTCCTTATTTTCCAAATCTTTATCTTTTGCGGTTTTAACCACTTTTAAGTTATTTTTTGTCATTTGATGCCTCTTTTTTATTAATTGTTAACATACGAATCATAGATACAAATGTACACATTTTGTTCTCATTGGCAAGGATTAAAAAAAAGCTCAAAATTACTTAATAATTTTAAGGTATTTGGCGTTCAAAAGGCCTACTGATTTTAACAGCTCTAACTGTGACAATAGGAGATTTCTTTCTGAATTAGCTAGGTTGATTCTAGCAGTTAAAAGAATTGTATTTGATTGAATAACATCAAGAGTGGTTCTTCCAAGCCCAGTTTCATACTCAACTGTTATCCCTTCGTGAGCAATTTCTGCCGCTTTCACCTGTGCACGAACTGACGACAATAAACTATCAGAAGATTGAAACTTAGACCAGGCACTAGCAACGCTTGTTTCATTAGTTCTAATAGCATTATCTAAAAGTAATTGTTTTCGATTTTGTAAATTTTTGCTTCTTTCAAGAGATGCTGAATTTTTTCCCCCTTGAAATATTGGCCATGAAATTTCAGCACTTACTGTCTCTTGTTCTCTTTCATCATACGATGAGCTAAAATCATCTGACTTTGAGGACTTAGCTGAAATGGTTGCTGAAGGTGAAAATTCAGAAAGTGCAATTTTAACATCCTTTTTAGATTGGTCATATTCTAATTTAGCAATTGTAAGATCTGGATTATTAGCTTTTGAAATTTGAATTGCATTTTGAAGGGATGTTGGAATTTCAAATATTATGTTTATATCTTCACTTAAACTTTCAATATCATTAAGTGGGCCTATAATCTTTTCATAAAGAAGTTTAGCGGTAACTAAATCATTTTGAGAGTTGATAAATTGAGCCTGAGCTCCAGCCAATGATGACTCGGATTGGGCTAAATCTGCTAAAGTTATTATTCCGCTTTCAAGTCTATTTTGATCAGTTTCGACTTGTCTTTCTAATAAATCTAAGTTTTCTTTATTTATCTTAAATTTTTTATTAGCTAAAATAACTCCTGTAAAAGCTTCAGCAGCACTTAATATAACTTCTTGTTCTTTCTTTAATAATTTTGCTTTTGCTAAATTTACTCCAATTTTACTTTTTTCAAGGTCTGCTTTTCCACCTAAACCCTGAAAAACTTTTTGCTCTATCGTGACAGTTTGTGTTTCGGTATCTACATCAGTAATAGCAGCATTAGTTCCATCACGATCTGTTAATTTTTTGGTGGTTGCTTCACTTTTAGTGCCAGTAATTGTAACGGAAGGTAAAAATTCACTTTTTGAAATTTTTAGATCTTCCTCTGAAACTAAAATATTTTTTCTTTCTGCATTCAATTCTGGATTACTTAAATAAGCATCTTGCAATGCTTTATAAAAATCTGCAGCATATACATTTTGTACCGAAAAAAATAAAATTAAGATTATCAATTTAAAAAAATTAAACATATTTATATTTAACCTTTTTAATTTGATGGTTTTCATTTAGATCAATAACCGCTGAAGAATATTTTGGAGTATTCTTAAACATATTTTGTGTAATTCTTTGGTAAGTCATCATAAAAGTTTCAACTTCCCTCTCATTCATTATCTTTGAATTTTTTTTAGATCCACTTTTCATTTTTAATTTTTTTTCCTGTTTCAATCTCCATCTTTTTAATAATTTAAAATTTTTAGCTTTTAAATATAACAGACTATCAAGTTGATCAAAGAGTTTTGAATATTTCGATTTAAGTTGATTATTTACATAACTTCTCCAAATCTTTTTTTTGTCTATATTTTTTTCTAAAATATTTACTGGTCTATTTAAAGATTTGCTATTTTCAGGTTTAGCACCAACACACCAACCCTCTAAAATTAAAATATCTGGTTTCTTCTTTAATTTAAACCAATTATTTTTTTTACACCTATCATCAATTGATTTGTCAAATTTTGGAATATTAATTGATCTAAATGTATTTTTTTTAACTTTCCTAAAAAGATTAATCATTAATTGTATATCATGTGTGCCTGGAACCCCTCTTGTAAGTAATAAAGGATGTTTTTTTTTTGATAATAAAATTCTTTCTTTTCTTGTTTTATAAAAATCATCAATAGAAATTTTGAAAACTTGTAATTTAAAATACTTCATAAGTACTAATCTTAATAAAGTTGAAATTGTTGTTTTTCCAGTACCTTGACCTCCTGCAAGACCCACAAGTAAAGTTTTTTTATTTTTCCTTTTTTTATTAATCCAAAAACATAAAGGAATTATATGAGACTTTATTAATTGATCTTTATTTTTAAACTTTTCTTTTTTTGTCTCTTGGGACTGTATATATTTTACACAATCCTTTCTTACTTTTTCAAAACACTCTCTATAATTTTGCATTTTATTTTTTTTGATCTAATGGATGGTTTTCACCATTATTAACTGGAACATCTTTTAAAGCAAAAGTATCTATTTCGTCAATACATGCAATGTTTATTCCATAAATTTTTGGATTAATTCTTGGTCTATTGTGAGTATGAATACCACATATAGAACAGAAATAGTGTTTGGCAACTTTTGTATAATACTGATAAAGCTTTAATATTTTTTCGCCTTTAATTAATTTAAAATCATTTTCTCCTACTACACCAATTATGTATCCTTTTCTTTTACATAAAGAACAATTGCATCTCATGATTTTTTCAATACCTGTTTCAGGTATATTTACTTCAGCTTCAACCTCACCACAATGACATGTTAATTTTTTAATCATTTTTCTATTCTATCCATTTTATGATTTTTACCATCGTTTACTCTTACATTAAGTTCAAATAATTCTTTGGTTGATATATCTTCCAAACATCCAACGTTTACTCCATAGGTATTTGGATCACTCCTTCTTAAATTATGGGTATTTATTCCGCAGACTGAACAAAAAAAGTGCTTTGCAGCTTTTGTATTGAATTGGTAACAATTAATTTTTTCCGCACCCTTAACTATTTCCAAATCTTCCTTATCCACTATTGTTGTTATAGATCCTTTTCTTTTACAAATAGAACAGTTGCATCTGTAATAATCATTTGATTTTTCTTTTAATTTTATTTTTATTTCTATTGCTCCGCAGTGACACGTTAATTTTTTCATCTATTTTTTACTCTATCCCTTGTGTAAGTTATCCACAACGTATCAAAATGTAGTTTCAGTGTTCTCGTTTTGATTCACTTTTGATTCAATTTCAGACTCAAAATACAACCTATTTGACTATATCGATTTATTAGGCTATTAATTGCAAAAGAACAAAATAAGAACACTTATGAAGCTAACTATACCCTACTATTTACACAAAGCTGGAGCAGGTTTTCCTTCACCAGCTACCGACTACATTGAGGAAGACATAGATCTAAATGTTCACCTCATAAAAAATGTTCCTGCAACATTTATAATTAGGGTACAGGGAAAATCTATGGTCAACGCTGGAATTTATGATGGAGACCTATTAGTTGTAGACAAAAGCCTAAAGCCTAAAAACTTTTCTACTGTTATAGCTAATGTTCACGACGAACTTGTTGTCAAAAGTTTTGTTAAAGAAAATGATAAACAATTTCTAACTTCTGGATCTAAAAAATTTGAGGATAGAATTTTAATAAATGAAGAAGCAGATGTTTTTGTTTGGGGGGTCGTAACTTATGTCATCCACTCTGTATACTAAAAAAATTGCATTGATAGATTGTAATTCTTTCTATGTTTCTTGTGAAAGATTATTCAACCCAAAAATAAGAAAGTTACCTGTAGTAGTTCTTTCTAATAACGATGGGTGTATAATATCAAGATCTAACGAAGCTAAAGCTTTAGGGATTAAAATGGGAGAACCTTATTTTAAAGCACGAAACATTATCATAAAAAATAATGTTCAGGTATTTTCTTCAAACTATTCTCTATATGGGGACATATCACGAAGAGTAATGCGAACACTAAAAAGATTTAACTCAAAAATAGAAGTTTATTCTATTGATGAAGCTTTTTTAGATTTGTCTAATTTTTCAGATAAAGAAGTAAAAGATGTTGGTAAAGAAATTAGAAACACTATTTTACAATGGACCGGTATACCAACTAGTATCGGAATAGCTGAGACTAAAACTTTAAGCAAGGTTGCAAATCATATAGCAAAAAAACAAAAGTCGGGTGTTGTAAGTTTGGTCAATATTAAGGACTTAGACCCAATACTAGAAAAAGTTGAAGTAAGAGATATATGGGGAGTTGGAAAACAACTATCAAAGTTTTATATCAAAAATGGAATTTATAATGCAAAACAATTAAAGAATGCTTCAAATACCTGGATTAAAAAAACAAAAAACGTTCTTAGTTCAAGAACTGCTATGGAGCTTAGAGGTGTTCCTTGTATTGAAATTGAAACTAAACAAGCAAAAAGAAAAAGTTGTTGTGTATCAAGATCATTTGGTAAGAAAGTAGAAAAAATTAGAGAACTAAAAGAGTCTGTAACAAGCTACTGTTTAAATGCAGCAGAAAAAATTAGATCCGAGTCACTAGTCTCTAAGTCTATCACTGTTTTTATAAGAACAAGTCCTTTTCAAAATAAAGGTATATTTTATTCAAATTCAAAGGCAATCGATTTTCCTATTGCAACAAATAATAGTATTGAAATAGTTAAAAATGCTCTCACAGCTCTTGATTTAATATACAAAGATGGATTCAAGTATCAAAAAGCTGGTATAATTTTGTCAGGTTTATCCGACTCTGAAAAAGGAAATAGTTTGTTTAAGTCTACAAAAGATGAAAGAATTAAAAACTTAATGCAATCTATTGATAGCACTAACTATAAATATGGAAGGTCAACAATTAGCTTGGCAAGTGCAGGGATAAATAAAAAATGGAGTATGAGAAGACAATATTCCTCAAAAATTGACACTGCAGATTTTTATTCTTTACCTAAAATAGTGGCAAACTAGTGCGAACGCACATCTCCAATATTTGAGAGTGAGGCATCGAATTCTTTGATGTTTTCTCTATTAGATAAATTGAAAATGATAAATAAAAAAAAGATAAGAAGAAGTAGAGGAAAGATAGTAATTAAGGAAATATTTTTATTGATGATGACAAAATAAATTACGAAAAACAAAATTGATCTTATAGTAACATTAAACTTAAAAACAGAAATGATCGATAAACTGTGTTTAACCAAATTTATAAAACTCATTTTTGACGGACCGAAATAGCGTTTACCTCTGGTTGATTTAATGGATCCAAAACTCTTTTCAATTTTAACAAGAGATCCAGAAAAACTATTCCAGGAAGATTTTTCAACAATAAACTTTTTGACAACTGATTTGGGTAAACAAGTGAAATTTCCAAACTTAATACTTTTTCCTGTAAAGAAATATGTCAAAAATTTATGGACTACATAAAAAAAAGTAAAAATTGATCCTTCGGATCTTTTAATTCTTTCACCAACTATTGCTTTTTCAACATAATAATCTGTGCTTTCAATAAATTTACTAATTTCATCTGGTCTGTCCTCCCCATCACCATCCATAGGGATTACATAGTCAAAATCTTCTTTTTCATAAATATATTTCAAACCAGTCGCAATAGACCTGGCATGACCAACATTTTTTAATAAACTAATAACTTCGACTTTGATTTCCTCTGTGGAGAATCTTATATCATCATATCTCTCTGTCGATCCATCGTTAATTACAAAAATTGAGAACTTACAATTAATATTTTTTACCTTCAAATTTATATCTTCAATAAGTTTTTCAAGAGACTGCCAATCGTTATAAACTGGAATTAAGATAATTATTTTTTTCATCTATAACCTACACAAACTTTTTTAGTGCAAATATAAGCATTTAGTAAATCAACATTTTTTTGATTTATTTCTCCAAGCCATACTGGTCTTCCTTCCATATGGTAAGATATATTACCTGCATACCATTCATCTCCTAAAACTACATTAATTTTCTCTGTGAAATCTTTTTGCCAAACTTGAAGAACTTTATTGGCTTCAACTTTACCCTTATAATCAGTTCTTTTATTTTCAGTAATGAATGAGACCAGACCGTATGTAATAGGAGATAATAAAAACAAAATTAAAAATGGTTTGAAAAATTCTTTAAACGTTTGTTCGTCATCTTTAATATCAAACATACTTAAAATAAGAACACCGGAAAAAAGATAAAAAGGTGTCATCCACATCGTTCTTATTTTTGAGCCAGTTACAACCGAAGTCACAAACATTAAAACTATTGGAAGAAAGTTTATGAGCAAAATAAAATATTTTTTTTTTTCCTTAATATCAAATCTTATCTTTATTTTTTTTATTATAAAATAACAAAGAATAAAAAAAGGAATTAATATTCCAATTTGTTTTATCAAAAATATTATTGGAAACTTAAAGTGATTTAAAAAACTATAATCTACCAGTCCAGCTCTATTAAAAGCATATTTAATTGTTACAAAATCATTTTGAAAAAGCCAAATTAAATGTGGAACTAATAAAACGAAAAATATTTCAATTGGTAAATAATGTTTAAAATCTATTTTCCTAGTTTTTGTTATGAAAAATTCATAGGCAAAAATCATTACTACTGATAAAAGTAAGTAAGCAAACAAATACTTTGTTAAGAAACCAATTGCAGCGGTAACACCTAACAAAATTAGTATTACGGTATTTGTATCTTTCTTCATATATAATTTCCATGAAAGGTAAACTGTAAGAGCCCAAAAAGGTAACTGGCAAACATTTACGTTAAATTCTGGTGTGGTAAAATTGTAAAAGTATATTCCTTCAAGAATTAAAACAGAAAAAAAACTTAAAGTTTTATTTTGAAAAAATTCGTTAGAAAATATCCAAACAATATAGAAAGATAATATTACAAAAATTTGACTTAAAAAATAATATGCAATGTCATTGCTTCCGAAAAAAAAGTAAAAAAATTCAACAAAGAAAGCGCTCACAGGTGGATGCTTGTTATATCCCCAATCTAAATTACTACCCCAGGCTAATGCCTCTATCGTATCTAGTGGTAAATTATTATTTGTTATGGAAGGAATCAAAGTCCAAACAATTAAGTGTGCAATTAAAAAAAGATAGAATAAATTACTTATATTCTTTTTTTTAAACATATATCTATATATTTATACAATTAATGGTTTCTTGACACCATTTAATTGCTGAATATACTGCGAGCGCTTTAGAAATTAAAATGGTTAAAATTTCAAAAAACTACGTTCCAAAAGAATCAGAAAAATATATGTGTGAAAAACATAAGCTGTTTTTCAAAAATAAACTATCAGAGTGGAAAAAAGATCTTATAAGATCAAACAACGAAGCTTTGTATAATGGCTCAATGGATGACAATAGCACATCAGCTGACATTGTAGATCAAGCAAGTTCATACACTGACAAAAATGTTGAGATGAGAGCTATTAATAGACAGATAAAACTAATATCTAAGATAGATGCTGCGCTAAGGAGAATTAAAGATGGGACTTACGGTTTCTGTGAAGATACAGGTGAACCAATTGGGATAAAAAGATTAATTGCTCGTCCAGTTGCAACATTAAGTATTTCTGCTCAAGAAAAACACGAAAAAGAGGAAAAAGTTTACGCGAGTGACGTTTAGGGGGTGGGTATTTTTTCACCTTTATTCATAAAATCATAACCTTTTATAACAGCTGCTCTTCTTGCAATATCGTTATACCATCTTGTTAGGTTTTTATGGTTCTTTAAACCAATATCATGCCAGTCATGTCTAGCAATCCACGGCCATGTGGCTATATCCGCAATTGAATACTCTTCACCTGCCAAAAATTTTGATTGTGATAATCTTAGATCTAAATCTGTATAGATTGCCTTTGAAATTTTAAAATACCTTTCTTCTCCAAATTTACTTTTTCCAGGGTTATAATGATGAAACTGGTGATGCTGGCCTAGCATTGGCCCGACATAACCCATCTGAGCCATTAACCATTGATTGATTTGGTCTCTATTTTTTTCGTCATAAAACTTACTACTTTTAATACCTAGATAAATCAAAATTGCGCCAGACTCAAAAATTGTTTTACCGTTTTCATGATCTTTAATGACAGGTATCTTATTAAATGGGCTTATCTTTTTAAATTCAGGGTTAAATTGCTCATTCTTAAACAAATTTACTTTAGTTACTTTATACTCGTGCTGTATTTCCTCGAGCATAATTGATATCTTTTTTCCATTAGGAGTATCAGCTGTAAATAGCTCAATCACCTTTAACGCCAAGCCTATTTTTTATAGTTTTAGATGATGTTGTAAATTCAAAACGATATTTCTCATTAGGTCTAGCTAATTTAAAGCACGCTCTTGCTGCCAGAGCTCCTTCGTGAAACCCAGATAAGATTAGTTTCAATTTTCCAGGATAGTTACAAATATCTCCTACCGCATAAATCCCTTTTTGATTTGTCTCAAATTTTTCTGTATCAACTTCCACTGTTTTTTTATCTATATTTAGCCCCCAATTTGCAATTGGTCCCAACTGCATAATAAGTCCAAAGAAACCAAGCACATAATCAGTTTTTAAATTTTTAATTTGTTTATCATCATCTTGAATATCTATACTTTCAATTTCGCTTGAGCCATTGATCTTCTTTAATTGAAACTTGGTAAAAAGATTTATTTTTTTTGATTTTACTAACTCATGAACTTTATCAACAGTTACCTGAGCACCTCTAAATTCATCCCTTCTATGTATCAGATTAACATTACAATTATTTGACAATTCAACAGCCCAGTCTAAAGCACTATCTCCACCACCAAAAATTGAAACAGTTTTTCCTTTAAAAACGTTTTTATCCTTTATTGAATATAAAATTGATTTATTTTCAAATTTCTCGTGTCCTTCAACTGAAAATTTCCTTGGTTCAAATGATCCAACTCCACCCGCTATAATTACATTTGGCGTAGTAAAAGAAGTTCCTTTGTTAGTTTTAACAATCCATTTATCACCCTCTTTTTTAACTTCATCTACTCTTTCAGATAAGTGAAATTTTATATCAAATGGTTTAAGTTGATTAATTAAATTATTTGTTAACTCTTCTCCTGTGCACTCTGGAACTGCTGGAATATCATAAATAGGTTTGTCAGGATAAAGTTCTATACATTGTCCACCTATCTTGTCTAAATTGTCTACAACTTCACAATCCAAACCAATTAGTTTTAATTGATGTGCAGTAAATAAACCTGTGGGCCCCGCTCCAACTATCAATGCATCTGTTTTAATCATTAAGTTTGTTTTTCTGGCATATCTACTACCAAACCATCTAAATCATCTGAAACTATTATTTGGCAACTAAGTCTGCTATTTTTTTTTGGTTCATAAGCTTGGTCTAACATATCATCCTCACCTTCACTTTTTTTATTTATCTTGTCAAACCAATCCTCTTTGACATAAACATGGCAAGTTGCACAAGCCATGCTTCCTCCGCAATCAGCATCAATTCCTGGTATATTATTTTGAACAGCACCTTCCATAACTGTCAGTCCGTTTTGAACATCTATTGTATGGTTCGTTCCATTATGTTCTATGTATGTAATTTTTGCCATTAAACTTTATATAGGTACAAAAAAAAATAGGGCAAGTGGTTAAACTCGCCCTATTTTAAAATTAAGATAATTTTAATTATCTAGCTCTCGCTGGTGTACTTGAAACTGCAGCTGCCCAAATAACTAGACCGAATGCGATCTTGTTAATAAAGTCAGCTAAGTTATAAATGATGTTCAATGAAGCTGCATCAATTCCACTTGTTAGGTATCCAAAAATGTAACCTAATGGGTAAATCGCCCAACCAATTGTTACTATCATTCTCATTGCACCGAAGGCTGTAACAAGTGCTTTGTTACCACTCTTAGATGCTGCTTTACCAGCTTCACCTGAGAATACTTCAAATAAGATGTAGATCCATCCAGCCATACCTACTACGAAACCTACCATAGGTGGGATGTAACCTGCTTCTCCTAAGTATCCTCCTACTAGCATTACTACTGATCCGATTAGTAATCTCCAGAAAATTCCTGAAGGTACTTTTCTTATCGCTGCTAATATTAGATAAAACTCAATCATTTGTAACGGTACTGTAATTAACCAGTCAATGTATCTGTACACTGTTGGTGAGTCACCTGTAATGATCCATACTTCTCTCATGTACATGTAGTGAACAAATGCAACACCTGTTACTAGACCTGCAACTGTTATGGATGTTTTCCAACCACCAGCTACTGAACCTCTTTCCATAAAGAAAAAGACAGTTGCTGCAGCCATACCCATAGAAATTAACCAAAATGATATTCCTACAAGGTCATCCGTAGCTAACAGAACAGTGTCTGCTGCGTTTGCGGTACCAGCAAAGCCAACTAGAGCTAATGCTGCTAATGCAAACAGTTTTAGTTTATTCATAAAAAACTCCCTCTTTAGTTAGTTTTTTGTTAGTTTAAATTTAAACTACGACCTAAACTCAATTTAGATCAAAGTTGGGTCCTAATACCAAATATAAAGGGTTATTAGAAGTGTTATTTAAGACTAATTTAGGTTGATTTTGCTCGCTTTTTGAAATTAAATGCAACTAACACGTAGAAAAAGCCTTAAATAACAAGATTTTGAGTCATTTAATATGAGCAAGAAATTTGAGCAAATTTACAATAAATCCTTAACAAAACCCGAGGAGTTCTGGCGTGAAATATCAGAAGATATATTCTGGTTTAGAAAACCAACTAAGATTTTAAACAAAACTAATCCCCCGTTTTATAAATGGTTCGAGGACGGAACCACAAACACTTGCTATAATGCTCTAGATTTCCATATCAATAATGGTTTGGGAGAAAAAACTGCACTTATTTACGATAGTCCAATTACAGGTAATAAAGCAAAGTTTACATATAATGAACTTAAGTTAAAAGTTTCAAAGTTTGCAGGAGCTTTAAAAAATCAAGGGCTTCAAAAAGGTGACAGAGCTATCATTTATATGCCCATGGTGCCTGAAGCTGTTGTAGCTATGTTGGCATGTGGAAGAATTGGAGTAATTCACTCAGTTGTTTTTGGAGGATTTGCTTCTAACGAACTTGCAAGTCGTATCGATGACAGTAAAGCCAAAATATTAATAACTTCGTCATGCGGATTTGAGCCAGGAAGAACAGTAGAATATAGACCCCTTGTAGATGGAGCATTAAAACTTGCTAAACACTCTATTGAAAAAGTCGTATTCTTTCAAAGAAAAGGCCATGAAGTAAAATTAAATTCTCCAAAGGAGATTAGCTGGGATGAGGCCCTTTCAAATGCGAAAGATACAGATTGTGTAGAGATGAATTCAAATGAATATGCATATATTCTTTATACATCTGGAACGACTGGAGTACCGAAGGGAATTGTAAGAGATATTGGAGGTCATATTGTTGCTCTTAAGTGGACAATGAAAAATATTTACAACATAGATGAGGGTGATGTTTGGTGGTCTGCAAGTGATATAGGATGGATCGTGGGGCATTCATATATTGTATATGCTCCTTTATTCAAAGGATGTACAACTGTTTTATTTGAAGGTAAACCAGTTGGGACCCCAGATGCTGGTGCCTTCTGGAAAATGATCTCAGACTACAAAATTAAATCTTTATTTACTGCACCTACTGCTTTTAGAGCTATTAAAAAAGAAGACCCAGAAGGAAAGTTTTTTTCAAAATATGATTTAAGCTCTTTTAAGTCGTTATTTTTAGCGGGGGAACGGGCTGACCCTGACACAATTAAGTGGGCTGAGAATCTGCTTAAAGTTCCGGTGATTGATCACTGGTGGCAGACAGAAACAAGTTGGGCAATAAGCTCTAACTGTACCGGAATAGAGATGATGAAAACAAAATATGGTTCAGCCTGTAAAGCAGTTCCTGGTTATGATGTAAAAATTATAAAGCCAGATCAAGCTATCGCTAAAGCTAATGAAATGGGTGATATCGTAGTCAAGCTACCTCTGCCTCCAGGAACTTTTCCTACTTTGTGGAATGCTGACAAAAGATATAAAGATAATTATATGTCCAACTATAAAGGATTTTATCAAACTTATGATGCTGGGCATATTGATGAAGATGGCTACATTTGGATTATGTCAAGGACAGATGATATAATCAATGTTGCAGGTCACAGGCTATCAACTGGTGCAATAGAGGAAGTTTTATCAGATCACAAATCTGTTGCTGAATGTGCAGTAATTGGAATCTCAGACAAACTTAAGGGACAATTGCCAATTGGGTTACTTACTTTAAAAGCTGGTGTAGACCAAAGTAACGATACTATATCAAAAGAATGTATTCAAATGGTAAGAAACAAAATAGGTCCTGTTGCAGCTTTTAAAACTGCAATTGTTGTTAAAAGACTACCAAAAACAAGGTCTGGAAAAATTCTTAGAGGAACAGTTAGAAAAATTGCAGATAAAGAAGAATATAAAATGCCTGCAACAATCGATGACCCAGAAATTTTAAAAGAAATTACAAACGATCTTATAAAAAATAATATTCTTAAAAGTGATTAAAACATATTGTCTATTGTTTGGGGCCATATTTTGTGAAGTAGCTGGAACAATGCTTTTGCCTGCTACACAAAATTTCTCAAAATTATTCCCTACCCTTATTTTATCTATTTTTTATCTTGCTGCCTTTTATTTACTCACATTTGTTGTAAATAAATTACCTATAGCAATTGTCTATGCAACCTGGAGCGGCTTAGGAATTTTTACAATTGCTATACTAAGTTATGTATTTTTTAAACAAAATCTTAGTTGGCAATCTATTTTAGGATTATTTTTAATTGTGGTAGGAGTTATTCTTGTGAACACTTATAATGTAAAAATTTGATAAAAGTAATTTGAAAAGCTAAATAATATTAATTGGATACTTTTGTTGATATTTATTCTAGAAATATTAATTAATTATATATGAAGAGTTATTAAATGAATAACATACTTGTAACAGGTGGTGCCGGTTATATTGGTAGTCACATTGTAGAACAACTTATAAAGACGAAAGCCAGGATCATTATCATTGACAATTTAGTAACTGGATACAAAAAACTAATAAATAAAAAAGCAATTTTTGTTAAAGGTGATATCAAAGATTTTAAGAAATTATCAAAAATAGTTAATGAATACAAAATAGATTCAATTATACATCTTGCTGCTTACCTTAATATTAGTGAGGCTGAGAGAAATAAAAAAAAATACTACCAGAATAATGTTATGGGAACATTAAATTTAATTAAATGTTGTAAATCCTCAAATATCAAAAATATTGTTTTTTCATCTTCATGTTCAATTTATGGGAATACAATTGGTGCAGTAGATGAAAATAAAAGAGCAAATCCAAAAGGTTATTATGCTCGTACTAAATATGAAGCTGAGAAAATAATAGTTAAATATGCAAAAAAATTTAATTATAAGTATGCAATTTTAAGATACTTTAACATTGCAGGTGCCTCATCATCAAATAAAATTGGGGAAATTAATTCTTCTCATGGTCACTTATTTAAAAATATTGCAATTCAATCTTTAAAAAGAAAACCTGTTATAAATGTTTACGGTGATAATTACAAAACTAAAGATGGAACGTGTGTGAGAGATTATATGCATGTTTCTGACTTATCTGTTGCCCATGTAAAAGCCTTAAAATATTTGAAAGAAAAATCTAAATCTGTAATTTTAAATTGTGGTTACGGAAAAGGATATTCTGTTTTAGAAATATTAAGAATGTTCAAAAAAATTAAAAAAAATTTGAAGATAAAGTTTGTTCAAAGAAGAAAAGGTGATGTCGCTGCAGTCTATTCAGATACAAAAAAATTCAAAAAAACTATTAAGATGAAAAATAAATATAATAATATTCACAAAATCTTGAACAGTTCGATAAAGTGGGAAAAGATATTAAAAAATAGAAAATAACTGATTTATTGCTCTTGTAAGATAATAATCAAAAGTCTGATGATTTTTAGAATTTTTTTTATCTATTTGACTTATAAAATCAAAAGCTTGGTTTCTTCTTCTCCACCATGCAACATTTAAAAATTTATTGTATCTTTTATCAAAGCTAGTCTCCGACTGCCTGTAGAATGTAAGATGGTTGTTTAATAAATTGAACTGTTTCTTCTTAATCGCAAAAAAACTTGCTAGTCTAAAATCTATCCATAAATCAGGATAATCACTACTAAAAACTTTTTTGATTACTGACTCCAGATTTTTTTTTCTTAAACTTATACAACTTGTAGGGGGGAATTTTGGCCATTTATTTTTTCTAGTATCATATTGAGTATTAATTTTTTTGGTCTCCCCGTTTTCAAAAAAAAAGACTGGTTTATCAAAAAGAATGTCCTGATTTTTATTTTTATTAAAAAAATTTACTACTTCTTTTATCTTATTTTTTTTAAACCAATCATCTGAGTCTAATAAGCAAATAATTTGACCTTTGGATTTTTTTAATGATCTTATTATCCCTTTAATTTGATTATAAGAGGAAGTTATGCCCCTACTCTTATTCTTAATTACTTTTAGTTTCTTATATTTTTTTTTCTTTTTTAAAAAATCTATTTTATTTAAAGATAGATCTGACGAATTATCATCATAAAAAATTATCTCCGTTTTAGTATAATTTTGATAAAATGCTGACTTAACTGCCTTCTCACAAAAATTTTCTTTGTTAAAATTATTAATTAGAACCGAAACTAAAGGTTTTCTCATCTTTTAATTAAAGATAATTGGCTTGCCATTTGGTGACCCTATAAGCTTTCCAAATTTCATTTTGATCTCTCCGTTGACAATTGTTGCTATTGGACAACCTTTAAATTTTTCACCATGAAAAGGTGACCAACCACATTTGCTTTGAATATTTTTATTATTAATCTCAATTTCTTTTTTTAAGTCTACTATTGTAAAATCAGCGTCATATCCTTTCTTAATATATCCCTTATTTTGTATCCCAAATATTTGAACTGGATTTTCACAGATTAGTTTCATCAATTGATTTAAACTTAATTTACCGTTATTTACATGGTCCAACATTACCGGCAATAATGTTTGAACACCTGGCATCCCTGAAGGAGAATTGGGGTAATTTTTATCTTTGTTAGTTTTTAAGTGAGGCGCATGATCAGAGCCTATAGTATCGTTGTAGTTATTTTTTACAGCATACCAAAGACGATCATAATGAGATTTGTCCCTTATTGGTGGATTCATTTGAGCATATGTTCCTAACTTATCATAACAATCTGGTGCATAAATAGTTAGGTGTTGGGGTGTAATCTCAAAAGTAATATTACCTTTATTTTGAGAGAGAAAATCAACTTCTTCTTTAGTAGTTATGTGTAGAATGTGTGCTTTCTTGTTAAATCTTTTCGCAATTTTAACAATTCTTCTAGTAGAGGACATCGCAACTTCCTCGTTACGCCATATAGGATGACTTGTTACATTACCATTTTCAATCAGTTTTTTTCTAATTTTCAAAATTTCTTCATCTTCAGAATGAACAGCAACAACTTTAGAAGCGTGTTCAAAAACTTTTTCTATGTCTTTTTCTTTATCAACCAATAAGTTTCCTGTTGAAGAGCCTGCAAAAAGTTTAATCCCACAACACCCTTTTAAATCTTTTAGTTTTTCAAGTGTTGAATAATTTTCAGCGGTTGCACCAAAATAAAATGCATGATTACAAAACATTCCTTTTCCTAATTGAATTTTCTTATCAAACTCTTCAAAATTTGTTGTGGGTGGATTAGTGTTTGGCATTTCAAAGACTGAGGTAATGCCCCCCATAACGGCTGCTTTACTTCCAGAATTTAAATCCTCAGCATCAGTAGACCCTGGCTCTCTAAAATGAACTTGAGTGTCAATACAACCGGGCAAAACAGTCAATCCTTTTGCATCAAGTGTTTCTTTAGATTTATCTTTCAAGTCACCAATCTCAACAATTTTGTTATTAGATATTCCAATATCTTTTTTCTCTAGATTACCGTTAATATAACATTCACCGTTTTTAATGATTAGATCTAACATTGTTTTAAAAGTAGATATATTATATTTATATATTAATCAATTATGAATACAGAAAAAGTTTATATTTTAGAAGATAGGGGTATTTTGTATGTCAATGGGCCAGACTCTGAAAATTTTTTACAAAATCTTATCTCGAATGATATTAAAAAAGTAAATGAAAGCAAAAGTTGTTTTGCATCTTTGCTTTCACCGCAGGGTAAATTTTTATTTGATTTTATAGTGGTCAAGCACAAAGATGGCTATTTCTTAGATTGTGAAAAGAGAATAGTAGATCAATTATATAAAAAATTAATCATGTATAAACTAAAATCCAAGGTGGAAATTTTGAATCTTAGTAATGAATTTGTGGTAGCTGCTTTTAATCACGAAAAATTCTTATCTATAGAGGGTGCAAAAGATGAGTTGGGGTATACCATCAAATATAATGAGGATCACGTTCTTCTTGATCCAAGAAACAAAAAATTGGGGGGTAGAATTATTGCTAATCTTGAAAAACTGTACATGTCTTTAAAAAAAATGAAACTTAAATCTTCTAACACAGATGAATACTACAAATTGAGCTTCGAGCTAGGTATACCTCAAAATAACATGGATCAATTACAAGAGAAATTATTTGGAATAGAGTGTAATTTTGTTGAACTTAACGCTATCGATTTTAAAAAGGGTTGTTATGTCGGTCAAGAAAACACTTCACGTATAAAAAATAAAGATAAATTAAACAAAAGGTTATTACCACTCCAAGTTAAAAAGGGTTCAATAAATAACAATGATTCAATTATATCAAACAATGTAGAAATTGGTAAAGTTTTAATAGCAAACAAATTTAGTTTTGCCTTAATAAAATTTAAAGACAAGGAGTTTGAATATAATAGAGAATTTAAGTGCGGAGAAGCAAATATCAAAATATTAAAACCCAACTGGTTAAACTAGTGAAAAACAGAAAAATAATAAATCCAAATAAATTAAAATTTACTCCATTTAATAGCTATGGAAAGCCAATATTAGGTATTAGTTGGCATAAAATATCCTACAATCCAAATACTGGTGTTGGAAGTTATGTGTTAAAGATGGCGCCTGGTGCAAGAAGTTTAAAACATAAACATCAAAACTTTGAAGAATTTTATGTTTTGGATGGAGAGTTGATTGATGAAGATAATACAACTTTTAAGAAAGGTGATTTTATTTTATATAAACCAGGTTCTAAGCACTCGTCTTTCACAAAAAAAGGATGTTTATTACTCGTATTTTTGAGAAAGAAAAACAAAGCTATATAAATGGTGCGGCCAGAGAGATTTGAACTCTCATGGACTAAGTCCACACGGCCCTCAACCGTGCCTGTCTACCAATTTCAGCATGGCCGCCTTATGCGTCACATTAATTGAATGACAATTATCTTTCAAGTTGATACATTAAAATATGGATTTTACAGCTGAAATAAAAAAAGCTACCCAGCCAATTTACCAAAAAATTTCCAAGACTATTCCTGAGATTGAATGGTCTACTCATGCTCCATATATTTATGAAATAAATAAATTAAAAAAAGAGAAGAACGCGGTTATTCTTGCTCACAATTACCAGACGCCAGAAATATATCATGGGATATCAGATTTTTCTGCCGACTCTCTTGCTTTGGCTGTCGAGGCTGCAAAAACTAAAGCTGATATAATTGTGATGTGTGGCGTACATTTTATGGCTGAGACTGCAAAACTTATGAGTCCTAGTAAAAAAGTATTATTGCCAGATATGGGAGCAGGTTGCTCTTTATCATCATCAATTACAGGTGATGATGTAAAAAGATTAAAAAAACAAAATCCAGGTGTTCCTGTAGTTTCATATGTAAATACTTCAGCAGATGTAAAAGCAGAGACAGATGTTTGTTGTACTTCAGCAAATGCTGTTAAAATTGTAAACTCGTTAGGTGCAAAGAAAGTAATTTTCTTACCAGATGATTATCTTGCTAAATATGTAGCTTCTCAAACTGATGTTGAAATTATTTCCTGGAAGGGAACGTGTGAAGTACATGAAAAGTTTAATGATAAAGAGATCAATGAAATTAGAAAAAACAATCCTGGAATAAAAGTTATTGCTCATCCAGAATGTCCACCAGATGTAATAAATGCAAGTGATTTCACTGGGTCAACAAGTGGAATGATAAAATATGTAAAAGACAATCAACCAGAAAAAGTCATGATGGTAACAGAGTGTTCTATGAGCGACAATGTCCAAGTAGATAATCCAAATGTAAAGTTTATTAGGCCATGTAACCTGTGCCCGCACATGAAAAGAATTACTCTTCCTAAAATTTTAGATTGTTTAAAGAATGAGACAAATGAAATTTTAATGTCAGATCAAACAATTGAAAAAGCTAGAAAGTCTGTAGAGAGAATGGCTGAAATAGGCAGATAGTATCTGTGTCTAAAATAATTTTAAGTAAGAGTTTTATTAATAATTGCGTTAAGCTTGCATTAAACGAGGATTTGTATCCTGGAGGAGATATCACATCAAATCTTATTAAAAAAAGCAGTATTAAAACATTTAAAATAATTGCAAATCAAGATGGAATAATTGGTGGAATAGAGTTTGCTAAGAGCACATTTAAAATATTTGATAGCAAGATTCAATTTCATATTAAAAAGAAAGATGGTTCTTACGTAAAAAAGGGACAGATTATTGCTTTAATCAAAGGTAATTCAAAAAATATCTTAATTTGTGAAAGAGTAGCACTCAATTTTCTTTCTCACATATCAGGTATTGCTAGTTATACTAATAAATTTGTTAAACTTGTAAAAGGTAGAAGTAAGATTTGCTGTACTCGTAAAACAATTCCACACCTAAGAGTAATTCAAAAGTATGCAGTTAAATTGGGTGGTGGTACTAATCACAGATTTAACTTAAGTGATGAGTATTTAATCAAAGATAATCATATCGCGAGTTCAGATTTAAAATCCTTAGTTCAAAAGGCAATTAAAAACAAAAAAGGGAGAAGAATAACAGTAGAGGTTGATAATTTAAATCAACTTAAATCAATTTTGGGATTAAAATTTACAAGAGTTCTTTTTGACAATATGAATACCAAAAATCTTAAAATGGGAGCAAAACTTGCTAAGAAGTTTTATGAAACCGAGGCATCTGGAAATATAACCCTGAAAAATGTTAATTCGGTAGCAAGAACTGGTGTTGATAGAATTTCAGTTGGTTGCATCACGCACAGTGCTCCCGCTATGGATTTTAAAGTGGAAATTTAAAATAATATTCTGAGTATTTGAAATTTTTTATTTTTTTTCATCCTCATTAATTTCTTGAAAATTTGTTTGTTTTGGATTTGCATTATCCGCTGGCTGTTCTTCTTTAGTTTCAGGCTGAATTTCCTGTTGAACCGGTTGTTCTTCTTTAGTTTCAGGCTGAATTTCCTGTTGAACCGGTTGTTCTTCTTTTTGTTCAGGAGAAACGATTTTGCTTTCCAATGTTGTTTTGTCTCGTTTCCTGAAATAAAGTAATGCACCTGTCAAAACAGCCAATATAA
>CACFAI010000004.1:27500-116347 GCA_902564265.1 uncultured Pelagibacteraceae bacterium | reverse complement strand
AATGGAGGTTTCTGCAAAAAAGCTGGGAATGAAAGTTGCTTGTGAAATTTTTGCAGATAGAAATTACGAGGATGATGGAAACCTAGTTTCAAGAAAGAAAAACACCGCTTTAATAACAGATCCGGTCAAAGCGCAAGAACATGTTTTAAAGATGGTTAAAAACCAAGCGTTAAATTGTCTCTCTGGTAAAGAAATTCCTTGTGAAATTGACTCAGTTTGTATACATGGTGACAATCTTTCATCTTTAGAAACTGCTATTAAAGTTAAAGAGAATTTAAAAAAAAATAATTTAAGTTTATTGCCTTTGGATGAACTAAAAAAGTTTAAATAATGATTAAAAAATTTTTAACAGTTTTATTCTTTGTGCTAATCACTAGTCCAGTTTTCTCGGCTGGTGGTAGTGGTGGCAGTGGTGGTAGTGGTGGAGAAGATAAGCCGGTATCTCAATACGATATCGCAGTTAAAATGATCAAAAAAGCAAAAAAATTTGAAAAGAAACAAAAAATTGATAAAGCCCAAAAGCATTACAAAAAAGCTATTGGATATTTAATAAAACATAACAAAAAATTTCCTGCAGACCCCGACACGCTTAATTATTTAGGTTTCACTCATAGAAAAGTTGGTGATTACGATAATGCAGAAATATATTATTCTATGGGGCTTGCGTTAGACCCAAAACATGTGGGTATAAACGAATACATGGGAGAGTTATTTGTGGTCACTAATAGACTTGATAAAGCTAAAGAGAGACTTGCAGTTCTTAAAGATTGCAATTGCAAGGAATACGATGAACTTAGATTAGTGATTGAAGGAAAAAAAGAGTCTAAATACTAATTTATATTCTGAATCATTTTCTCAGGAAGCCATAAAGCTATTTCAGGAAAAATAATAATTATAACTGTCGCCAAAACCATTAAGAGAAAAAGTGGAAAAGCACTTCTTGCTATATATCCCATATCTTTTTCTGCCATTCCCTGTAAGACAAATAAATTAAATCCAACTGGAGGAGTTATTTGTGCCATCTCCACTACAACAACTAAAAAAATACCAAACCAAATCATATCAAAACCAGCTTGTCTAATCATGGGCTCAATTATTGCCATTGTTAAAACTACTGCAGATATTCCGTCTAAAAACATTCCAAGAATTATGTAAAAAATCATTAATACAATAATAAGTATGTAAGGTGAGAGCTGCATTGTATCTATCCAAATTGCTAAATTTCTGGGTAGTCCAGTAAAGCCCATTGCTAGTGAAAGAAAAGTTGATCCAGCCAGAATAAATCCGATCATACAAGAGGTTTTAGTTGCTCCTAATAAGGACTTCTTAAATGAGTCCACAGTTAAACTTTTTTGAAAAAAAGATAATATTAATGCTCCAACTACCCCTAAAGAAGCAGCTTCTGTTGCAGTGGCTACACCTGAATAAATGGATCCAATTACAAATACAATTAATAATATTACTGGAATTAGTTTCCCTGATTTTTTTATTTTATCAATAAAGGGAATTTCTTCTGTCAAAATGGGCATTTTATTTTTGTTCATCAATGACCAAATAACAACGTAAGTCATGAAAATAATAGCAATCATTATTCCAGGGAAAATTCCAGCAATAAAAAGCTTAGCAATAGACTCTTGAACTGTAACGCCGTAAATTATCAAAATAATAGATGGCGGTATTAATAAACCTAAAGTTCCAGACCCAGCCAAACTTCCAAGTAATATTTTTTCTGGATAATTTCTTTTGCGAAGTTCAGGTATGGACATTTTACCTACAGTTGCAACTGTTGCTGCAGAGGAACCTGAAATAGCTGCGAAAATTGCACAGCCAACAACATTTACATGAATAAGTCCACCAGGGAGCTTTTGCATCCATGGGGAAAGTCCTTCGAAAAGATTTTCGGATAACCTAGTTCTGAATAAAATCTCACCCATCCAAACAAATAATGGAAGGGCAGTTAAGGTCCAAGAAGATGACATTCCCCAAATTGTTGTTGCCATTGCATCACCAACTGGCCTTGATGTAAACAATTCCATTGCAATGGCTGAGACACCTATCATACTTAAAGCAACCCATACACCACTACTTAAAAACAATAATAAGACTGTAATAAAAAAAATTGCTAAAATAATTTCAGTCATTTTTAAGTGTTTTAAATAGATTGTGTAAAATACAAATAAAAAAGATTAAGGATCCAAAGGCCAAACTCGTTTGTGGAATCCAAATTAAAATTTCATCAGCCCCTTCGCTCCTCTCCTGAAATTTATAGGAAACAAATAACATCTTACTGAAATAAAAAAAAAGAAATCCGGAAAAAATTGAGGAAATAGCCAAGCACCAAAGCTCAAAAATTTTTTTTAATCGGCTGCCCATTTTTTCTAAAAACAAAGTAATTCTTATGTGACCTCCCTCGGAAAATGTATAGGCAAGTGCAAAAAAAGTTGAGGCAGCCATACAATATCCTGAATACTCTGACAAACCTCTTATGTAAAAATCAAAAATTCGTGAAGATATTCCAATTAAAATAAAGATAGCAACAAGTATGAGAAATATAGCTGCTAAAAAACCTGAAAATTTATAAAGTCGATGAAGGAAGTTTTCTATTTTGATTAACATAATTTAAAAAGGCCATCTTATATAGATGGCCTTTTATTAAAATTATTAATATTTTGATAAAACAGTCTGTCCTCTTGAACCAGCTTTACTAGCCCATTCTTTAGACATTGTTTGACCGACTTTTTCAAAATGAGATTTCAGTTCAGCGTTAACTTTTCCTACTACCATACCAGCATCAGCTAAAGCTTTTTTGTCATTTTTATTTCCCATTTTAGAAAGCTGCCAACCTTTTCTCTCTGCAACTGCTGCTTCTTTCATGATTAAATCTTGAGTCGCTTTATCTAACTTATTCCACGCCTCTTTATTAACTATAACCATGTTTTTTGGAAACCATGCTGAAATGTCATAAAAATATTTAACACCATTTTCCCAAATTTTTTTATTCTTTCCAGTTGTTGGGGAAGTAATCATACTTTCAACGGCTCCGGTTGAAAATGCCTGAGATATCTCAGCAGCTTCAATTTTAGTTGGAGCCATTCCAGTTAACTCTGCAATTCTTACAGTTGCACTGTTATAAGCTCTAAATTTTAAACCCTTAAGATCTGCTACACTATTAATTTCTTTTTTAGAGTACAAACCTTGAGCTGGCCATGGAACTGCATACAAAAATATAAGTCCCTTTTCATCTAAACTCTTTGCAATGTCAGCTTTTGAAGCCTTGTAAAGTTTCATAGCATCACTGTATGAAGTTGCTAAAAATGGAAGTGAGTCAATTTCTAGTAATGGATCTTCTTTACCTAGAGCTGACATAAATCTTTCTCCAATTGGAGCCTGACCAGTTCTAACAGCTCTAAAAATTTCTCCACCTTTAAATAGAGAACCACCTGGATGAGTAACTATAGTAAGTTTGCCTTTACTCTTTTTTGTTACGTTATTTGCAAATTCTGTAGCATTTGCTGAATGGAAGTTTCCAGCACCATAAGCCAGAGCCATATCCCATTTTTCAGCAGCATTTGAATGTGTAAATACAAGTAGGGCAACAAAAATTGATAAAATATATTTGGATATTTTCATTTCTCCTCCTTAATTTATTAAAAAGGTATTTGATTATGTCTAAATCCTTAAATCAATAAAAATTTTCACTACTTTTAATTGAATTATATTAAAAATTTTATATTATTAAGCAATCTTGATTGAACAATCTATCATACTCTTACAAATTATCTTTATAGATATAATTCTGGCTGCAGACAACGCAATCATAATTGGACTTATAGCGGCTAATTTTGTTCCAAAACACAGAAAACAAATAATATTGTGGGGTGTTGCAGGTGCTTTAGTTTTTAAAGTTATTTTTGCTGTATTCGCAACTTACTTATTTAAATTTTATTTTATCAAAATTTTAGGGGGTTTACTTTTAGTTTGGATTGTTAATGATTTAAGAAAAGATTTATTTGAGATTAAAAAAATTAAATCCCCAACTAAAGTTTCAAAGGAACCTTCATACATTCAAAGTGTCTACAAAGTTCTTTTTGCAGATATAACGATCAGTTTTGATAATGTAATTGGGGTAGTTGGTGCTGCAAAAGGAAATTTTGGATTTATGGTTTTTGGTTTGGTTTTGTCAGTCATTTTAACCGGCGCGCTTGCAACTTATCTTGCAAACTACATTCAAAAACATTTGTGGATAGCTTATATAGGTTTGGCATTTATTTTAATTGTAGCTATTCAATTAATAATTGGAGGGCTTGTAGATTTAGAAATACTAAAGGTAGCTGAGGATTTTAAAAAGTATTTCTAGTTTTTTTTTCAATAAATTCAGCTCTAAATATTGTAATCAAAATAATTGCCATTAAAGGGATACAGATAATGTTCATTAACTTCCAATTAGTTAAGACTAATAATATACCAGCTGATAAACTTCCTATTGCGTGTACTGAATAAACTACAAAATCGTTTAAACCTTGAGCTTTAAACTTTTCGTGCTCTTTGTAAGTTGTTACCAGGAGACTTGTTCCCGATATGAATAAAAAATTCCAGCCAAACCCAAGAAAAATCAGAGCAATTAAATAATTAAAAAAAGTTTGGTCAAGTAAACTTAAGACTATTGTTACACCATAAAGTAACAGGCCAACATACATAATTTTGCTATGTCCGAATTTCTTTATCAAATTTCCAGTTATTAGAGATGGTAAAAACATTGATGCAACATGCATCTGAATAACAAAACTTGTCTTATCTAATGACATATTTTCCATTACATGCATGCTTATTGGAGTAGCAGTCATCAAAAAGGTCATTATTGCATATCCAAATGCACTTGCCACCATTGCTTGTAAAAATCTAGGTTGAGAAATGATTTCAAAATAGCCTCTACCAATAAAACTTATATCTTTTTTTTCGATTGTATTGTTTTTGTAAAATAAAAAAAGAATAGCTGGCAGAAACATATACACCGCAAGGGATACATATGAACCAACATATAATTGTTCTGACAAAAAGTTTTTTGTTAAATTTGCTGTTCCTGGACCAATAAATGCTGAAACTATACCTCCTAAAAGAATTATTGAAATTGCTTTCGGTATTTTCTCTTTATCAACACTTTCAGCTGCAGCAAATCGATATTGATGGGTAAAAGCCATTCCAACCCCAATAAAAAAATTTGCTATGCAATATAAAATAAAATTCTGAGACATAACTGAATATGCGGCCAATAACGAAACTAAAGAATTAGAAATAGCTGCAATAATAAAACCTGTCCTTCTTCCTAATAAACTCATTGTTTTGGTGGCAACAATTGCCCCCAGTGCGATACCAACAACAGATATTGACATTGGTAAAGTTGATAAAGATTTCAAAGGGCTTATTTGTGATCCAATAATACCGCTTAGAAAAACTGTTACTGGTGCGGCTGTAAAGCTAAAAATTTGACTAAAAAAAAGTACGAATAAGTTTCTGTTCATTAGTTAGATTCCTATTTTAAGAATTAACTTTTCAAGCGTATTTCATTTGAAAAAGAACTTCAAACTTTTTCGTATTCAAAGTTTTGGGTAGTCTCATTAACTTGTATTTGAACAGCTCCATTACTTAAATGAAACTTTCGAGCCATTTCTGTGAGTGGTGATAAAGTAATAAGCCGATTTAAATGATGTGTTTTTTTAATTAATTTGAATACCTCTTTTACAATTAATTTACCTCCACCTCTTTTTTTTGACCATACTGTATATGCAATCGCTATTTTTCCTACTTGATAGTCTCTACGGATACTTTGAAGAAAAGCATCTTTGCTCATCATATCTAATTCTTCAACACTTTTTGGTATTTCATTAGTAAAAGCAAAACACATTACAGCATGAATTTCACCTTTATATTTTACTCCATAAATTTTTCTACCATAACTAGTTCTAAATTTATTATCCAGTTCAGGTCTTACAGGATCCTCGCTAGTATTACATTTTTTAAGCTCAACAATTTCGGCTCCCTTAATCCAATCAAAAAAGTTATCTATGTTTTTAACAAGTAAACGTTTATTTTTTCTTATTCTAGCTTTTAGTCTTGGTTTAAACTTTTTTGGATTGTCACTTTTTGAATATTTGGAAATCAGTTTTTCTTTTACGTTTTTTAGAATTTCTCGCATTTTATTTATTTTTTTAATCTTTTAAGGATTTCATTTAAGGTTTTATCAGTGGAACTATAAAATTTCAATTTTCTTAATGATCGCACAGCTTGTTCATTAAGTCCTCCAGGAGTTTGTGAGTTTTTCACTAAAATCGATAAATCTTTATTTGAATGACTATGTGCACTTTCAGATAAAGCTATGAATAGCGAAGTAATATAACTTTGTGCGTTACTTTTTTTAACACCTTTTGAAATAAGCCAATTGGATAAAGTGTTTAAAAGTTCATAGAATGGGGCCATCATTCCAGATGTTGACCAGAAATTTAGAGATCTTTTTTCATTATTTATTTCAATGACTGTACCTAAGTGAGAAAAAAATTTTTTTACTTTTTTATTTGGTGGAAATATTGGAACTGGACCTTTTCTTAGAGATATTGGCGGCAAAGGAATTGCTCGGACAATATCAGTATTATTTTTAGTCAATTTTTTCAATCTTAGAAGTTGTATTGTTGAAATAAAGCTAATAATGACTTGTTTTTTTTTAAAATTTAGTTTTCCGATGATTTGATTGCCCACCTTTGGCGTAACAGCTAAAAAAACCCAGTCTGATTTATCGATTATTTGCTGGTTGTCTTTTTCAATTTGAATTTTTTTATTTTTTTTTCTTAAAAAAGAAGAAATTTTTTTATTTCTTTCTGATAAATAAATTTTTTTAAACCTTAATTTCGATCTTAAGATGCCAATAACTACAGCTTTTGTAATTTCACCAGTTCCTATAAATCCTAATTTCATAATATTAAGAATATTATTATCACAAAAACTAAAATATTGATGTGGTGCTAAAAATTACACTTAGAGGCTTTTTTGAAGGATAGTCCTAAAAAACCGGGAGCTAAAGATGGCTAGATAGGACTATCTAAATCCAATATATCACACTCCATAAAAATTGCATTAAGCAAATTTTTAATATTTATTAATAAATTATGAAAAAAGGTCACAGACCCATTACAAAGGTCAAAAATCCAGAGCCAAATTCTATGAGTCCAGATTGGGTTGTGTGGGCTGCCTGGGCGGACCGCATCACTTTTGAGGAGATAAAAAAAAGATCTGGATATTCTGAAAGTGACGTAATCAAATTAATGAGGAAAAAATTGAAACCCTCTTCTTTTAAACTTTGGAGAAAAAGAGCAAAAAACCAAAGCATCAAACATAGAAAAAAATTTGAATTGTTAAGAAAAGAAATAAGAAGAAAAATAAAAAAAAATGAATATATTTAAGAAATGAAAAATATTCTCATTTATACAGGTCCTTCTTGCAATTTTTGTAATGCTGCAAAAAGATTGCTTGAAAGAAATAAATTAAAATTTAATGAAATAGATGTTTCATCTGGTGAAAACATAAGAGATGAGATGATTAAAAAATCTAAGGGCCAAAGAACCATCCCTCAAATCTTTTTTGGTGACCACCACGTTGGAGGTTACACCGAATTAAGGGCTTTAGAAAAAGAAAACAAACTAAAAAAACTTCTAGAATAAAATAAAATAAAGTATCAAAATTATTAAAGAAATTTCAAAAAAAGTCTTAAATCTAAGCAATTTTTGTTCATCAAACGTTTCTAAAAGTTTCTTTTTTATAAACGTAAAACTTAATTGAACAAACAATATACTTACAAAAATCCCAACTAAACTCAGTTTGATTGAAAAATTTTTAAATCCAAAATAACAAGCAACTAAAAAAGAAAACCAAGAAATTTTTGAAATAAATATTTTAAATATTAATCCGACTTTTTTGTTAAAAATTGATTGGGTTTTAATAATTGAGAATGACCAAATTAAACCAAATAAAAAAAGGGTATATTGAATAATCATTTTATAGGCTTAAAGTTTAGACAGGCACCATTATTACAAAATCTTTTTCCAGTTGGTTTAGGTCCATCATTAAATATATGTCCATGATGACCACCGCAATTTTTACAATGATATTCTGTTCTTGCGTAACCAATATGATGATCAGTTTTTGTTTCAAACACGTTGGGTAAAGAGTCGTAAAACGAAGGCCAACCGGAACCACTTTCGTATTTTGAACTAGAGTCGAATAATTTTACATCACAATTTACACAGTGATATGATCCTTCTCTTTTTTCTTCATTTAATATACTTGAACCTGGTCTTTCAGTACCCTCTTCAAATAGAATTAATTTTTGTTCTGAAGAAAGTTTTGAATTAATTTTTTTCATAATATTGATGCACAAGATTTATGTAAAATTGCATGAAGCTCAACTAATTTTTTAAAATCTTTGTTATACCCACCGCCCAATACTCCACATAATGGTGTTTTTTTATCAAAAAAATTTGAAATTACTAATTCTTCTCTATTTTTTATACCTTCATCTGTGATTTTTAATTTGCCTAATCTATCATTATAATGAATGTCTACTCCAGCAATGTAAAAAATCAAATCGAAGTTTTCTTTGTTTAAAATAAACAAATTCTTTTTCAAAACATTAATATATTCCTTGTCTTCAGTATTATCTTTCAATTCAACATCTAGATCGCTGTTTGATTTTTTGGCTGGATAATTTGATTTACAGTGCATACTAAAAGTAAAAACTGATCTATCATTTTTAAAAATTTCAGAATTCCCATTTCCTTGATGAACATCCAGGTCAATTATCAATACTTTTTTAATAGTTTTTTTTGAAAGCACATGATTAGCTGCAACTGCTACATCATTGAAAACACAATAACCTGCTCCCTCATCTCGTGTTGCATGATGACTTCCGCCTGCTGTGTTACACGATAAACGATTTTGTAAAGCCAATTTACTTGCTAAGACTGTTCCACCTGTAGCTCTAAATGATCTATTAACCACGCTATCATTTAAAGGAAAGCCTATTTTTTTTTGAGACTGGGTATCTAAATTCTTATTTTTAATCTTATTTATATAGTCTACTGAATGCGCTTTACTTAATGTTTCTACAGAACAAAATTCAGGTTGTATAAATTTTTTTGTAACACCTTCGCTTATAAGATATTTTGCAAGCTCGCCAAATTTTTTAATAGGAAATTTGTTATCATCGTTTATTTTTGCAACATAGTCATCGTGATTTATTATTGGTAAAACCATTTAATTACTTATTCTCTTATTAGATATTAATATCCCACTTAAAATAAACAAAGCTCCCAATGCATGAAAAAACATAAATCTCTCATCAAAAATAATCATTGCCATTATCGCACTTAATATTGGCATTAAGTGTAAAAAAATTCCTGATCTATTTGGACCAATCAATGAAATTCCTTTGATCCAACATATGAATGATAAAAGGCCTGGAAATAAAACAACATAAGCGAGAGTTAGCGTAAAAGGTAAGTTAATTTTAATACGATAACCTAAAATAAACTCAAAAATATAAACTGGAATTAAAAATAGTAGACCAAAAGAAATAATTATTTGTAATAGACAAAGCTGAGATACGTCATGTTTTTTCATTTTAAGTAGGGCCGAATATGTCGCCCAAGATAACATTGCAACAACCATAGTTAAATCACCTTTATTAAAATTTAAATTTCTTAAAACTTCAAAATTAGCTTTTGTAATAATTGTAATGACACCTAAAAATGATAATATCACTCCAATCAATTGAAATTTGTTAGTTTTCTCAATCTTTAATATTGAAGAAATGAACATAATCATTACTGGAATTGTTGAAATCATAAGCACACCACTAATAACTTGGGTAAAGTTTAGTGAATAATAAACTATGGAATTAAAAACTGTAACACTTGTTATTCCTAACAAAACAAAAAATTTATAATTATCTATTATATAATTTTTGTAAAGAATAATTTCATTATATGTAAATGGTATCAAAATAAGCCACGCAAATAACCATCTATAAAAATTTAAAGAAAATGGTGGAATCTCATGGTAACTAGCATATTTTCCAACCAAAAAATTTCCAGACCAAAATAAAACTGCTAAAAAAAGAAATATATAAGCAAAATTAATTTTTCTTATCAAGTCTAACTAAACCTTACCGAACTGTAAGGTTCTAAATCTAAATTGGATTTTTCTCCAGAAATCATTTTTGATACTATTTTTCCCGAAATTGCACCTAAAGTCCATCCTAAATGATGATGACCAAATGAATAATAAACATTTTTATGATTTTTTGAACTTCCAATAATTGGTAAAAAGTCAGGTAGCGTTGGCCTAAAACCTAGCCATTCATCCTCGTGCTCTGGTAATCCATCCAGCATATATTTTGCATTATCTATTAAATTTTTAATTCTAGATTTAGAAAGTGGATTATTTAATCCTCCAAATTCTACGGTCCCAACAACTCTTAAACCTTGCTCCATTGGTGTCATACCGAAGCCTCTATTTGCAAAAACAACAGGTCTTGAAATTAGATGTTGACAGTTTTTAAAGTGAACATGATATCCCCTTTCGGTATCTAAAGGAATTTTTTCATTTAAATTATCAGTTAGTTTTTTTGAAAATGCCCCACATGCAACAACTATTTTATCAAAAACTATTTGATCATTGATAGTCTTTATAATTGGTGTGTCGCCATTGAATATTATATTTTCTACGTTAATTTTTTTGAATTTACCGCCTTTTTTTAAAAAAAGATCAAATAATTTCAATAATACTTTCTTTGGGTTTATAGTATGTCTAGCGTTAGGATAAAAAACTCCGCCATGATAAAATTTTTTTAAATTCGGCTCAAGATCGCTTATTTCTTTTGGACCGACTAATTGTTGTTCTACACCAAGTTGATCCCTTATTTTTATTTCCAATTCTCTACTGGCTATATTTTTTTTGGTCCAAACATACATTATGCCATTTTTTTTTACCAAACCATCTAGGTCAATTTCATCAAATAGTTCGTCATAAGCAGGTAATGCTAGATCCAAAATTTGATGCATATATTTAGCTGTATGCATCATTTTTTTTGATGTGCAATTTTTAATTAATTTAAAAAACCACGGAATCATTTTAGGAACATAGTTCCATTTTAAGGCTAATGGTCCTGTTGAACTCATAAGCATAGCTGGTACATCTGTTAATATGTCTGGTCTATTTAATGGTACAGAAGCGTAAGGTGAAAAATGACCAGCATTTCCATAAGATGCTGCTGAACCAGGTTCCTCCCTATCAAAAAGATGTACTTCATAGTTTTTTTTTTGAAGAAATAAAGCGTTACATACACCTTGAATACCAGCACCTACTATTCCAATTTTAGTATTACTCATTCTTAAAGATACAATATCAAAAAGAAAAATTATTGCGACAAATTAAGCAATAAGTTGCTTTTGATAAATTTTTGTACTCATCACAATACTAAAACCAATCATCGTTGCTAACATTGAAGATCCGCCATAAGACATTATCGGTAAAGGGGAACCAACAATTGGCAACAAACCTAAAACCATAGACATATTTACAGTGATAAATACAAAAATTGATGATGCAAATCCAAAACAAAACAATTTACCAAAAAAACTTCTAGCATTTTTCCCTATATCTATAACCCTATAAATAATAACACCGTAAATAAATAAAAGTGCTAACGACCCGATAAAACCATGCTCTTCAGAAAATAATGTAAAAATAAAATCTGTATGTTTCTCAGGTAAAAATTCAAGGTAACCTTGTGTTCCCTTCAAAAAACCTTTTCCAGTAAGACCACCCGATCCTATAGCTATTTTAGATTGAATAATTTGATAACCTGCTCCTAAAGGATCTTTATCAGGATTAAAAAAAGTTAAAATTCTAAGTTTTTGATATGGTTTTAAAAATGCAATAACAAAAGGCAATGAAATTAATAAAAATAAACCTGAATATATAAAATATTTTAAGTTAATACCTGCAAGCCATAGCACTATAATTCCGCTTAATGCAATTAAAATTGAGGTACCTAAGTCAGGTTGACTGACTACTAACAATATTGGTAAAATCAATATCATCATCGGGACAAGTAAATTTTTAAAGTTATTTATCTGATTTATCTGTGCTCTGTGATAAAATTTTGCAAAACAAACTATAATAGCAATTTTCATCAATTCTGACGGTTGAAGATTTATAAAATACAAATCGACCCATCTTTGAGAACCAGAGGCAGTAATTCCGTAGAGAGATGCCCATATAAGTAATCCCAAAACTATAATATAAAAAAAATAACCAGTTGCATGCCAAAATCTTATATTTAAGAAAGAAAGAACAAACATCATTATAAAGAAAATTATAAATCTTAAAACATGACTTTTTGTATGGTATAAGAGTTCACCTCCGTCGGTTGCATACATTGCAAGAGAACTTATTACTCCTAATATTAAAATGCAGACTAAAAGAATATAATCAAGTGATCTTAATTTTTGAAAGAATGTTGTTTGTCCGCTTAGTGCTGTTTCTTTAAACATTTATATTTCCATTAAACTTTTTTCTCTAATTTTTTCTCTTTCCTCGTGTCTATCAACGATAGTTTTAAATAGTTTTTTTGCTAAAGGTGCTGCAGCAGAACTTCCCGACCCACCATGTTCCACAAAAACACTTAAAGCATATCGTGGATTAACATATGGTCCAAATGCCACAAATAAAGCATGATCTCTCTCTTTATAAGGAATTTGAGATATATCTAGATCAAGTTCTCTTTGAATCTCAGTAATTTTTTTGACCTGGGAGGTACCAGTTTTTCCCGCAAATTGATATTTTTTATCACTTATTCTAGATGAGTAAGATGTGCCTCTAACTTCATTTGTAGATGCAAACATAGCTTCAAGAACAAATTTTACATTCTCTTGGTTTCTATACAATGGTTTATAAAGTTTAGTATCAGATTTTTTCCTCTCTAATGAAAATTCAACCAATGGATCTTCTTGTTGCAACTGACTTAAAAGTTCAATTCTATTTTTTTCCATTTCAGCCTTTATTTTTTCATAAGAATCACTTTTTTTGTCATAAATTATTTTAGGTTTAATCTTAAAACCTCCATTTGCTAACTGCGCAGTCATAAGACATAGTTGAAGTGGAGTTGTCTGCATATATCCTTGGCCTATACCAGCAATTAAAGTTTCTCCTAAAACCCATCCTCTTCCTAGTGCATTCTTTTTCCATTGTGTTGATGGTATTAATCCTTCTTTCTCTTCGTTGTAAGTCCCATTAAATACTTTTTCTCCTAAACCAAATTTTTTTGCCGTAATATTTAATCTATCCACTCCAAGTCTTCTTGACATTTCATAAAAAAATGTATCACAGGATACTTTAAGAGCATCTCTTAAGTTAACTATTCCGTGGCCTGTATCTTTCCAACAATGATATGTTTGCCCGTACATTTCTGTTTTACCAGTGCAATTAACTTTAAACTTTGTTGAGATCACATCATTTTCAAGTGCGGAAAGTGCAACAATTGGTTTAATAGTTGATCCAGGAGGATATAAACCTTGTATAGATCTATTTATTAAAGGTTTTTTTGGATTAGTGAGTATTGCATTCCAATTTTCATGACTAATACCGTATAAAAACAAATTTGGGTCAAAAGACGGTGATGAATGCATTGCAATCAGTTCTCCGGTATAAATATCCATGACGCATATTGAGCCTGCTTTATCCTTAAGAAGTTCGTTACATTGGGTTTGTATCTTTGTATCTACAGTAAGCCTAATATTTGTTCCTTTTCTTCCTTCAACAAAATCGATTTGATTAATTCTTTTTCCATATGCATTTACTTCGTATCTTTGAATGCCATTCGAGCCTATCAATTGATTTTCATAAGTTTTCTCTAATCCTATTTTACCAACTCTTAGACCTGGAACATGTTTTTTTTTTATTACCTCGTTTTCAATTAAATCTTTTTCACTTGCTTGAGCCACATAGCCGAGTAAATGAGTAAATTTTTCATCATAAGGGTAGTTTCTCGCAACTGATAGAACAGGTTTTGCACCGGATAGTTCATGAAGGTAAAAATTTATTTTGGCAAACTGATCCCAACTTAACTTCTCTGATATTATCAATGTCTCCCAAGGCTTTTGTTGATCTTTTCTCTTTAAAATTTTTTTAAAAGTTTGTGAATCTATATCTAAGATATCTCTCAATCTGATCATCAAATATCTAAAATCTTCAACTTGTTCAGGTACTACATGGAGTTGATAAACCTTAAGATTGCTTGCAATTTTATTTCCAAAATAATCCTCAAAATCTCCTCTTTCAGGAGGCAATCTCCATTCTCTTAATCGATTTTTATCGGATAAAGTTAGATATTTTTTATTCTCATTTATTTGAAGTGTGAAAAGTCTCGTTATAATTCCGCCAAATATTACTAGTTTAGCAGCAGTCATAACGAACATTCTTCTATTTACTGTGCTTAGTTTTTTGTATCCTGAATCTCCTCCACCATCAAACATAATTATCTCGTAATATTAAATTTTGAGTAGTAATCAAAAATATATGAAAAAATATAATAAAGCATAAATGTAAAAATTATATTAAAAAATAGAAAGTAATAATTCATATCTATATGAAAAAATATGTTTAATAAAATATAAACTATTGAATTTACAAAAGAGATAGTGAATAGAAAAAAAAGCCAATCTTTAACTAAATTTGGTCTTAAAGTGATATTTCTTAAGTACACTGCAAACCCGCATATTAACAGATATGAAAGACTGCTTATCCCCATAGGTAACCCAACAACAACATCATTTATCAACCCTGCAACAAAAACAAGTCCATATCCTAGTTTTTCTCCACCTTTTAAGCTCCAGTAAAAAATTAATATAAATGGAAAATTGAAAGAGAAATATTTAAAATTAAGATAATTAAAATCAAATTCGTTAAGAACTGATATAAATAATATAATAATGGGTAAAGAATTAAAAATTTTTCTTAAAATTGATATTTTTGAAATTTCAATCATTTTGTTTTACCTCTTCAAAAGATACTATTTTTACCAAACGCAATTGCGAAAAATCTGAGTGAAATTTAACTTTAATAGTATCAAGACCAATTTTTTCATCAGCGACCGTTTTTCCGATAGGAATCCCAGAGCGAAAAATTCCTCCTGATCCAGAGGTAAAAATTTCAGAGTCACTCTCTAGTTCATAATCTTCTTTTATGTATTGAATTTCTCCAAAACTAGATCCGCTACCCGAAAGAATTGATTGAACACCATTTGGTTCAATAGATACGGGGATTTTACTATTTAAATCAGATAATAACAAAACTCTTGAAGTTGAATAATTTACTTCAACAACCTTTCCAACTAGAAATTTTTCATCTAAAACAGCCATTCCTAAAATCACATTATCCTTACTGCCTCTATTAACTATTACAGATCTCAAAAAAGGACTTTTTTTGTCTATAATGACTTTTGCTAACAGCTCAGATGATTGTGTTGATACATCATTTATTTTTGATTTAAGAGCCTCGTTTTCGGATTTCAAGAAATCAGTATTTAACTTTGTTGCCTTAAGGTTTTCATAATCTTTTTTCAAATTTTCATAATTTGAATATAAATTAAAGTGATTACGTATTGTTTGATAGCTACTTATGAAAAAGTTTTCTGGAACAGATACAATAAATGTTGTTCTATAAACGATTTCTTTTATAGATAATTTTAAAAAGTTTATACCCTTAAAATTATATTTGCCCAGTACTATTATAAAGATTGAAAAAAAAATAAGGGCTATAAGTGAAAATCTCTGTTGATTTCCTTTTTTAAGAAATGCAGATCTGATTGCAATAATGAAATCATCTCTGTTTGTTTGCATCGTTTATTAATATTCAGATAATACAGTAGAGAATATTTCCTCTTGTTCTAATGCCTTCCCGGTTCCGATTGCAACACAAGCTAAAGGATCATCTGCAATGTGAACTGGTAGACCAGTCTCTTTGGATAATCTTTTATCAATGTTCTTTAATAATGCGCCGCCCCCAGTTAATGTTAAGCCCATATCAACCAAATCCGCCGATAATTCAGGTGGTGTGTTTTCCAAAGCATCTTTAATTCCATTGATCATCTCTCTCAATATTGGGTTTAGAGCTTCAACTGAATCTTCCTCAGTAATACCAACTTCTTTAGGTGTTCCTGATCTTAAATCTCTACCTTTTACAGCATAAGTATTATTATTTGTTGCGATAGCTGTTCCAATTTCTTTTTTTATTTTTTCTGCAGTACTATCACCAATCATTAAATTATATTCTTTCCTCATATAATTTGCGAATGCACCATCCATCGCATCTCCCGCTACTCTTAAAGAATTGGAATACACTACTCCTCCAAGGGACATAACTGCGATTTCTGTTGTACCACCACCTATATCAATTACCATTGATCCTGTAGCTTCTGATATTGGTAGACCCGCACCAATAGCAGCTGCTATTGGCTCCTCAATTAACTGAACACGTCTTGCACCTGCCGCAAGAGCGCTGTCTTGAATTGCTTTTCTTTCAACTGGCGTTGAGCCTGTTGGAACGCAGATTAAAATTCTTGGATTTGCAAAAGAACTTCTTTTGTGAACTTTTTTAATAAAATGTTTGATCATTTCTTCTGTAACAATAAAGTCAGCAATAACTCCATCTCTTAGAGGTCTTATAGCCTGAATATTTCCTGGAGTTCTACCTAACATCGTTTTTGCTTCATCTCCTACTGCAAGAACTGATTTTTTTCCTTTATTGTCAACAACAGCTACAACTGATGGCTCATTTAAAACAACACCTTGACCCTTTAAAACTACAAGAGTGTTTGCTGTTCCTAAATCGATTGCCATATCTTGGCTCCATATTTGTGTTATTTTTCCTAATATTGACATTTAAATTCCCTTTACTTTTTGGTGTTTAATACTTTCGTTCATAGCTTTTTTCTCTCGCTTTATTAACATTTTATTCAATGCATTCAAGTAAGCATTTGCTGACGCAACTAGTGTATCAGTATCTGCAGATTGTCCAACTGTAGATCTATCATTTTCCTCAATCTTGACACTCACTGTCGCCTGAGCATCAGTGCCTTCTGTTACGGCATGAACTTGGTACAATAAAAGCTTCATGTCATGCGGATATAAAGCTTTTATACACTTAAATGTCGCATCAACAGGGCCATCTCCTGTCTGCGAAGTTTTTTTAATTTCACCAAAAACATCAAGTGTCATCTCTGCTTTTTGAGGCTCTCCCGTTCCTGCAAAAACTTTCAAAGATTTAAGGTTGATCGCGTTTATTTTGTTATCAATTATTAAGCTATCATCTACTAAAGCAATTATATCTTCATCATAAACGTGCTTTTTTTTATCTGCTAAAACTTTAAATTTTCCAAATGCTGCTTGTACAACATCATCAGTTAAATCAGAGTATCCTAAATCACCTAATTTATCTTTAAACGCGTGTCTTCCAGAATGTTTACCCATTACTAAGGATGTTTTTTTAACACCCACACTTTCTGGTGTCATAATTTCATATGTCTCTCTATTTTTTAACATCCCATCTTGATGAATTCCTGACTCATGTGCAAAAGCATTTTTACCAACTATAGCTTTATTAAATTGAACTGGAAATCCAGTAGCATTTGAAACTATCTTTGAAGCTTTACTAATGAGTTCAGTTTTAATTCCTGTTTCATATGGCATTAAATCATTTCTTGTTTTAATAGCCATCACAATTTCTTCTAGCGCAGCGTTACCCGCTCTTTCTCCAATTCCATTTATAGTACATTCAATTTGTCTTACACCTGCTGATAGACCTGCTAAAGCATTAGCAACAGCTAAACCTAAATCGTTGTGACAGTGTGCTGATATGATTGCTTTATCAATATTTGGGACATTGTTTTTTATATGAATTATTGTTCGAGCAAACTCCTCAGGGATTGAATAACCAACAGTATCAGGTATATTGATTGTAGACGCACCACATTTAATTGCTAACTCAATAGTTTTGCACATAAAATCTAAATCTGTTCTTGTTCCATCTTCACAAGACCATTCTACATCGTTTGTAAATTTTCTTGCGTAAGTAACACTTTCTTTTATTGCATCTAAAACTTGGTCATTGGTCATATCAAGCTTGTGCTTCATATGAACAGGGCTAGTAGAAATAAAAGTATGAATTCTAAATCTTTTTGCAAATTTAAGTGACTCGTGACAAGCATCTATATCTTTTTTTAAAGCTCTAGATAAACCACATGGTATAGAATTTTTCACACTTTTACTAATTTCTGAAACTGCTTCGAAATCACCTGGAGATGAAATTGGAAATCCTGCCTCAATTATATCAATTCCCATCTCATCAAACACTCTTGAGATTTGAATTTTTTCCTCAACACTCATTGAGGCGCCAGGTGACTGCTCGCCGTCTCTCATTGTTGTGTCGAAAATATAAACTTTTTCCTTATCACTCATATAATAATAAATTTAATTAATGAGATAATACATTCTCTAGCACAGATTGCAAAATAAAAGAGTTCTTAATTTTTAAAAATAAGGATTTTATTTAATTCTTATCACTATCTACTAGTTTTTTTTTTGAAATCCATGGCATCATAGCTCTTAATTCAGCACCTACTTTTTCAACTGGATGGTCTGCAAGTTTTTCTCTCGTTTTTAAAAAATTTTTCTGACCATTTTTACATTCATCCATCCATTGTTTAGTAAATTTTCCTGTTTGAATATCTTTAAGAACTTCTTTCATTCTTTTTTTTGTTTCTTCTTTATTTATGATTCTTGGTCCTGACATATATTCTCCATATTCTGCAGTATTAGAAATTGAGTAATTCATATTTGCAATTCCACCTTCATAAATTAAATCTACAATTAATTTTACTTCATGGACAGTTTCAAAGTATGCCATCTCTGGTTCATAGCCAGCTTCAACAAGTGTTTCATAACCATTTTTTATTAACTCAACTAATCCTCCGCATAAAACAGTCTGCTCTCCAAATAAATCTGTTTCTACTTCATCTTTGAATGTAGTTTCAATAATACCAGATCGACCACCACCAATCGCTGAAGCATATGACATTGCTAAATCTCTCGCTTTGCCTGATCCATTTTGGTGAACAGCAAACAGACATGGGACCCCACCTCCTTTTTCAAATTCACTTCTTACTAAATGTCCAGGACCTTTTGGAGCAACCATAAAAACATCTAAATCTTTTCGAGCTTTGATCAAATCATAGTGAACATTTAAACCATGTGCGAAAGCAATTGAAGTCCCTTCTTTTACTCTTTGTTCGATATGATTTTTATAAATCGATGCTTGTAACTCATCAGGTGTTAAGACCATGATTACATCTGCCCACTCAGCAGCATCAGATAAATTCATAACTTTTAAACCTTTTGACTCAGCTTTTGCCTTACTATTAGATCCATCTCTTAAAGCTACAACTACCTCTTTAACTCCACTATCTTTTAAGTTCAAAGCATGAGCATGTCCTTGACTTCCATAACCAAAAATAGCAATTTTTTTATTTTTAATTAGATTTGGATCAGTATCTTTTTCATAAAACATTTTCATAACATTCTCCTTAAATTATTTAAAAACTTCAGCTCCTCTAGTCATTGCGACAGCGCCAGTTCTTGATACACTCACTAGACCAGTTTTTTTAAGATCATTCATTATAGTATCTATCTCTCTCCTTAAAGCAGTAATTTGTATAACTACTGATTTATTTGTCTTATCTAATACAACAGGATTAAATTTTTTGCAAAACTTAACAGCTTTCTTTCTTTTTACATTGTTTCCAACAATCTTGAGCAAAGCCATTTCTTTAAAAATGATTTTTTTATCACCTCTCATAAAATCAGCAACTTTATGAACAGGTACTAATTTTCCTAATTGGAGTTTAATCTGTTCTATTACCTGTGGTGTACCTGTTGTAACAATTGTAATTCTTGAAATATTCAACTTTGGATCTACTTCAGCAACTGCTAAAGACTCGATGTTGTATCCTCTTCCAGAAAATAAACCTACAACTCTTGCTAAAACACCTGCCTCATTATCGACCCAAACAACAATAACATGTGTATCATTTTTTTGTTTTTTTCCAGGGATGCTATAAGCTGATTTAGGTTTCGACATTAAACTAAAGTTTTTCCTTTTCCAGTGATCTTATTTTCTTTTTGATCGTTTGGACCTAACAACATTTGGTTATGTGGTTTACCAGACGGTATCATTGGAAAACAATTTTCCTCTTTATCAACTAGACAATCAAAAATGACAGGTTTGTTTACGTTTATCATTTCTTTAATTTTTTCATCAAGTTCATCAGGAGTTTTGGCTCTTATACCGACACATCCATAAGCTTCAGCTAGTGTTACAAAATCTGGAAGCGCTGCAGTGTAACTTTCTGAATAATTTTTTTCGTGAAGAAGTTCCTGCCATTGCCTTACCATTCCCATATACTCGTTGTTTAAAATAAAAATTTTAATAGGTAAATTATATTGAACTGCTGTAGACATTTCTTGTATTGTCATTAACACAGAGGCCTCTCCTGCTATATCAACCACTAATTTATCAGGATGTGCAATTTGAACGCCAACTGCTGCAGGCAAACCGTATCCCATTGTTCCCAAACCTCCAGACGTCATCCATCTGTTTGGTTTATTAAATTTATAATGTTGCGCTGCCCACATTTGATGTTGGCCTACTTCAGTAGTTATATAAGTATCTTTATCTTTTGTAAGTTCATACAATCTTTGAATAGCGTGTTGTGGTTTTATAGTTTTATCACTATTTATAAAATTAAGTGAGTTGACCGATCTCCATTCAGAAATTTTCTCCCACCAATTTGAAGTTTTTTCTTTATTAGAACTTGCAAAATTTGGATTTTTTTTCTTAAGTGTCTTAATTACCGAAAGCATCACCTCAGAAACATCACCAACAATTGGTAAATCAACTTTTACATTTTTATTGATGGACGATGGATCGATATCTATATGAACTTTTTTAGATTTTGGTGAAAATTCATCTATCTTTCCAGTTATTCTATCATCAAACCTTGCGCCAATGTTAATCATCAAATCACAATCATGCATTGCATTGTTTGCTTCATAGGTTCCGTGCATACCAAGCATTCCTAAAAATTGATTATCATCACCAGGGTATGATCCTAAGCCCTGCAAAGTAGAAGTTATTGGAAAACCCGTAAGTGATACAAGTTCTCTTAATAACTCGCTAGCTCTAGGCCCAGAATTAATTACACCTCCACCAGTATACAAGATTGGTCTAGATGAATTAATCATCAACTTTACAAGTTGATCGATTTCACTTTGATTAAATTTATTATGAATTTTGCCGTTTAATTTTTTTCTTTTAATCGAATTTACATATTTTGTCTTTTGAAACTGAATATCTTTTGGTATATCAACCAAGACAGGACCTGGTCTTCCAGTTGTAGCAACTTCAAAAGCTTTGTGTATAATTTTTGATAAATCTTTTACATCTTTTACAAGCCAATTATGTTTTGTACATGGTCTTGTTATTCCTGTTGTATCACATTCCTGAAATGCATCTGTGCCAATTAAATGAGTCGGAACTTGCCCAGATATACAAACTAATGGTATAGAGTCCATGTATGCATCTGTCAAAGCGGTAACAACATTTGTTGCTCCTGGTCCTGAAGTAACTAATACTACACCAGGCTTACCCGAAGATCTTGCGTATCCTTCTGCTGCATGTCCCGCACCTTGTTCATGTCTTACTAAAATATGTTTTATGCTTTCATGATTTTTTAGTTCATCATAAATTGGAAGAACTGCACCACCAGGATAACCAAATATGTATTCAACATCTTGATCCTCAAGACATTTAAAAACAATTTCTGCACCTGAATATAATTTAGACATTTGGCCAATCTAGCTGAAGTTGAGCTAATTGGTCAAGTTTTAGCAGAAATTATTTTAAAATTTTTTTGAATGGATTTTTTGATTTTGGATCAATTTTGTGCCAATTAATCATATGACCTCTAGACCAAGTGCTCTGTCTTTTGGCGTATTGTCTAGTTTTTATTAATATCTGTTCTTTAATATCGTTCAATTCAGCTTTTTTACTTAAATAAGAGTTAATCTCTTTAATACCAATCACATGGTTAACGCTATTCAGTTTGTTAATTTTAATGAGATTGAATTTCTCAACTTCTTTTATGGCTCCTAAATAAAACATCTTATCAATTCTTTTTTTGATATTCTTTATTAGTTTGTCTCTTGGATAATCTACATAAGTCATCACAAAATCGCTCTTATCAAAAAATATCTTTGTCTCTTTAAACCACTTATATAATGATTTTTTTGTTAGTTTTTTAACTTCGTATGCTCTTATTGATCTATTCACATCATTTGAATTCACAAATTTTTCAGAGATAGGATCTAATTTTATTAATTTTTTATAAAATTGCTTCTGTCCCAATTTATTGTGAAGCTTTAATATCTTGTTTTTTTCTGAAGATTTAAATTTTGGAATTCTTACTAGCCCATCCACTAAAGCTTTAAAATACAAACCGGTTCCACCAACAATAATTGGCGTTTTATTCTTTTTTCTAATAAGATTAATTATTTTGATACATTTTTTAAGCCATTTGCCAGTTGAAAACCTTTTACGCACATCAATGATGCCAAATAAATGGTGTTTAATATTTTTTTGATCTTTTTCTGAAGGTCTTGCTGTAAGAATTTTAAGTTGTTTATAAACTTGCATACTGTCAGCATTAATAATTTCTCCATTAATTTTTTTCGCTAAGTTAATTGCTATTTTTGATTTTCCAGACGCTGTGGGACCAGCAATAAGAATAATTTTGGACTTGTAGTCCATGTTATTTTAATTTGACACCTATATATCTTTTTTGATTTTGATCGTTAATTACAGCTATTAAAATTGTTTTACTTGATGTTTTTAAAGCTGCATTTACTAAATTATTAAGTTCTATTGCACTCTTAATATTTCTTTTTTGAGCTTCTACAATTAAATCACCAACTTTAAGATAATTAATAGGGCTTTCTGTATCTATCTTTGTGATCACAACTCCAGTTGTGTTTAATGGAATTTTTTTCTCCACTAAGTCATCTCTTGTTATTTTTCTTACTTCAATTTTTAAACCTTCTATGAAAGTCGCTTTAGGTTTTGTTGGTTTTTCTGCCTTAAAGTCCTCGGAAGTTTCTAATCTTCCTAAAGTAATTTTTTTTGTGATTTCTTTTTTATTTCTCCAAATTTTTACATTAACAACTTTTCCAACTTTTGTTTGTGCAACGATTAGTGGTAGTTCTTGCATCTCATTAATCTTTTTACCATCAAACTCTAGAATTATATCACCATCTTTTATCCCAGCTTTATCTGATGGACTACCCGGCGCAACACTTGCAACTAATGCGCCTCGAGCTTTTTTCAATTTTTCTACATCTGCTATTTCTTTTGTAACTGTTTGTATTCTTACTCCTAACCAACCCCTTTTTGTTTCACCAAATTCTAAAAGTTGATCTATTACAAGTTTGGCACTGTTCGATGGTATGGCAAATCCAATACCTATAGAACCTGATTGACCTAATATAGCAGTATTAATTCCAACAACTTCTCCTTTCATATTAAATAAAGGACCTCCAGAATTTCCTGAGTTTATAGATGCATCAGTTTGAATAAAATCTTCATAACGTGCCATACCAATGTTTCTATTTCTTGCTGAAACTATTCCTGCGGTTACAGTTCCGCCTAATCCAAATGGATTTCCAATTGCTATGACCCAATCTCCAATTCTTGCAGTATCTGAATTTCCAAATTTTACTGTTTCAAATTTATCATCAGTAATAATTTGTAAAACCGCAACATCAGACAAAGGATCGGTTCCTAAAATTTTTGCTTTATATTCTTTATTTTCATTTGTTCTAATGAATATATCTTCTGCACCTTGAATTACGTGGTTGTTAGTTATAACAATTCCTTTTTTATCAATTATAAAGCCTGAACCCAAAGCGCTTGATTTTCTTTTTTGAGGTGTTCCAAATTCTTTAAACATATCTTCAAAAGGTGATCCTGGTGGGAATTCAAATGGAAAAGGATTTACGTTTTTAACAACAGTTGTAGATGTTGAAATGTTTACAACGGCAGGCATTAACTTTTCAGTTAAATCAGCAAATGAAGCGGGTCGTTCTTGTGAAATTGCTGAGTGACTGAAAAATATAAAAATTATAATTGAAAATATTGATCTGTAGCCCCTCATTATCGTTACCCTTTAATAAACCATATTATAAAGAAACCAATTAAAGCGAATATAATTCCACCTGATCTTAATTGTTTATCATTAACCATTTTTAGTTTCTCTAACATACTTTTCATTTTTGAGGGAAATAAGGCATAAAGAATTCCTTCAATAAAGAGAAATAAACCGAAAGCGACAATTAAGTCGTCCATTTTACTAATTTTTAATTTGTGCTTTTACGTTTCCAAAGAATTTAAAAAATTCACTGTCGGGTGACATTATAAGAGAAGTTTCACCGCCTATTAATGCTTTTTCATAAGCCTGCATTGCTCTATAAAATGCAAAGAAATCTGCATCTTTTCCAAAAGCATCAGCGAATATTTTGTTACGCTGACCATCACCTTCACCCTTCATGATCTCTGATTTTTTTTGTGCCTCAGCGAGAATTACAGTAACTTCCTTATCAGCTGTTGAAGTAATTGTTACAGCCATCTCAGCTCCCTTTGCTCTAAACTCTTTTGCTTCCCTTTCTCTTTCAGTTTGCATTCTTCTATAAATCGCATCACTGTTTGCTTGGGGTAAGTCTGCTCTTTTAATTCTAACATCAACTATTTTAATACCAAAGTTTTGTGCTTCATTATTAACACCCTCTTGAATAAGTGCCATTTGTTTGTTTCTATCTTCTGATAATAAAGTTTGAAGTTCTTGAGTACCTAATACACTTCTAATTCTTGAGTTAATAATTGTTGATAACCTGGATCTTGCAACTCTTTCATTTCCAACAGAGATATAAAATTTTAATGGATCTACAATTTGAAACCTTGCAAAAGCATCAACGATTAATCTTTTTTGATCTGATGCGATTACCTCTTCAGGTGGAGCGTCTAGGTTTAAAATTCTCTTATCTAAAAAAACTACGTTTTGTATAAATGGTAGTTTAAAGTTTAAACCAGGTTTAAGTATAATTCTTTTTGGATCACCAAATTGAAGTACTATCGCTTGATTTACCTCTTTTACTATAAATATTGAGAAAAATGCTGTCAAAGCTAGAACGCCGATTATTGGAAGTATAATTTTTTTCATTTAGTTTGTTTTCTTTTTTAATTCTGGAAGAGGCAAGTAAGGAACAACTCCTGAGCCTGCATTTTTCTCTATTATTACTTTATCTATATCAGCTAAAACTTTTTCCATTGTCTCAAGATACATACGCTCTTGTGTAACTTGTTTTGCATTTTTGTATTCATTAAAGATTGCTAAAAATCTACTTGCTTCACCCTCTGCTTTTGCAACAACTTCTTTTTTATAAGCCTCAGCTGCTTGTAAAATTTTTTCAGCTTCACCCCTTGCTCTTGGGATTACATCGTTAGCATAGGCCTCAGCTTCGTTTTTAGATCTTTCCATGTCAGCTCTTGCAGCCTGTACATCTCTAAAGGCATCGATTACTTGGTCTGGTGGGTCAGCTTTTTGTGTTTGAACTTGTGTAATTTGTATTCCACTCTGATACTCGTCTAAAATATTTTGAATTATCTCACTTGCTTCAATTTCTATTTGTGATCTTCCCTCAGTTAAAATTGGTTGAATATCACTTCTAGCAATTACTTCTCTCATTGCTGTCTCTGCAGCGGCTTTAACTGTTCCCTCAGGATCTTGGATCTTAAATAAAAAGTTTCCTGCATCTTTTATTACCCAAAAAACTGAAAAATCTATGTTTACAATATTTTCATCTCCCGTTAACATTAAACTTTCTTCAGGAACATCAGCAACTACACCTGATGAAAAACCCGTGTCTCTTTCTGATCTAAATCCAATATCAATTCTATTAACTTTTGTTACTTTTGGAGTTAATACACTCTCTACCGGAAAAGGTATGTGGTAATTTAATCCAGGTTGTGTCGTAGAAACAAATTTTCCAAATCTTAAAACTACACCTTGTTCATCTGGTAAAACTCTATATAGCCCACTTAATGCCCATACAATGACTAAAATTGTAAGACCAAAAATAATTGGTTTTCCTCCGCCAGAACTTCCGCCAGGAAGAAATTTATTTATTTTATCTTGAAGATTTTTTATTAATTCATCTATATTCGGTGGAGTTGGACCTTTTCTGCCAGATCCATTTCCTGAACCACCTCCTGGGGGTGATCCCCAAGGACTTCCGCCCCTACCTCTAAAATCATCGACCATGACAATGTATATAGTGTCTTTAATGTGAAAAACAAGTTAAGTATGCTAAAACATCGTTATAAATAGTGGACTTAATGAAGCAATGATTGAAAAACCAAGAGCAAAAACCTTTATAAAAAACCCAATAATTGGGACCAAATTCACAATAGCTGTATCAAGCGCGAAAGGTGGAGTTGGTAAATCTACTTTTGCATCGAATCTTGCTTTAGCTTTGAAAAAACAAGGATGCAAAGTTGGTTTATTAGATGCTGATATTTATGGTCCCTCATTACCAAAATTATTCGATATAGGAGATAAACCAGAAAGCGATGGCCAAAAATTAATACCAATTTTAAAATATGATATTCAATGTATGTCCATTGGATTTCTAACAGATGAACAAACACCTATGATTTGGAGGGGTCCAATGGTCACCAGTGCAATAAAAACATTTACTCAAAAAGTTGCTTGGAAAGATCTAGATTTTATTATTGTCGATATGCCACCAGGTACTGGTGATACCCAACTTACTTTTACACAGGAAGTAAAAATGGATGGAGTAATAATAATTTCAACACCCCAAGAGATAGCCTTACAAGATGTAAAGAGAGGTATAAAAATGTTTGATAAGCTTGGAACAAAAATAATTGGATTAATTGATAATATGAGTTTTTTTAAAGGGGATGATGGGAAAAAATATCACATATTTGGAGAAGGTGGAGTTAAAAAAACTGCGGAAGAATTTAAAAAAGATTTTTTATGTGAGATACCACTCGATCCAGAAGTAGGTAAACAAGGTGATAAAGGAATACCTATTGTTGAGAGTAATCCAGACAATGAAGTAGCAAAGATTTATTTAGAATTAGCTTCCAAAATTAAATCAATTTATCTTTTAAATTAAAAGCCTCCATTAATTCATTCCACTCTCTTTTAGAAAGCCCGGAGCTTTCCATATCGATCTTTTCTCCTTTGATCAGTTTTTGTATTAAAAGTTTTCCTTTTGATGAAACTTCAGTTCCTCCAACTCTATAATCTAAAAAAGCATCATAAGTAATTGGTACCCAACTTTTTAAAGTATCAAGCATTGCATCAGCATAAGCTCTTATTTCATATTGTGCATGGCTATCTGCTCTCAATCTCAAGAAATTCATTAGATTTAGTAGATCAGTTTTCCAATACCACTGGGTATAAGTATTTAGTGTTAAATTCATTCTTGCTAACTCTCTTGCAAGACCAGGTTCATTCTCATCGACAACTGATCCATCATATCTTTCATTAAGCATTGTTTCATAATTATCGTAAGTTCTTTCTGCATCATCTTTTAATAAGGATAAAACTTTATTGGCTTGTTCCCCCTCCAGCACCTCTCCCCTTCCTTGTCTATTATTTTTTGATTGGGCTGCTAGATGTTCTTTTCTTGGTAAGTAAAATTCTTTATCTAAAATTGAATATCTGGCTGAATATTCGTTAACATTTGCGGTTCTGTGCCTAATCCATTGTCTGGCAATAAAGATTGGTAATTTCACATGATATTTTATTTCACACATTTCAAAAGGTGTGCTGTGCCAATGCCTCATTAAATATTTAATTAAACCACTGTCTGTAGAAACTTGTTTTGTCCCTTTGCCATAAGATACACGAGCTGCTTGGACTATTGATGTATCGTTACCCATGTAATCTATTACTCTTATAAATCCATGATCCAATATTGGTATTGCTTCATATAAAATTTTTTCTAAATTAGGAGCTGTTACTCTTTTCGTTTCATTTTTTTGTGATTGAAGATCACGAATTTCTTGAGATTGTTCCTTAGTAAGTTTCATGAATTTTATTGAATCTTTATATATAACTTTTATATTAATAGAGTTGGTTTTCCAACTATGACGATAAACGAATTTCGTAATAAACATTACGGACGTGGGGGCAGTACCCACCACCTCCACCATTTACAACTTATGGGGGTGAACTAGGATCGACGGATGTCTAAAGGCTATTTTTTCGTTCGGAATTGTTCCACCGTAACGGGCTATTTATAATTGCAAATGATAAATTTGCTCTTGCTGCTTAATTAATTTATTAATTAAGTAACGGGGTTTTGGGGCACCTGGCAACAGAACGCCCCTTTTTTTTTATGGCTCTAATTGAAAAAATATTTAATCCTATAAGTAATTTTCATCACAAGAGAATTTTCCGATACTTAAATGAATTGGATATTGAAAAGATAATTGATATTGGTGCTCATAAGGGTGAATTTCTTGAAAATATGCTTAAAATTGAGAAAGTAAATTCTTTTTATGCGTTTGAGCCTCAAAAGAATATCTTTAATGAGCTAAACGACAAATTTTCAAAAAATGAAAAGATTACATTATTCAATTTTGCGATGGATAAAGAAATTACAAATAAAAAATTGAAGATAAATAAACTCAGTATGACATCATCTTTAGCAGAAATTAATGAAAAATCATTATACCTTAAAATTAAAAATTTTTTAACATTTTCAAGACCGAATTTTGAAAGCGAATATGAAATTCAAACTAACACAGTAGATAAGATTTTTGAGAATATTAGTTTGCAAAAAGCACTTCTAAAGATTGATGTAGAGGGTTTTGAAATGAATGTTATCGAGGGATCTCAGATAAAACTAAATGAAATTCCATTTATTCTACTTGAAAATCAATTCGGAAATCATTATAAAAATAACAATTTCAAAGACATTATTAAATTACTTTCAAAACGAAATTTCAAAATTTGTAAAAAATTTATTTTTCCAACGCTACATTACCAAGATGTGTTGTTTAAAAAGATTTAATTTATTTTAAAAACTTATTTAAATTAGGTTTAAAATAATTAGGACCTTTCATTACTTTACCATTCTCATTATATATGGGTTTGCCATCTTCACCTAACTTACTCATATTAGAATTTTGAACTTCCTCGAAACATTTGTCTAAATTAACCCCGAATGCGTGTCCCGCACCATATGTAACATAAAGAATATCAGTTAAAGCATCTATTGTTTCTTTTAGATCTTTATTGTTTATTGCATCTTTAAGTTCTCCAAGCTCCTCCTCAATAAGATCAATTCTTAATTTATTAATCTTGTCTGTAGAAAAACTAGCATTTGTTTTTACTTCTTGGCCAAATGTTTTCATAAATAAACCTACTTTTTCAAAATTTGTCATAATGCTCCTATATGATTCTAATAGCTTTTAATGTATAATATCTAATACATTATCCAAATGAAATTTAGAAAAGAAAACGACAGTATGGGAACCATTAACGTTTCTGATGATAAATATTGGGGCGCCTCAACGGAGAGATCTAAAAAATTCTTTGATATAGGAAAAATATTAGTAAGTAAAACACTTATAAATGCTATTGCTACTGTAAAACTTGCCGCTGCTTACGTACATAAAAAAAATAAACAAATTGATTCTAAAATTTGTAATGCAATTGAAAGAGCTTCGAAAGAAATAATTTCAGGTAAACTTGACGGAAATTTCCCGTTGAAAGTTTGGCAAACAGGATCTGGGACACAAACAAACATGAATGTTAATGAGGTAGTAGCAAATAGAGCAATTCAAATATTAGGTGGGAAAATGGGCTCTAAAAAACCAGTTCATCCTAATGATCATGTCAACAAATCACAATCAACTAATGATGTTTTTCCCACAGCAATGCATATTGCGATCGCTATGGAGACAAAAAAAAAATTACTCCCTTCTTTGAAAAGTCTTAGCAAGGAATTAAAAGCAAAAATTAAAAAATTTAAAAATATTGTTAAGGTAGGTAGGACGCATCTTCAAGATGCAACGCCTCTGACTTTAGGACAAGAATTTTCTGGCTATTATTCACAATTAAACGATTGTATTTTAAGAATTGAAACTTCATTGAAAGAAATCTACTATCTTGCTCAAGGTGGAACCGCAGTCGGTACAGGAATTAATTCAAAAAAGAATTTTGACACAAAAATTTGTAAAGAGATAAGCAAAATAACAAAAATAAAATTTTATCCTGCGAAAAATAAATTTGCTGCTCTTGCAGCGCATGATGCAGTGGTAAATTTTTCAGGCACTTTAAACACTACTGCAGTTTGCCTAATGAAAATTGCAAATGATATCCGTTTTTTAGGTTCAGGTCCTAGAGCAGGTTATGGGGAATTAATATTACCTGCAAATGAACCAGGCTCTTCAATAATGCCAGGAAAAGTAAACCCAACTCAATGTGAAGCTGTAACTATGGTATGTGTAAAAGTTATTGGTAATCACACAGGTATAACACTAGCAGGTTCTCAAGGACAATTTGAGTTAAATGTTTTTAAACCTCTCATCGCACATAATATACTTCAATCTATAGATCTTTTATCAGATAGTTCAAAAAATTTTTCACAATTTTGCATTAAAGGTATTAGGGCTGATTTAAAAAAAATAAATGATGACTTAAAAAATTCTTTAATGCTGGTAACAGCCTTAGCTCCTAAGATAGGGTACGACAATGCAGCTAAAATTGCAAAATCAGCACTTAAAAATAAAACTACACTTAAGTTTGAAGCTACAAAAACCGGTCTTATTTCTGAGAAAGAGTTTGATAAAATTGTCGATCCAAAAAAGATGACTTATCCGGAATAACTGGATAAAATTTTATTAACAAAGCTTCTTAAACTAATCCAATTATTTATTGTAATAGAATTATTATTAAAACTATAGATTAAATTATCAAGATTATCATTTGTATCTTGTTTATCTTCATCCAATGACATAAAAAATATTTTAGCATTACGATTTGAAAAATTATAAATTAATCCAAAATAAAATTTATCTATATCCTTTTGGTTTTTTTTTGAAACTGAAAACTTTCTATAAAATCTCTTTTTATCAAAAATCTCAAAATTAAATTTTCCTTTAAAAAGTATGTCACTTTCTTCAAGATAGATATTTCCGTAATCTAAATTTAAACTTCCAATTTTTTTGTTAATTAATTTTGAATTGCTTAATTCAATTTTTTCTCCTACGTAATTTGAGTTTATCAAGATTTCATTGAAAAAGTTTCCATTATTTAAATTATTACTTTGAATAGTAAATCTTCCGTTAAAATTTTCATTTAATAAGAATTCTTGAGAAAAAATTTCATTTAATAAATTCTCATTTGGTAAAATTTTTTTTAAGTCAATTCTTTGAATTTCTGACTTAATTTTAAAATCAAATGGATCTAAATTTATTTTCCCACTGTAGTTAAACTTGTTTGTGCCAAGAAATGAATTTTTAGACTCTAAGATGACAGAGTCTTCTTTAAGAAAATAATCGGTGTTTAATTTAGATCTTTTAAAATTTATTTTTAAATTTTTAGTTTTTTCACCTTCTTTTGATTTATTTAAAAAACTAAGTTTTAGAAGATTAAACTTAGCTTTAGTAATTTTTTCTTTTGAGATTTCATCATGTTTCCAATCAAAAGTGAATGGTATATTAAAAATTTTTCCTTTGGAAGTTAAGGAATTTTCTTTCTTTAATTCATCGTAAAAAATCAAAATATTTTCAAGAGTAAAAAATGAAACAATCTGACCTTCATCGCTTTTATAAAAAATTTTGCTTTTTGAAACCTTAATTGAATTCTTTGAAAATCTATTATTTAAAAAATTATCAATGAAGTTAAAATCAGATTTTTCAATAAAAAAATTAGCATTTTTTATTTCAATTTTTTTAATAACATTATTCATTTTGAAAAAATTATTTTGATTAATAAAAATTTTTAATTTTTTTATCTGACTAAACTCTTTCTGATAACCCATCTTATCGGTAAATATTACAACATCGTTTACGACATAATGGGGTTTTGGCAGAATCGAATAATTAATATCAGGACTAAGTGCAAAGTCTAAGTTGTATTCTTTTTTTAATTTTTCTTCTAGCTCATTTTGAATAGTTTCATTCATTATGATTCCTGGAATTGAGAGATAAACAAGATATAGAAAGAAAACTATACTTAGTGCAAATAGAGCATAATTTAGTTGAAATTTGTCAATAATATAATTTTCAATGTTTTTTTTCTTAAATTGATTGAGACTAATCCTCCATGTGCTTTTAGTTGCATTGAATAATGTGATAAATTTACTAAATATTTTATTTAGTATATTTTTCTTAAAAAAATTTTTTTGAAAGAATGATTGAATTTTAAATTTTTTCATTATCGTATAAAATGACTTATAAAGATTTTAAATAAATGATAAACTCCGAATATCTAGAAAAATTAAATAATTTTCAAAAAGAGGCAGTTTTGCATACATCGGGACCGCTCTTAATTGTTGCTGGAGCTGGTTCAGGAAAAACAAAGGTCATTACGTCAAGAATTGCCAATATTGTTGAAAAAAATCTCGCTTTTCCGAACGAAATACTAGCTGTTACTTTCACAAATAAAGCAGCAAGAGAAATGCAAAATAGAATTGGTTTTATACTTAAAAAGAAGGCGGTTGGATTACCATGGCTTGGAACTTTTCATTCCATTTGTGCAAAAATATTAAGAAAACATGCCAAAGCAGTCAATCTAACTCAAAATTTCACAATAATAGATCAAGACGATCAGCAAAGATTAATTAAGAATATTTGTAAAAGTAATAATATTGATATCAAAAAAATTTCTCCAAATTTTATATTAGCTTTGATTAATAAATGGAAAAATTCTGGGTGGTATCCAAAAAATGTTAAAATTCCTAGAGGACAGATTTTAGAAAAAAATATGTTAGAGGTTTACAAAGTATATCAAGAAAAGCTTACTGGTCTTAATGCATGCGATTTTGGAGATTTAATTCTCCATTGTGTTAAAATTTTTGAGGAAAATCCAGATATAAATAAAATTTATTCAAAAAAATTTAAATATATTTTAGTAGATGAATACCAAGACACAAATTATATACAAAGTAAATGGCTAAAACATCTAACATTGTTGCATAATAATATTTGCTGTGTTGGAGATGATGATCAATCGATTTACAGTTGGAGAGGTGCGGAAATAAAAAATTTTTTGGAATTTGATAAGGTGTACAAGAATACAAAAATAATACGACTTGAAGATAATTATCGATCAACCCAAAACATTCTAAATGTAGCGTCTCATTTAATTTCACATAATGAAAATAGATTAGGAAAAAAATTAAATTCCAATAAAACAGAAGGTGAGAAAATTAAATTAAACTGTTTTAGAAATGGTAAGGATGAAGCTGTTGGTGTATCGGATATAATTGAACAGCTTAAAAAAAAATATTCATATAATAACATTGCTATTCTTGTAAGGGCAATATTCCAAACAAGGGAATTTGAGGAAAGATTTTTAAAGATAGGCCTTCCATACAGGATCCTAGGTGGGACCAAATTCTACGAAAGGGCTGAAATTAAAAATTGTATTTCCTATTTACGTATCATTCAACATGAGAAAGATGATCTTGCTTTTGAAAGAATAGTAAACGTCCCTAAAAGATCTATAGGGGAAAGTTCATTAAAACAAATAAATGAATATGCAAAAAAAAATAACCTATCACTCGAAACCGCCTCACAAAATTTAATTGATCAAAATTTAATTAAACCTAAGACTAAATTAGGACTTTTATCATTTTTAAATATGGTCAAGAAATGGAGAAATGATCACGCAACTAAGAAGATAAATCATGTCAAACTCTTACAAGTCATATTAGATGAATCTGGTTATTCCGCCTCCTTAAAAGATAAAAAAGATTTAGAAAATGAAAACAGACTTGAAAATATTAAAGAACTTTTAAGTGCAATGAAAGAATTTGATAATTTAGAAAGTTTTCTTGAGCATGTTTCTTTAGCAACCTCTATTGATCAACAATGGGAAGGTGAGAAGATAAATTTAATGACCATGCATGCATCAAAAGGTTTGGAATTTGACGCCGTGTTTCTGCCTTGTTGGGAGGAAGGTATGTTTCCTCACCAAAAATCTATAGATGAAGAAGGTCAAAAAGGTTTAGAAGAGGAAAGACGTCTTGCTTATGTAGGTATAACGAGAGCAAAAGATTTAAGCTTTATATCCTTTTCTTTAAATAGATTTTATCAAGGTGATTGGATAGATAGTCTGTCATCAAGATTTTTAGATGAGCTTCCAGAAAAATTCATTGAAAAAAATAACAATTTAGAAGTAGACAATCAAGATTTTGAATTTAATCAAGATATAGATAATGATAATGAGAATTTCAGAAGCCCGGGATGGATCAGATATCAAAAGAGATTAAAATGATCTCTAAAAAATTAATACAATTAAAAAAAAAATTTTATGATTATGGGATAGATGGTTACATAGTACCCAAAAATGATGAGTATTTTTCAGAATTTGCTCGAAAAGAAAAACTCGAAACCATTACAGGTTTTAATGGATCCTTTGGATTAGCAATAATATTAAAGAAAAAAAACTTTCTTTTTGTTGATGGAAGATATGTTGAGCAAGCTAGAATTCAGGCGGGTAAAAATTTTAAAATATTAGAGATACCAAAAAAACTTCCTCACCAAATTTTAAGCACGAACCTGAATTTAGGTTTTGATCCGATGGTTTTTACTTCAAGAAGCTTGATATATTATTTTAGAAATAGAATTAAACTAACCCCAATAACTAAAACAATTCTAACACCAAATATTTTAAATAATCACGAGTCTAGAAAGTTCTACTTATTAGACTCAAAAATAGTTGGGGAAACAATAAACAGCAAGATTAAAAGATTAATACAAATTTTGAAAAAAGATGGGTCAGATCATATTTATATATCAGCTCCTGAAAATGTCGCTTGGCTTTTAAATATGAGGGGAAGAGACAATCCTTTCAGCCCAATACCTAATTGTAGAGTAATACTTAATACAAAAGGTCAAATAAGTTTTTTTTCAGACATTAAGAGCTCAACTAATATTTTAAAAAAAAAAGATTTTTCAAAAACATCTTTTTACAACGAAAATCAAATTAAAAATTTTTTAAACAAATCAAAGGTTAAAAAAATTGTAATCGACAGGAATACCTGCTCTGTATTACTTGAAAATTTAATTAATTCAAAATTTAAAGTTTCCAAGATTGGTGATCCATTATATTTAATGAAATCAGTAAAAAATAAAGTGGAAATAAATAAAACAATTGAATGTCATATTAATGACGGCGTAGCAGTTACAAAATTTTTATACTGGATAAAAAAAAATCAGAATAAAAAAATATCTGAAATTGATGCTGAAAAAAAATTAGAATCTTTTAGAAAACAAAATAAAAATTATCTTTTTCCAAGTTTTGGCACAATATCCGCGGCCGGAAAGAATGGGTCGATTATTCATTATAGAGCATCTAAAAAATCATGTAGAGTAATAAAACGCAATGATATATATCTCTGTGACTCAGGTGGGCAATACAAATATGGAACTACCGATGTCACAAGAACTATTTCTTTCAAAGAACAGCCAAAAAATATTAAAGATACTTTTACAAGAGTTTTAAAGGGGCATATTGCTGTTGCTACTGCAAAAATTTCAAAATATAAAAATGGATCAAAAATTGATAAGTTAGCAAGAAACTATCTTAAAAAAGTTAAAAAGGATTTTAGTCATGGCACCGGACATGGAGTAGGTTATTTTTTAAATGTTCACGAGGGTCCACAATCAATTTCAAAAAATAATAAAGTTAAACTAAGAGAGGGAATGATATTAAGTAATGAACCAGGATTTTACTCAAATGGAAAATATGGTATTAGAATTGAAAATTTGGTCTACATTAAAAAAGAAAAAAATAATTTAGTTTTTAAAAATCTGACATTAGCACCAATTGATATTAGCTTAATTGATTTTAAGTTATTGTCTTCTCAAGAAAAAAAATATCTAATCAATTATCACTTTGAAGTATATTCTAAAATTAATAAGTTTTTGTCTTCAAGTGAAAAAAAATGGCTTTTAAAATCAATTTAGCATTCTATTCAACGCCTTTTGATCAATTACATTTATTTTGTTTTTTTTAGCCAAATCTACTTTTTTATTTGTAGGTTTATCTCCAACAACCAAATAATCTAATTTTTTAGTTACATTACTTACAATTTTACCTCCGTTATTTTCGATTAGTGATTTAGCTTCAGCTCTTGAAATATTGTTTAGTTTCCCGGTAAACATAAATACTTGATCTTTAAGTTTTCCTGAGTTTTTTTTTTCTTTAAAGCTTTGAATATCTAAAAATTTTGACAAATTTAAAATAACATCTAAATTTACCTTCTCATTAAAAAACGTCCTTAATGAATTTATTTGGGTATCACCTATTCCATCAATATTAATCAGCTCTTGAATGTATTTTTGATTTTTTAATCGAAGAAAATTCTCTTTTGTCTTCAAAAATTCACTTAAAAGTTTTGCATTTTCTTGACCAATATGTCTTATACCAAGTGAAAATATGAATTTATCCAGTGAAATTTTTTTTGATTTTTGAATAGATTTCTTCAAATTCTCAACTGATAAAGGCCCCCAACCATCTAACTTTGATATTCTCTTAAAATCTAGAGTAAATATATCCTGAGGTAGTTTAATAAGGTTAATTTCCCAGAAATTTTGGATTATCTTTTTTCCAAAACCATCGATGTTAAGTGCATCCTTTGATACAAAATGTTTTAATTTTTCTATAGAGATTTTTTCACATTTAAAACCTTCGCTTGTACATCGTCTTACAGCATCATGTTTTTTAGTTTGAGAGTTATATTCTTTTATAGTTTTCGAACCACAAGATGGGCAATTCAAAGGAAAGGTGAATTTTTTAGCATCTTTTTTTCTTTTTGATATATCGACTGAGATTACATGGGGGATCACATCACCTGCTCTCTCAATTTTGACTGTATCACCAATCCTAATATCTTTTCTAAAAATTTCTTCTTCGTTGTGAAGAGTAGCATTTGAAACTACCACTCCACCTATATTTACAGGCTTCACCTTAGCTACCGGTGTTAGTGCCCCGGTTCGACCAACTTGTATATCGATATTTAAAATTTGAGTAATTGAATTACTTGCAGAAAATTTATGAGCTATTGCCCACCTTGGAGCATTTGTTACAAATCCTAATCTTTTTTGAAGTTTAAAGTCGTTAATTTTATTAACTATACCATCTATATCGTAATTTAATTCAAATCTTTTTTTTTCTATGTTTTGGTGATTAGACAATAAATTTTTAATGCCTGTAATCTTTTTATTTAATTCTGAAGTTTTAAAACCCCATTTTTTTAATTTAACTAAAAAAGTAGTCTGTTTATCAATTGTTTGATCGGATGAAAATCCAAATGTATAGGCGATAAATTTTAAAGGTATTTTAGATGTCTTTTTTGGATCTTTTTGTCTTAAAGAACCTGAGGCGGCATTTCTTGGATTTGCAAAATTATCTTTAATTTTATCAAAATCTTTATTTTGAATGAAAACTTCCCCTCTTACATCAATTTCATCTGGGAAATCTTTTTGCCCTATATTATGTGGAATATCAGATATTGTTTTTAAATTTGAGGTTATATCTTCTCCTTCTTCTCCATTTCCTCTTGACAGCCCCCTAATTAGTTTGCCTGACTTATATGTAAGAGAAGCCGATATGCCATCAATTTTAGGCTCAGCGCTGTATTCAAATTCAAAATTTTTTGGAAGATTTAAAAAATTAATAATTTTTTTTTCAAAATTTATCAAATCCTCTTCATCAAAAGCGTTAGCTAAGGAGAGCATTTTTACTCTATGAGGATATTTTTCAAAATTTTTAGAGGGTGTAAAACCCAATTTTTTAGAAGGAGAATCTTTATCTCTAAAATCAAATTTTTTTTCGAGCTCCAAAATTTCTTTTTTTAATAAGTCAAAATGATGATCTGATACTATCGGTGCACTATCTTCGAAATATTTTTTGCTGAATTTTTTGTATTGTTTTATTTTTTCTTTATATTCTTTTTTCGCTGAATCTTTTAACATTTTAATCAAAAATTTTTTTAAACTTTTTTAACATACTTTTTTTCTCTTTTTTTATTTCTAATTTTGATTTATATTTTTTGTTGAAAACTTTGTATGATTTTTCATACCATTTGCTTGATTGATAATTATAACCAAGTAATGAAGCATATTTCTGTGACTCATTTTCTAAACCAATTGTAAAATATAATTCAACCAATCGATGCAAGGCCTCTTCAACATAGATTGTTTTTTCATATTGCTCAACTACTGTTTTATATCTGTTAATTGATGCAATCCATTTTTTTTTTTTCATGTAGTGTGAGGCGATATACATTTCTTTTGATGCCAAGTAATCTTGAATAAGGTCAAGTTTATATTCTGCATCCAAAGCATAATCTGAATTTGGATAATTTGTAATTATAAAATTAAATCTTTCCTGAGCTTTTAATAGTGGGCCTACATCCTTTTTCTCATCTACAATTTTTTCATAATAACACATTGCAAGTAGAAAATGAGCATAATTTAAATCTGGATGTTTGGGATAAGTTCTAATAAATCTTTTAAGTTCGGCTTCTGCATCAAAATAATAATCTTGAGCATAATATACGTATGCTGCCATCAACGCTGCTTTAGGTGCCCATGATGATTGAGGAAACAATAATTCTGCTTCGTTAAATTTTTTTGCTGCAAAAAGGGCATCTCCATCTTTAAATTCTTCGTAGCCCTCTCTAAATGCTCGAATCATTTGTAACTCTAAATCTTCTTCAACTACTAAAGACGTTTTTTCTTTTTTTGCGCAATTCATAAGAAAAAAAGAAGTTAAAAAAAATAATAATAAAATCTTTAAAAAATTCATAAGTAAGTAACTTTAAGATAAATTATAAAATTAGTCTTATGCGATAGATTTTAGAATATTCTTGTTCAAAAAGGAATGCGGAATATTTTTTTCTTTTAGCTCAATTATTGAGAAATTTTCATTTTTACTAAGCAATTTTCTTAAGCCTTGATTGGTAATATTATGTCCGCCTTGACAAGATGTGATTTTGCCAACCATTTTGAAACCTGACAAGTAGAGGTCTCCAAGACAATCTAATATTTTGTGATTAACAAATTCTTTTTTATTTCTAAGTTTTTCTTTATTTAATATTTTGTTTTGTTTAACAACAATTGCATTATCTAAGGAACCACCCTTAGCTAAATTTAAGTTTTTTAGTTTTTCTATATCCTCGTATAAACAAAATGTTCTTGAATTATACATATCAGATAAATCATCCATATAGATATTGATATTATTTTTTTGAGTCTTGATAAGTTCATTTTTAAAGTTTATTTCAAAATCGATTTCTAGACTTATTTTACTAGGCTTAAAGGAAATTGATTTTTCACCCTCCTCGTAAACTACTTCTTTATCAATAGTTATAATTTTAATTGGTTGATCACTTATTTCTAGACCTGCTAATTCGATTGCTTCAACAAAATTTTTTGAAGATCCGTCGAGTATTGGGACCTCTTCTGAGTCAATTTCTATTAACAAATTGTCTACTCCTTTACCATATAATGCTGCCATCAAATGTTCGATAGTTGAAACAGATATTCCATACTCATTTGAAATCTTTGTGCAATATGATGCGCTTGAAACATTAAAAACGCTTGGATAAATAATATTGTTCGAAGATAAATCAGTCCTTTTAAAATATATTCCAGTATTTGGTCTCTGAGGAACTAACTTAACGTTAACCTTCCTACCTGAGTGAAGACCAACACCAACAAAAGTGATTTTTTTTTTTAATGTTTTTTGTTTTAAAATTGACATCAGATAAGCTTATATTCATCAGTTAAATTAAAGAAAAAACAAGTTATGTTACAAAACAATACAAGATTTAACTAAAAAAATTGAACATTTTTTCAAATAAACCTTGCTTTTTAGTATAAGGATTGTGCATCATTACCTCTGAAGGGTTAACACCATCGACTACTTTTTTTCCAGCAATACAAGGACTTAAATCACTTTTTCCTGCAAACCTACTTGAATATTGATGACTGATTATTTTTTTTACCTCAATATTACAATCTTTTAAGATTTTATTTAATGTTTTTACAATCGAATTTTGAACAGTAATGAAACTTACGTCTATAATAAATTCTTTAAAGCCAAGATTTTCCTGAAACTCAAAATATTCTTTGCCATCAATAACATATTTATCGATTAATATATGCAATATAAGGTGGTTTCTATTATTTCTTATAATAAGTTGTTTAGCATCACTTATTAATCTAACAACATCAGCTTTTTTTATTTGATTGGAATTGTATTTATTTTTTAAACTTAAAGAGAATTGATCATACTTAGCATCTGTAATTATGTTTACTTTTTCAATTAAACTTCCTACATCTTTTTCAAAATCTTTTACTTTTTCTAAAATGAATTTTGTTAAAATAGTCAAATTTAAATTGTTATATAAGTTATCTGGCATTAAATATTTTTTTTGATGATCTAAATTGTTGTCTTCGGAGCTAAAATAATTTATGTGAAGGTCATGCCCGACTATTGCAAAATAAAAAGATTGGGAATCCTTATTGGTCATAAGTTATTACCTTATTAGGAATTCTTAAATCTAAAATTTTTGATTTATTGTATTCATCATCATTAAAAAGTCTCAGAGCAAAATTTAAGTTATCGATTGTATAATTTATTGGAAACCTAATTTTTTTTTTATTTTTAAATTCAATATCTATCCTCTCACTTAGAAAAAATTCTATTCTTTTTATGTTTCCAATATCAAAATTCGATTTATCGATCATTTTCAAAGTTTGAAAAACTTTTTTAATATCATTCGTTCCAGTGACTTGTGGTACATTTGTTGGTAAATTTTCTAAATCAATTATTTTTCCATTATTACCTAATACTACTAGTTTATCAAAATGTTTCACTACACTGATTGCTTTAGCTGGTTCTAAATAAACTTTAAGCTGATCTGGGTAAATCTTTTTTACGTTATAATCTTTTATAAAATTAATAGAGTTAATAAATTGAAATGACTCCCTTTCCAGAGTAAAAATATTATATCCAACAAAATCTTTAAATTTTTTCTCTAAAAGAAGATTGTTAGATCTGTTCAACCCAACCACACCTATTTTTTTTATAGAGAAAAAATTGTTATATTTAAAATTTGAGTTATGTATCGAGGATAAAATTAGGAAAATAATTAAATAAAAAAAAATATATTTTTTCCTACCTATTTTTTGAAGCATCTTTAATAATCCAATTTATTAATGAAAAGAAGTTCATTCCATGATATAATGCTATTTCTGGAACTAATGAAAGATTTGTCATTCCTGGCTGAGTATTAGTTTCCAGAAGATAAAACTTTCCGTTATAAAATTTAAAATCAGATCTGGTAATGCCCCTGCAATTTAATACTTTGTGAGCTTTGAGCGCTATGTTCATTACATTCTGATATTCTTTTTTTTTAATTTTTACTGGAATAATATGTTTTGTTTTTGCTTTAGAACTATACTTAGCTTTATAATCATAGAACTTTCTTTTTGGTTTTAACTCTATGGCTCCTAGTTTTTTTTTACCAAGAATTGCAACTTGAATTTCTCGACCTGGTATAAATTCCTCTACTAAAATTTCATCATAAAATTTAAGCTTATTTAAATTTTGAATAATATTTTTTTCATTACAAATATAAACACCTAAACTTGATCCTTCGTTTATAGGTTTGATAACTACAGGAAACTTGATTTTTTTTTTCAATGATTTAATAACTTCTTTTTTATTTAAATTTGTTCTTATTTTTTGAAATTTTGGTGTTAAGATTTTATTTTTTATAAATATTTTTTTTGAAATTTCTTTGTCCATTGCCATCATAGAAGATAAAACGCCTGAATGAGTGTACCTTACTCCTTTGCTCTCTAAATAAGTTTGGATGAAACCATCTTCACCAAATCTTCCATGTAAAGCGTTAAAAACAACATGAGGAGAAAATCTATCAATATTTTTAGTTAAATTCTCATCAGGTTCAACTATTCTACAATTATATTTTTTTTTAATACAATTACTCACTGCTTTTGCAGTTTTGAGGCTAATAGATCTTTCTCCTGAGATACCACCTCCAAGAATAAGAATTCTTTTTTTCATCTATTCTATTATTTCTATCTCAAGATCTAAAGATATGCCTGTTTTTTTTTTAACCTCATCTCTTACATAATTAATCAACTTGTTCATTTCAGAAAAAGTGGCATTTTTTGAATTAACAAAGAAATTGCTGTGTTTAGATGAAATTTTAGCATCTCCAAAACTAATATCTTCAGGTACACTTTCACGAATAAGTTCCCAAACTTTCTTTTCACTGTTTTTTAATGGATTTTTAAAAGTACTCCCTCCAGTTTTGACTCTTAGAGGTTGAGATGATTCTTTTAATTTTTTTAATCTTTCAATTTCTTTTCTTACTAATTCCTTGCTACTCTTTTTACATTCAAATGTTGCACTTAAAAAGATCAAATTATCAGGCAAATTGCACTCTCTATAACCAAAAATAATATCCCTTGTTCTAATCGAACTTACCTTTCCTTCGAAATCTACTACCTGAATTGAAACTAAAAAGTCTTTGAATTCAGACCCAAAACATCCAGAATTCATTTTAATACCACCTCCTACAGAGCCTGGTATACAGGACAAAAATTCTAAACCAGATAAACCGTTTTCACAAGCAAACTCAGAAACATTTTTATCTAAAGATGAACAGCCAGCAATTAATTTATTATTACTAATTAATGATATATTACTAAAATTTTTGCCCAACTTAATAAAAATTTTTTCCCCCAAATTTTCACTAATTAAAAGATTAGATCCTGCCCCTAAAATATGTTTTTTATATTTAGGTGTTATTTTAAGAAAGCTTATTAGCTCTTTTAAGTTTTCTGGTTTAAAAAAAACCTTTGCCGATCCACCAATATTCATCCAATTTAAATTTTTAAGAGAAAAATCAAATTTGAGATTAGAATTGTTTTGATCTTTAAATACTTTAAACTCTTGTATATTCATTATTTGAGATAATTTTTAAGTTCCTTTAACCAACTAGATATAGATCCAGCGCCCATTCCAATTACAATTTCATCCCCTTTTAAATTATTTTTGAAAAAATTAACAAGATCTTTTTTATGATAAACCATGACTACTAATACTTTTGAATTTTTCGATATATCCTTAGCAAATTTTTCATAATTGAATTTTAATTTAATTTTTTCCCCCGCTTTAAAAACAGGACATAGCAAAACTTGATCCGAATTTTTAAAAGATTCACTAAACTCTTTACTTAAATCATTTAGTCTTGAAATTCTGTGGGGTTGAAAAATAGATACAACTTTTTTATTCGAAAAGCTTTTTTTCACGCCATTTAAAACTTCTTTAATTTCAGTTGGATGATGAGCATAATCATCAAAAAAAGTTACACCACTGAACTCAAAAACTTTATTAAACCTTCTTTCGACCCCTTGAAAATCTTTGAGACTTTTTTTTATTAGACCTGTTGATATTCCAATATGAGAAGTTAATGCGAATGCTGCGGCCGCATTACTTATATTATGAAATCCAATCAAAGGAATTTCTATATTATTAATATTAATCTTTTTTTTATTAGGTATTTTTATAATTAGATCGAAAATTGATCTATTTAATTTGTACTTAATATTTGTAATTCTAAAATTAGAACTTTTGTTAACACCGTAAGTAAAATAGTTTTTAACAAGATTTTTTTTAAGTAAATCTCTATTATTGACATCATCAATACACAAAAATGTTTTACCAAAAGATGGTACGTTTGAAATAAATTTTTCAAAATACTTTTTTAAATTATCTTCAGATTTATAAAAATCCATATGCTCTCTATCGATGTTAGTAATTATAGAATAAGTAAATGGAACTTTAATGAAACTACCATCAGACTCATCAGATTCGAGTATACACCATTCGCTCTTACCTAGTTTAGCTGAATTGTTAATTGAATTTATCACACCCCCATTAATTATTGTTGGATCTAATTTTGCTTTTGAAAAAACACTTGCAATCAACGATGTTGTGGTAGTTTTTCCATGTGAACCTGCAACAACAATATTTTTTTTTAAGGAGGTCATGTGTGCGAGCATGTCCCCTCTTTTGTAAATAGGTAAATCTTTTTTTTTAGCTGAGTTTAACTCAATATTATTATTTTTAATTGCTGAGGATGTCACCACAATATTAGCTTTGTTTAGATTAGAAATTTTATGATTTGTAAAAATTTTAATCTTACTTTTTTTTAATCTTTCTATATTTTTATTTGTTGAAATATCACTTCCTTGAATTTTAAAACCAAGTTGTTTCATTATTAATGCCAGTCCACTCATGCCAATCCCACCTATACCAATGAAATGAATTATCTCTTTTTTTCCTAGACTAATTTTCATAAAAAGCTTGTTCTATCATATTAAAATTTTCAAACCACGATTCTTCAAAAATAAAATTGCTCATCTTTTCTACCTTATTAACTAACGTTTGTTTGTTATGAATATTTTCAATATAAAATTTATATAAATAATCTTCGAAAATTTCATGTTCATTAGTAAGCCAACCAAAACTTTTATCCACGTAAAACTTTGCATTAAAATATTGATGATCATCTTTTGAAAATGGAAATGGAATTGCCAAAAATGGGATCTTTAAAGAGACTAGCTCTGATAAAGTAGATGCTCCTGCACGTGTGATCGCAAAATCACATAATGACATCGTTTCACTTAATTTATTGTCAAAAGTAAAAACTTTATTTGTAATGCTATTTTGTTGATAAAAATTTTTTAGATACTCTTGGTTAGATTTGCTAGTTTGGTGGTATATGGTTAGGTTTATAATCTTTGAGATTTTTAAAATATCTTTAAGAAAAATAGTATCTAGTTTTTTCGCTGTTTGACTTCCTCCGATTATTAAAACTTTAAATTCTTTATTAGATGGTAAAGTTTTTTTTTGTTTCAAGAATTCTTTTCTTATTATGGGTTTAATTACTTTAAGTTTATGTTTAAATTTTGGGGGTAAGTTTTTTATACTAGTTTCATACGCAAATATTTTTTTGCAGAATCTTAATAATAAAAGGTTAGATCTTCCAATTACTAAATTTGGTTCAAATAAGAATATTTTAATATTTAAAATTTTTGCTGCAAGGCAATGTGGAATACTCATGTACCCACCTGTGGATAGTAAAAATTTTGGATTTTCCTTCTTTAGGAAAAATAAAGATTTTAAAAATGAAGCAATAAAAAAAAGGGGAAATACAAGAAAACCTAAATTTTTTTTAAATTGTGGGATATGAATTTCATTTACATTGTAATTTTCTTTTTCAATAAAATTTAGACCCCTTTTATCTGAAATGATCTTAACATTAAATTTTTCCTTAAAATAATCATAAAATACCTTTGCTGGTATAACGTGCCCTCCTGTTCCGCCAGTGCTTATTATCATAGAACTCATTTATTTATTTTTCTCTTTGTTAAATTAAAAATTATTCCTATCAATATTGAGGAACCAATTATAGAGGAACCTCCATAACTAAGAAATGGCAAAGTCATTCCAGTTGTAGGTAAAAATCTTATATTTACTCCAATATGAACTAAAACTTGAAAAAGAATTAACATTACAGAGCCTACAAGTATTAATTTGAAACGTTCATCTTCTATAGATGATACTTTTTTAAAAACTCTAAAGACAATACATAGGAATATAAAAATAATTCCCATAATTGAAACTATTCCAAATTCCTCAGCTATTACGGCAATAACGTAATCTGTGTGAGCCTCCGGGACTCTAACATTCAAGGTGCCTTCTCCAATACCTTTTCCGAAAAAACCCCCATTCATAATTGCTTCTGATGCTCTCTCAGACTGATAATTTCCTTTCGAGGTTACATCAAAAAACGATTCAATCCTAAATTTTATATAACTCAATTTTGGGATAAAATTAATCATCAGAAACAGAATAAATAAACCAATTAAAATAAAAAGTGTCAAAAAAATAAGATTAATACCTGAAACAAATATGAGACTTAACCATACAGATACTACCAGTAATGTTTGACCAATATCTGGCTGAAAAAAAAGCAAAAGAATAATTGGGATGATTGCAATCAAACTAAAAAGATATCTTACATACTTATTAGAATATTTTTCAGATGTTAATATCATCGATAATATAATTATCAAAAATGGTTTAAGGATTTCGATTGGTTGAAACCTTGGAAAAAAGAATATATCTATCCATCTTCTGGAGCCTTTAATCTCCACACCAATAATTGGTACTAAAATTAAGGTACAAAATATTATCATAAAAGAAATTAATGAAAGTTTATAAAAGGTTTTTTCTTCGAGTAAGGAAAAAAAGAAAATTGTGAAAATTCCTAATAAAGTATAAATAAATTGCTTAAAAAAAAAATAATAACTTGTTGTTTCAAGTTTCGTAGAGGCAATTAAAGAAGTTGAAACAAGAGAGAAAAAAATACCTAAAGAAATTAACAGGATAATTAAAAAAAATAGAAATTTATCAATATTTTTCCACCAATTGTACAATGAAAAATTCATTTCTTAATTTTTCCCATTAATACGGATTTTTCTTAATTGAGAATTAAAATATCTTCCTCTATCCTCAAAATTTTTGAAATTATCGAAAGAAGCTGAAGCAGGACTAAAAAGAATAATTTTTTCTTTTGACTTATGTACTTTTTTTAAGTCAATTTTAATTTTCTTTATTGCAGAAGTCATATTATTAAACTTTTGATAATAGACTTTATCTTTAAGTCTTTTTGCAAAAAAATCAGCATTTTTTCCAAATATATAGGCTCTTAAATTAAAGCAATCTTTTTTACTTAACGTAAATTTATCTCCTTTTTTTGGTAATCCTCCTAAAATCCAGAAAGTTTTCCTTTTAATGTCTATTAATTCTTGTGTGGAAGAAAACGAGGTTGATTTTGAGTCATTTATTATTTTGATATTTTTATTATTAAGCACAATTTCATTTCTAAATCTTAAAGCCTTAAATTTATTTAATGTAGGTATAATCTTTATCAAATTAATTTTTAAAAAATTGCAAATATTAAAAATAAAGATAAGATTTTTTTGATTAACACTATTATTAAGATAATTATTTTTAATTAATCTTTGAAATTTTAAATAAATTTTCTCATCAACTTTTAAAACTTTTGAATTTATTTTTTTTTTGTTTAAGATTTTATCAATAATTTTATTTTTTTTTTCAATAAAAGCACTAGAACTTTTATTTTGCATTAAAATAAGCTTGATTTTACTTCTGACGTAATTTTTGAAATTACCATGTCTTTCTAGATGATCTATCGAAACATTTAAAATCGCTGCTAAATTTGTTTTATAATATTTGCTATATTCGATTTGATAAGAAGAAGTCTCAACTACAAATAATGTTTTTTTAGAAAAATGATATTTTGATAAAATCGATTTTCCAATATTGCCCACCAATTTTGTATGAATTCCTTGAGATTTAAGAACTTGATATAAAAGTTTGCAAGTTGTTGATTTTCCATTTGTTCCTGTAATTGTGATAAAAAAATTTTCTGGAAAACTTTTATAAAATACATCCAAATCGGATATGATTTTTTCTTTATTTTTTATAATTTCATTTGATAATAAACAATTTCTATAATTTATCCCAGGACTTAATAAAACATAATCAAAGTTGCTTACCCTATCACTTCCTATGGTAAACTTTTTGTTATAAGGAAGACTTGTCAAAGGTAAATTATCATCAAACACTTTTAAATCATTTTTTTTTTTCAAAAAGTTAAAGGCCGATTTGCCAGTTTTACCATATCCATAAATTAAAATTTTTTTATTCTGAAAGAATATCTTTGTAGATTTCATCTAAGTTTTAAAGTGGCTAGACCAATCATCGCCAAAATAAGAGATATAATCCAAAATCTTATGACTATTGTAGACTCAGCCCAACCTTTTTTTTCAAAGTGATGATGAATTGGTGCCATCATAAAAATTCTTTTACCTGTTAGTTTGAATGAAACAACTTGTACAATCACTGAAATTGCCTCTAATACAAATAGTCCACCGGTAATAGCTAACACTATCTCATGTTTTGTTGTTATTCCAACCGCACCTAAAGACCCTCCTAAAGCCAATGAACCTGTATCCCCCATAAATATTTTAGCAGGTGGTGCATTAAACCATAAAAAACCAATTGAGGCTCCAATGATTGCTCCACAAAAAACCGCAACTTCTCCAACACCCTCTATGTAAGGAATTAATAAATAGTCTGCAAAAATAACATTTCCTGACACATAACTTATAAAACCAAAACAGCCCGCAACAAGTATAACGGGAACGGTGGCTAATCCATCCAAACCATCTGTTAGATTTACTGCATTAGAGGATCCAACAATTACAAACAAATAAAAAGGTATAAAAAACCATCCTAAGTTAATTACTAAATTTTTAAAAAATGGAAAATACAAATTAGTTTTAATGTCAGAGTCTATAAATTTATAAAAAATAATTAATGAAATTAGACAAAGAAAAATTTGAATCAATATTTTTAATTTTGAAGAAATTCCACTTGAGTTATTATTTCTAATCTTTTTGTAATCATCGAATGCTCCTAAAATTCCAAAGGATAAAGTGATGAATATCAATAACCAATTATATGGATTTAATAAATCTGCCCACAAAAAAACACCAGTAAATAAACCTATTAATATTAAAACTCCACCCATAGTAGGTGTTCCAATTTTTTTGATTAAATGATCTTCAGGCCCGTCAGAGCGAATGGGATTTGTAATTTGTTTTAAAGAAAAAAATTTTATAAACTTGTCTCCAATTAGAAAAACTATGATCATTGCAGTAATCACGGCTAGTCCTGTTCTCACAGTTAAAAAATTAAAAAAATTTAGGAATGTATATGTATCCGAATAGCTTGTGAGTATATTATAGAGCATTATTTTAAATTTTTAATAATCTTATTTAATCCAGTTGAGTTAGATCCTTTTATCATTAAAAAACTGTTATTAGGTAATTGTTTTTTTATCAAATTCAAAATCTCTAATTTATTGTTCAATATTTTGCCTCTCATTTGTGGTTTTAATTTGTTAAATGTATGTTTTGTATAGTTGCCATAAACAAAAGTTTTATTTATCTTAGATTTATTAATATATTTCGCAATTTTAATATGAAGTTTTTTTGAAAATTTTCCTAATTCAAGCATATTTCCAATTAAGATAAATTTTTTTTTACTATATTTATAACTTTTATCAAATCTTTCTAATGCAAATTTAAACGAAAGTGGATTTGAATTATAACTTTCATCAATAATAGTTAAATTTTTTTTTCCTTTTTTATATTTAATTACAGAACCTCTACTTTGCGAAATTTTGAAATTTAAAAATAAATTTTCAGGCAATGCATCTATATTAAAATAATTAGTTATAATGCTTAGTGTAGATAAAATATTTTCTTTGAAATCTATTAAATAATTGGGAATTATAAAAAATTTAATTTTATTATTTATCAAAAATTTACATAGAAATTCATTTTTATTTTTTTTTCTTTTATCAAGGTAGGTAATGTCGGCTGATTTATTTTTTTTGCTAAAAGTAATAATATTTAAATTTCTCATTTTTGTCTTTGAAATAAAATAATTACAGTATTTATCGTCTCTATTTAGAATCATTGTGCCTGAGGGAAAAATATTGTTTATTATTTCACCCTTAGCTTTTGCAATCTCATCTAATTTCTTAAAATTCTTAATATGAGCGTATGAGATATTTGTAATTAAACCAAGATTGGGTCTTATTAACTTTGTTAAACTGTCTATTTCTCCTTTTTTATCCATTCCTACCTCTAAAACTGAAAACTTTGTTGATTGAGGTGAATTTATTATACTTAAAGGCACACCATATTTATTATTAAATGAATTTTTTGAGTAATATGTTTTGTCTAATTTATTGAGACAAAATCCAGTTAAGTCTTTTACCGATGTCTTTCCAGCAGATCCTGTTATTGCAATGTAATTACTGTCTAAAGACTTTCTATAAACTGAGCTAAATTTATTTAGTTTCCCAAGAGGATTTTTACTAAATATATTTCTAGAATTTTCAGATTTTTTATTTGTAATTGCAATAATTGCATTATTTTTTATCGCCTCAATTCCAAACTTGTTTCCATCAAATTTTTGACCTTTCACTCCAAAAAAAACTGAATTTTTTTTAACTTCTTTAGAGTTTAAAGACACCGAATTTATATGAATTTTTTTATTTAAAACTTTTTTGTTGAAAGTTTCTGTTAAAATATTTGTTTTTAGTGAATTCGATAACAAATTATTTTTTTTTCTAATAGCCTTAATAATCTCAAATTTGTCTGAGAAAAAAGATTTATTTTTATATTCTTGATAATTTTCATGTCCCTTCCCAGCAACAATTAAAACATCACCTGAATTTAATTCGTTAACAGCTTTTGAAATAGCATCGGCCCGCGAAGAAATTTCGACATATTTTTTTTTCTTAATTTTCCTCTTTATCTGATCTCTTATTGCTTTAGGGTTTTCAAATCTTGGATTATCGTCTGTTAAATATATTTTATCACAATACTTATTTGCAATACCGCCCATTAAAGGTCTCTTGGTTTTATCTCTGTCCCCTCCACATCCAAATACTAATGAAATTTTACTTAATGGGTAATCTTCTTTTATGTTTGATATGACTGTTTTTAAAGCATCTGGAGTATGTGCATAATCAAGTATTACTCTTGATTTATTCCTTAATTTACCAATCTGTTCTAATCTTCCTTTGACAGGTTTAATCTTACTTACATTCTTAAGAATGGTATCAATCTTTATGCCTGATAAATATGCAGCCAAAACCGCAAAAAGTAAATTTTTTATCTGAATACTTCCAATTAGATAGGAATTAAATGTATAATCCTTCTTAAAAAGACTAAAATTAATTCTTTTTTTATCGTTGATTTTTTGTATTTTTTTTAAGTTAATGAAGGAATTTTCACTACCTATTTTAAAGATTTTCAACCTTTTTTTTTTTGAAATTTTTTTAAGTTCTTTTTCTTGAGATATTCCATTTTCAAAAATTATATTTCCTTTATAAAGTAATAATTTATTAAAAAGAATAAGTTTAGAATTCAAATAATTTTTAAATGTTTTATGATAATCAAGATGATCTCTTGACAAGTTTGTAAACAATGCGGTTTTAAAATCTATTCCATCCAATCTATTTTGTCTTAAACCATGACTTGATGCCTCTATAATTACGTTATCGATTTTAAAATTTTTTAATTTCTGAAGAATGTAATGCATCTTAAGGGGGTCTATTGTTGTATTATTTGTCTTTAACTTAATTTTTTTTGATAAAACCCCCAAAGTTCCAACAGCGGCAGCTTTTTTTTTGCTGAGAGACAATATTTGATAGAAAAAATTCGCTATTGAAGTTTTGCCGTTTGTACCAGTTATAGCGATAATATTTTTAGGTTTTTTTGTATAGAGATTACTTGCGGCCTCTGCTAATGTTTTTCTTGGATTTTTACTTTTTATAAATAAAATTTTCTCTTTATTAAATCCCTCAAAATTTAAGTTTGAAACAATAATTTTTGAGCCATTTCTTATAGCTTCTTCAATATAACTATTTCCATTTATTTTATTTCCCTGAATAGAAAAAAAAATATCATTTGTTTTACAATCTTTGCTGTTAAATCTAATATTATTAAATTTAATAGATTTATAGGCTGGCTTTATATTTTTAATTAATTTACCCAATAACATCTTTTTTTAAATTCTTAGTATTTTGTGGCTAAAATAGGTCCTATTTTTTCTATTATTTTTGCAGCCACTTCTACTGAAGTCCATCCGGCAGTATTAAAGGGTGTACCAACAAATGAACCTGGTTTGTTTCGATACTTATAAACATAGTCTTTGGATAGTTTAGTGTCTTCCAACATGACAATTAAAACATATTTTGGCTCATTTGTTGGAAAAATTGATACAAAGGTATTTATTTTTTTTTTAGTATACTCTCCGTTTTCCACCATTCGTGCAGTACCAGTTTTTCCTCCAACATCATATCCTTTCACATCAGCTAAGCTTGCAGTTCCATCTGTAACGACTCTTCTCAAAATTTGATTTATTTTCAAACTTACATCATTACTTAGTACTCTTCTTTTTTTTTCATAATTTATATTCTTACCTTTAACTAAAGTCGGTGTTATATCGTAGCCACCGTTTGATACTATTGCATAACCTTTAGCAAGCTGCAGAAGTGTCGTTGTAATACCATGACCAAAAGAAACAGTAAAAAGTTTACACTTTCCCCAATTAAAAGGGATCGGCGTTCCAATTTCTGTAATATCAAATTTAATATCGCCGAGTATGCCAATACGATTTAAAAAATTTTTAATCTTATCAACACCTATCTTTTGACCTATTTTGACCGATCCTATATTTCCAGATTTAATCAAAATTTCCTCAACAGACAAATTTTGTGATAAACTTTCATCATACTCTGAAATTGTTCTGCCACCACATTTAATTTTTTTTTCAAGATTATTGAACATGTCCTCAGGTTCAATTAATTTTTCATCAAATCCTGCTGCAATTGTAAATGTCTTAAAAACAGATCCAAATTCATAAACTCCTTTAGTTACCCTGTTTATGTACTTTTTATCAAAAATATTTTTACGTTTATTTATGTCAAAGTCAGGTAAAGATACTAATGATAGTATCTCCCCACTATTAATATTCATTAAGATACTTGCACTTCCAACATTTTTGAAAATTTCTTCAGAATTAAGTAGTTCTTGTCTGATTAAAAATTGAATTTCTTTATCTAAAGTCATAGTAAGAGGTTCTGTGTTTGTTTTGAGGTAATTATCAAAGCTCTTCTCAATACCTGACACTCCAAAATTTTCATCGTCTATCTGACCCACTGTATGTGAAAATAAATTGTTATCAGGATAAATTCTTGTAATTTTTGGTTCAAGAATTATAGACTTTTCACCTAATAATTTTATTTCTTCTGATTTTTGAGGTGTAAGTTTTTTTTTTAAATAAAAAAACTTTTTCTTATCAATATTACTTTCTACTTTTTTAAAGTCTAATTCAGGAAATGAATATTTTAATTTCAACAAAAATTTTTTTTTATCATTAATTAAATTTGGTTTAATTCCAACATTATAAGTAGTTACTGATTTAGCGATAAACCTTCCATCGGTATCAATAATATCAGCACGATGGTTATTAATTTTGTTAGTAGTTTGAAATTTTTGCTTTGGACTGCTAGACCCTAAATATACAATCTTAGTTGAATAAAGTAAAAACATGAAAAGAATGAAAAAAAATAAAAATGCAACTCTATTAAAGGAAACTACCCTTTTTTTTTCAGAAAATTTAAAACTATTTTCATTTTCGATTATGTATAATCTTTTTTTATTATCATTCATTAGTATCTATCTTTCTAATATTGTTTGGATCTATTGGAAAAAATTTATCTTTAAACAATTTTTCTTTAAATCCATTTAATCTTTCTGGATTACTTAAATAATCATTTTCAAGAATCAAAAAATTTAATTTTTCTTCTAAAATTCCCACTTCCTCTTCGAGTATAAATACGTTTTTTTCTAGTTGTCTCGTGGAAGATTTAACAATTGATGTAGTGATAATCAGAGAAACAATACAAAAAAAGATTATATATTTTTTCATAATTTTTCAGAAAATTTTTCAATGTTTAATAAATCTTCATATTTTGAAAATACATTACTATCATTTTCATATGTACCAATTTTCTTTATTGCTCTTAATTTTGCAGATCTTGATGGCGGATTTAATTTTAATTCTTGAGGAGTTGGCTTGATAGGTTTTTTCGTAACAAAAATAAATGGCTTTTTTAATGATTTTTTTTCCGGTAAGTACCTAGAACCTTTATCTTGTTTTGAAAGATTATTAAAAAAAAATTTACAAATCTTGTCCTCTAAAGAATGAAACGATACAGTTATTATAATTCCATTTTGACTTACAATACTTGCAGATTCTTTCAAACTTTTTGTAAGTTCACTTATTTCTTTGTTTACAAAAATTCTCAAAGCTTGGAACACTTTGGTTGCTGGGTTAGTTTTTGTATAATATTTTTTTTTTGCAGTTTTAACTATATTAACCAAATCCTGAGTATTTAAATTTCTCCTTTTTCGTTCAAAAACAATTTTTTTAGAGATTAGCTTTGAATTTTTTTCCTCACCAAAATATTTAAAAATTTGCTCTAGTTCTCTTTGATCTAACTTGTTTATAACGTCTTTCGCAGAAAAATCGTTTAAGCCCATTTTCATATTAAGCTCACCAGTACTTTCAAATGATAGACCTGTTGAATGGTTTTTAACTTGATTGAGAGAATACCCAAAATCAAAAATTATACCTTTTACCTCGTCATCAATTTTCAAATCTTTTATTTGGCTAAACTTAATGTTATGAAAAGAAAATCTCCCTTTAAACTTTTGTTTTAAGTCTGATGCAATTTGAATCGAATTTTTATCTCTATCAATAGCTATGACTTTAGTGTTTGGATATTCCAATATTTTTTTTGAGTAACCACCTTGACCAAAAGTACAATCTATAAAAGTGCCACCATTTTGAGGGGTTATAATATTTATTACTTCATTTAGAAGTACCGGATAATGAAAAATTTTTTCCGGTGAAATAGTGGCACTCATTTATTTTTTCGAAGACCATTAATTTTTTTGTCTTCTTAAAAATGCTGGTATTTCCAGTTCATCTTCCTCATCTGTATCACTATCTTCATTTATATTTGTCTCGTGATCAGAGATTATACTGTGATTATCATCAAATAGTTGAGGATCCTGTGCATCTAAATTAAAATTTTCAAGTCCATTAGATTCATCGCCCGATGTATTTACATCATTATCGTTAAGTATAAGTTTTTCTTCTAAAGAGTTCTCCACACTTTCATCTTCACTTAATACAGGATTTTCAACTGCCATTTTTTCATCTATCATAGAAGAAATCAAATCTTTTTCTGAAACTTTAATATCATTTGTTTCTATTTTTAAGGCATTTGCGCCACTTGTGGATAATCCTTTATTGATTTCAAAAGAGTGATTAGTTTTCATGTTTGAGAAATCTGAATAACCAGGATTTCGGTTTTGAATTCTATGCACCATATTGATAACTGATTTTGACTCAGGTTGTTGACCATCTAATGAAGTTGCAACAATAGATACTCTAAATTTTTCCTCTAATGATGGATCAATTATACAGCCCTTAATAAATTCAACTTCTGCATCAACCTCAGAAGTTATTTTTTTAACAACCTCATCAACTTCAAAAAGTGTAGGTTTTTTTGCCGTTATATTGATAAGTAAACCTTTCGCACTTTTCAAAGAATAATCATCGATAAGAGGATTGGTCATAGCTTGCTCTGCGGCTTTTAAAGCTCTGCCCTCACCCTCTGCTTCTCCTGTGCCCATCATCGCTTTACCCATTGAACTCATGATAGTTTCAACATCAGCATAATCTAGATTTACTAGACCAGGACGTACCATTAAATCTGTAACACTTTGAACACCTTGTAAAAGAACATCATTTGAGAGTTCAAATGCTTCTTCAAAACCTGTGTGCTCATTTGCAATTTTAAATAAATTTTGATTAGGAACTACTATAATAGTATCCACATGTTTTCTTAATTCCTCAAGACCTTGCTGAGCCCTTCTCATTTTAGATGACCCCTCATATAGGAAGGGCAAAGTTACAACACCTACTGTTAAGATATTTAGTTCCTTTGCAGCTCGAGCAATTACATGAGCAGAACCAGTTCCTGTTCCACCACCCATTCCTGCAGTTATAAAAACCATGTTTGCTCCTTGCAAACAATTTACTATTTCATTTAATGACTCGTCTGCAGCAGCTTGACCAATATCAATTTTTGCCCCAGCTCCAAGGCCCTTTGTTAAATTTAAACCAATTTGTATTTTTGCTTTTGCTTTACTATGGATTAAATCTTGTGCATCTGTATTTACTGCAACAAATTCAACCCCTTGAAGTCCACTCTCAATCATTTTGTTAATCGCATTTCCTCCAGCGCCACCTACACCTAAAACCAGTATTCTAGGTTTGAGCTCTTTTATCTCTGGTGTTTTAAAATTAATTGTCATTATTCCCCCTCTTTATTAATTTATCTTTTTTTCCCATTTAAGACTTGCCCTGTTTAAGTTTGATTTTTTAATAGCTTTTGTCTTAAATTTTTCAAATAATGTTGGTTCCCAAATTTGGAAGGTCTTGCCTAAACCAACAAATAAAATTTTTGTTTTAATTTTCGAATGTTGAAGAAGTTTTTTTGTTAAAGATATCCTTCCCTCTGTATCAAAAATTAAATTCACACTTTCAGATAAAATTGAAGTAGCAAAATAATCCTTTTTTTCTTCAAATGGATTTAAGTTATCAATTGCATCTGATATTTTTTCAATTCGATCTTGAGGCCAAGCTTCTAAACATTGTTGATTAAATGAAGGAAAACAAATTATACTATTAAATCCCAAACTGGACAAATTTGATCTAAATTGTGCAGGCACAGATACCCTTCCTTTTTTGTCTATATTGTTTTCGTACGTCGATAGAAACATAATCCATAATTAACCCATTTGGGTATTTATGGGAATATATGGGTTTTTAATGCAACCGTCAATACTTATAATTTTAGCCCAATATCTAATGGGAACATTTGAGAAACATAATTTTTAGTAATTTGCTAGATAAGCTATAAGCCGGGTTCTGTCATTTAAACTTATCATTTATCTAGGCCTTAAGTCGCCTTAAGGCTCAAGCAACTAACCCAGATGACTAGCCAAAGACTGCTTTTAGTTTTCACAATGTCATCTCTACTCAGTTTTGCTCTCAGTGGGGTTTTCCATGCGTTATCTGTTACCAGACAACCGGTGTGCTCTTACCACACCTTTTCACCCTTGCCTTGATGAGGCGGTTTATTTTCTGTGGCACTATCCCTAGGGTTTCCCCCGCCAGTCGTTAACTGGCACTGTGTCTTTGTAGAGCCCGGACTTTCCTCTTTAAATACATTAAAGCGATAAGTCACTTATCTAGCACTTTTTTTTTACAGCAATTTAGTGATTTTACAATCTTAATTTAATCCACGTTTTACAAGGTTTTTTGCTATTTCGAAGCACTCTTTGTCGACTTTTCCATTAATTGTTTTTGATCTATATCTTCTTTGAAAAGCTTTAATAACAGCCTTCGAATATTTAGGCTGTTTTTTTTTAAGACAGTAGCCTATTTTTTTTAAATAAAAATAAAAAATCTTCTCATCTTTTTTTGTAACATTAATTTCCTTAAATTTAATAGCTTTCTTAGGAAAGTTGTACCATAAACCTATTTTATTTTTAGCTAAATACTCCCAAGGAAACTTTTCCCCGGGATCTTTTTTTCTATTAGGCGCAATATCAGAATGACCTAAAATATTATTAGATTTAATATTATACTTTTTTTTTAAAATTTTTGTCAAAAATAATAAACTTTTCACCTGCCTTATTGAAAATTTTTCAAATCTATTAAAATGACCAGAATTATGAATTTCAATACCGATTGATTTACTATTTAAGTTTTTATGTTCCTTCCAACATGAAACGCCTGCGTGCCATGCTATAAATTTATCAGGCACCATATTAATGACTGTACCATTTTTTTTAATGAAATAATGACAGCTTACTTTTGACTTTTTGCTGATTAATCTATCTATCGCTTTTTTTTCAGAGATCATTCCAGTATAATGATAGATAAGATAAATAATTTCCTTTCGAGGTCTTGCAGTCTTATCAAAGTTTATTGAGTAAATGGGTTTAATATTTTTCATTTTCACCTATTTTTAAGGGTTTTTTAAACAAATTTCTGATTTACTTTGCATTAAGATATATTATACAGATTTTGAATGAATAGAATATTAACAACTTTTTTTACAATATTGTTAATTCAATTAATGGTTGTAAATAAGTCTTACGGAAACGAAGATGAAGTTAAAGATTGTTTTGAAAAACTCAATAGAGCTACCTTTGCGTTAAATAGAGGATTGGATAAAGTAATTTTTAAACCCGTATCAAAGGGTTATAGAAAAATACCATCTCCAATTAGAACTGGAACTGGAAAAGCTTTAAATAACCTATCAAACTTAATTACAATTCCTAACAACATCCTACAGGGTGATTTAGGTTCGGCTGCAAATAATAGTGCAAGGCTAATTATAAATACTACTATTGGTATCTTGGGTATTTTTGATCCAGCTAATTCACTTGGATTTGAGAAGAGAGAAAAAGAAGATTTTGGACAAACACTAGGAGTAATGGGAGTTAAAGAAGGTTGTTATTTTGTTTTGCCGGTATTAGGTCCATCTACAGTAAGAGATTCAGTTGGAAGTTTGATTTCAATGAACGGAGGGGATACGTGGCATAATATTACTGTTAGAGACGATGAAGAGTATGTGAAAGAATTCAAAGAGTCAGACTATTGGACGTCAAGAGCTTTAGAAGGCGTAGATTTCAGAGCTAAAAATTTAGAAGCATTTGAAAGTATGGAAAATAACTCCATTGATTTGTATGCAACTGTAAGAAGTTTATATCTACAAGATAGAAAGAAAAAAATTAAAAATTCTAAAAGCAATACTGAAGCCATGGATGATGGTGACTGGAACACACTAGAAAATCAATAAAAAAATAAAATATGATGTTTTTGAGGAATATTTTTGTATCAATAATTTTCTTTATCATTTTAACGAGCAATTCTTGGTCCATAAGTTCCTCGGAATTTATAAGCTCATTAACTACAGAAGCATCTGATATTTTATCTAGTAAGCTCTCAGATGAGGAAAAAATTGTAAGGTTAAAAGAAATTGGGGAAAGAACAGTAGATATTGAGGGGGTGGGTTTATATACCTTAGGAAAACACAGAAAACTACTTACTGATAATCAAAAAAAGCAATATAATGAACTTTTCAAAAATTATTTTTTAAAAAGTTTCTCGGGTCGTTTGGTGGGATATTCTGATGCAAAGATAGCAGTTTTATCAGAGGAAATAAAAAATGAAAAATATACAATTGTTTTTACAAAACTAATTGGCACCTCTGATAGACCAGAGGTTAAGATAGATTGGAGAGTATATACAAAAAATCCAGAAAATCCTTTAGTTAGAGACCTGATTATTGAAGGATTAAGTTTAGCTCGAACACAGAAAGAAGAGTTTAATTCTATAATTGTCAATAATGATGGAAATATTGAAGCTTTGTTTGAAAATCTAAACAAATTCTTAGAAAATTAATCATTAATTTTTATGTAATGGATAAATTCACAATTGTAATTCCTGTATACAATGAGGCGAAAAATTTAAAAATTCTTATACCAAAAATCTACAATCAATTTAAAAAAAAAAAATTTGAGCTTCTTATAGTAGATGACGATTCCAAAGATGATACTAAAAAGATTTTAAACAAATTTAAAAAAAAAAATTTTCGTCACATAATTCGAAAAGCAGATAGAGATTTATCGAAATCTTGCTTATTAGGCTTTCAAAAGGCAAAATACGAAAATATTATTGTTATGGACGGTGATTTACAGCACAAACCTAGTGATATAAAAAAAATTTTACACATTTTTTTCAAAAAAAAACCTGATTTTGTTGTTGGTAGTCGAGAATTATTAAGAAAAAAAAAACATAATCTAAATTTTTTAAGACTTTTTGCCTCTAGATTGCTAATTTTAAAAGTAAATTTATTACTTGGTAAAAAAACTTCTGATCCAATGAGTGGTTTTTTTATGTTTAAAAAAAAGGTTTTTTTAAAATCTCGTAAGGGATTAATTCAAAGAGGCTATAAAATACTTCTTGATCTTCTTTATAACAAAAATCAAAAAATCCACGTCATCGATGTCAATATAGATTTTGATAGTAGGATGGAAGGCAAAAGCAAAATGAATTTAAAAATCTTGTTACATCTTATTTATATGATTATAAGGAAATTTATGATTATAAGATTTTAGCAACTTACAAACCTTAAGCATAAATCAAAAAGAATTTACTCAGATATTTACACTTATTGAGATCTTGTTTAATTGATACTTTTATAATAAAATTTTGGATGAATAAGATTTTAACATTTATAATTTTATCTTTTCTCTATACCAACATTTCAACCGCAAAACTAAGTAATACTGCTTGGAATCAAGTCTATGGAGGTTGTTATAATTCAAGTGATAAATCAAAATTTTTTAGACAGTATTGCACTTGTTTCGTAAATAGTTTCTCTGAAATATTTTCAGATAACGAACTAGATAACTATTTGAAAACAACTAGAGATGTAACACAAGATCCATTATTTCTAAGGGTTACTCGAGAATGCTACGATAAATATAAGTAAAATTTTTCTTAAATGAAATTAAACCACATTCTTATGGTGGGCCCGCCAGGACTCGAACCTGGGACCAATACATTATGAGTGTACTGCTCTAACCAACTGAGCTACAGGCCCTTTGCAACATCTTTATATCTTTTTTCTATTCTATTCAAGTGTGATTAGAATGGTGGGCCGTGTTGGTTACGCTCCAACTACCCCTGCAATGTCAATGCAGTACTCTACTATTGAGCTAACGGCCCCAAATAAAATTTAAATATGCTTAACATTTTTTTTTGAAAAAATATTTGTTTTTTTATTTACAGCATACATTAATGAAAAATTAATCATAAATAAAGTTATATTAAAATTATTAAAAAATGATCCACTTGGTAATAAGGGCATAAAATTAATAATTAAAAAAATAAAACAACCAGCTTGAATATAATTTTTACTATCAATTATTTTCCGAATAATTCTAAACGCTAAATAAAAGATTATAGATATTATTGTTATTGCACCAATTATACCATGTTCAGATAGCATCTCTATGTAAATTTGATGCGGATGAGTTAAACAATAATACTCCTTATGAACTGAATTTTTACTATTATCACAAGTTTCAACTCTATAATTTTTATTCCCCACACCAAACCATGGATTGTTTTTAAATACAAATATTCCTGATTTGTATAACTTTAGATAAAGACTTTTTTTCACGAACTTTTCCCTGTCGTCTTTTGATAACATTTTACTATATAACTGATCAATATATCTGTGTTTCACATAATCCGAAAAGTTAATAGTAAGGAAAAAAATTAAAAAGATTGTAAAAAAAAATATAATTTTCGTTTTTAATTTTACAAAATCAGTTATAGAGATAAAAATTAGAAAACCAATTAAGGCCTTTAAACCATTAGATCTTTCGCCTGTCAGAATTATTCCAGCTAGACAAAATAAAATTAAAATAAATCCAATTATCTTAAATTTTTTTTTTGTTTCTAAAAAATTGAAGATATATCCCAAGACCAAGAAGGAAAGACCACAAATAAATGCCCCTGAAATAGGTTCTGTTCTAAAAAAACTTACTACTCTTGGACCATCCTTCTGTAAAATTCCATCAATTTCTAATTTACCAAAACCTAAAATATTGCTTCCTGTGAATCTTTCTATGTAAATATCTATTAGAACTATAAAAAAAATAGCTGACCATATTTTAAGGAGCCCAATATTTTTTTCATTATGAAATATATAATTTATCATCAAGAAGAAAAAAATGAATCTTATGAAACCAAAATTTCTGTAAATTCCTGACGTAATATCTACGGAAATGAATGAATTAAATATTAAATATAAAAATAAAATTATTAATAAAATAACAGGTTTAGAATCATGAATTTTAATGTCTCTGTCAGTGAAATAAATAAATATGTAAGATAATCCTAGTAAAACTACATTTAAAAGGGAAATACTTGAACCTAAAATAATTGAAATTGGCAAAATTGAGAAAAAAATTATGGGTAGGTTTATTTTTTTTTTATTAATCATCAAATTTTAATTTTTCTTATGCTATTCTTTTTTAATTGACTATTGTATTTAAGATATAAATAAATATTTTATATAACATCTTTTATCAATATGGTATTAACAAAATAGATTAATGAATAGCAAAATTGTTGTTTTTATGCCTTCAATTGAAGGTGGTGGTGTAGAAAAAAATCTTTTTCTTGTCTGTAATTATCTATCGAAAAAATTTAAAAAAATTAAGATTATTACTATATCAAAGAAATATAAAAAAAAGTTTAATAAATCTATTGATGTAATAACTTTTTCGTTTGATTTATTTGACAAGTTTAGCAGAAGAATAAAGTATTTACTTTCTATAATCCTTTTAATTAAGGAAATTCTAAAAGACAGAAAAATTGTAGTTTTTTCTTTCCAAGCAAATCTTTATTGTATTGTAATATGTAAATTATTTTCTGTGAAAGTTATTTCCAGATCAAACTCTGCTCCAATTGGGTGGTCAAAAAATTTTTTAAAAAAACAAATTTTTAAAATCGTTTTAAATTTATCAAATGTAGTCATCGTAAATAGCTATCAATTTAAAAACGATTTAAAAAAAGAATTTAATGTAAAAGCAAAAACTATATATAACCCTCTTAATAAAATTGAAATTCTAAAAAAAACAAGACAAAAGTCGAGGAAAATTTTTGACACAAAAATAAAATTAAGAATATTAAATATTGGTCGGTTCACTGATCAAAAGGACCAATTGACTTTCTTGAAATCGCTTAATCTAATTAAAAATGATTTTGAATTTGAAGCGCGCATTGTTGGAAGGGGCAAATTGAGAAAAAAATTACAAAATTATATCAATAATCAAAACTTACAAAAAAATGTGAAGATTTTAGATTTTGTGGATAATCCTTATCCATTAATTAAACAATCAAACTTATTTGTTTTGACTTCTAAATTTGAGGGTTTACCAAACGTTTTGCTTGAAAGTCTAGTTCTTAGAAAATTTGTAATTTCCAGTAATTGTCACACCGGACCAAAGGAAATATTGTTAAATGGTAGGGGGGGATTATTATTTAAAGTAGGAGATTTTAAGGAATTGGCAGGTAAAATTAGATACTATTTTTTTAATAAAAAAAAATGTCAAAAATTATCCACCAGGGCTTTTAAATCTTTAAAAAGATTTGATTACAAAAAAAATCTTAAAGAATATGAAAATTTAATAAGATCTCAATTTTAAGTTAAATTTTTAGGATTTTTTCAAGTTCAAGACTGTGTCTGAATATTGTATATTTTTTTACACCTTTTTTAAGACTAACTTTATTTTGGAATATTACATTTTTATCCATATTAACAAACTTGTTAAAGCTATCTAATAGCGCTTTTTTTTTATTGCTCTCAAATAATATTCCTTTTTTTCCATTATCTAAAAATTCTCTTGGGCCATTTGGGCAATCACTTGAAATTATAAAAGAGTTACAGAGAGCTGCCTCGACAATTACAAATCCTACCTCTTCCCACAATGAAGATAAAACGAAAACATCGCTAACTCTCATATAATCGTAAATATTGCTTTTGTGTCCCAAAAGAAAAACTCTATCTTCTACTCCTTTTTTTTTTATCAATTGAGACAATTCGACTTTTTTTTCTCCGTCTCCAAGAATGACCAGTATGTATTTGTTATTAATTTTTAAAAATTCGATAAATTCCTGTATTAAAAATTTATGATTTTTTTGTTTTGTTAATCTTCCAGCAGTTAAAATTATTTTTTTATCTTTTGGAATTTTTTCATCTATAAAATTATCTTTCTTCTTTCTCAATTCATCGACTCTGATTATAGCATCAGGTAAGAAAAATAATTTTTTACACTCAAATATTTCATATTTTTCAAGAGTTTTTTTTAAATCAGAAGTGGGGCAAGTAACAAGTTTTATTTTATTCGAAATTGATTTCCATAATATCTTTCTTAAAATATTAAGTTTTGGATACCCAGAAATTCTTAATATAAAATCAGTTTTAAAATTAAAGAATTTCAAAATAATTAAAGGTAATGAAGTAATCAGGTGTAAAAATATAGTATCGGGTTTATGATATCTCAATAAATTCACAAGAGGTATGAAAGATAACACGAATATTATTGTATAAGAGAGTCTGCTTAAAAAAAACCCTTTTTTCGGTAAAAATTTAAAATATTGAAAATTCAAATTTATCAAACTTATTGAATTATCTGCTAAAAATTTTTTATATTTTGTCCACTCCCCACAAACGTCAATCATAAAAATGTCATTTGTGTTATTATATTTTTTTAATGATAGGGCTGAATTAAGAGTTGATTTAATTGTACCAACTGGATTTAGGCAGGGGGACCAAAAAAATATTTTTTTTTTCATTTTAATTGAAGTGCTATTCTAAAGAATAGATTATAAACATTCTGGTAATTTATTTTCTAATATATTTATAATGAATAATTTATGAATAGTTAAGGTGGTTTTTTTATGGTACAATTGAATTATGAAGAAAATTATTGGAAATCCAGAGGAAAAAAACAATAAAAACATCAAAATCATTAATAAAATAAAAATAAATAATTATTACATTAAAAATCAAGAAGACTTTAGAATTAAAATAGTTAATTCAATCAATGTTGAAGACGATGTGTTGGACATTGGAAAATCATCAAGACAGTTTTATGACAAAATTAAATCAAAAAAATTAATTACATTAGACAATAATGACTTTGGAGATTATCCAGATATAATTTTTGATATTTGTGACGAAGTAGATGATAATTTAAAAGACAAATTTGACAAAATTATTTGTCTAGCTATTTTGGAACATGTATACAATCCTTTCAAGGCGGTTCAAAATTTAAAATTAATGTTAAAGCCAGGTGGAACAATTTTTGGATATGCACCATATTTATATCCTTATCATGCACCAAATGATTTAAAGTTTCAGGACTATTTTAGATTTTCTAGAGATGCATTGGCATATTTGTTTAAAGATTTTTCATATATAGAATTATTTCCTGTTCGTGGCAGGGTATCCAGTTCCTTAAATAGTTTTTTTGGAAACAAATGGAAAAAGTATGCTGAAAAAACAAAAATTAATATATTATTAGACAAATTTTCAACTGACAAAATCAATAGTTTGCAGTGCAGTGGTTATAATTTTGTACTAAAAAAGTAAAAGTTTATTTATTCTCCAATCAATATCATATTTTTTTGCGTACTTATGTGCATTTAATCTAATTTTGTCATATTTTGAATAATTACTTGAAATGACTTTAATTATTCTTAACCAGTTTTCTGATTTTTCATATTCCTTAATTAGCAATGAGTTTTTTTTGTCTTTCAAAATTTCTTTAATAACTTTTAAGTTTGAGCAAACTATAAGTTTGCCAGTGATCATGTAATCAAAAATTTTTAAGGGTGATGTATATTGTGAAATATCTCCTACATTTCCAGACACAGTTATTTTTGAAGTATAGGGTAATAAACATAAATCAATTTTATTAATTTTTTTTTCAATTTGAGAATACGGCACATAAGGTGAAAAATTTAGATTTTTATTTTTATATTTTTTTTTTAGAATGTTTATTTGTTCTTTTGAGCCTCCATAAATAAAATATTGATTTTTCTTATCCAAATTTGAAAGTTTAATAATTAGATTAATCCCTCTGGACTTAAACAGAGATCCAAAATAACCAATATTAAGTTTTTTTTTAATTTTACTCGAAGCTTTAAATCTTGGTTTTAAAGAAGAAGCGTTGTGCAACACTTGTATTTTGTTTGAATAAACTTTGTACTTTGTAACATATGCTTTTTTTAATGCATGTGTAGTTGTAATAATTTTGTTGAGGTATTTGAGATTTAAAATTTTAAAATTTTTTACAAGAAATTTTACAATTTTACCTTCAATATTTATATCGTCATGTATCTCAAGGATATGTTTTTTTTTTAAGATAGATAAGATTAATGAAGTAAAAAAGTTTCTTGTGATATAAATATCATTTTCTTTAATCTCTGAAGTGAAAATTGAAAAAAAAGAGAATAAATAATAATTTATTCCAACTGGAAAGGTTTTAAAAAATTTAAGTCTTTTGATTTCAAATTTTTCTTTGATTCGATAAAATTTAAAATAATTTTTTTTATAACCAGTATCTGGCAATATAAGTTTTACTTCATGACCGAGTTTAGACAAACTTTCACATAATTTAGAGGTTTGTAGACTACTTGCATTCATAGATGGAGCAGCTGAATTTGAAATATAACAAATTTTCATTATCTTGGATCAGACAAAAAATTAATTAAATGATTTCTAAAGTTTTTTTTATTCTTTGGTTTTAAAATTGCCATTCTTCCCTCTTCTTTTATTAAAAAGAATGATTTTAAAATTCTATAATGAGATCTTTTAGTATAGTCGTCTAGCAAAATTATAGTTTTTTTTTGATTAATTCTTTCTAAAAAATTAAGTAAATTTAAACAGCAAGCAACTCTAAATCTTCCATCAACCAAAATCAAATCGGGTACATTGTTTGTTTTAAAATGCTTATTCACCGAAGAAATATAATTCTTCACTTTATTTTTTGAAATATATAGTGGGTAAGAGTATTCTAAAGTTAGACCAATTGATTCAAAATTAATGTTTTTGATTTTTTTTTTTTTAACCATAAAATTAAAAAAACTTTTGTCACATTCTATTGAAATAAATTTTTTTCCTAATTTTTTTGCAAGAATTGAAGAGGAACCTGAACCAAATTCAAAATAAAAAACAGACTTCTTTAAAAGTTCAGAAAAAAATAGATTTGATCTTAAGCTTCCAAAATTAATTTTATCTTTAAAATTAATTGATTTGAATAAAATCTTATTTTTTAAAAACTGCTTTATTCTGTAAAACTGATTTGGATACATCATAAAATTTAGTTTATCTGAAATTAATTGATTTATAAAAATTATTCAAATAAAAACTATTTTACAAAAATTATGAACAAAAAAAATATTTTTTATATCGCTGATTTTTCATTGCCGAATATGTCTGCATACACTTTACATGTTTTGAAAATGTGTGATGCTTTTTCAGAAAAACAATTCTATGTAAATTTGCTATTACCATTTGTTGAAAAAGATTATGATTTTACAAAGACAAAAAAAGAATATTTATTAAAAAGTTTTTTTAAGATCAAGAAATTTTTTGAAAAAAAACACAATAGAAATATTTTTTTTTTTTTACTATATTCTCTTAAAATTCTTAAGTTTTTAAATAAACAAAAACCATCTCTAATAATTTCAAGAAGTGTTTTGCCTGCCCTCTTTCTTTCTCTTTTTAAGCATAAAATAATTCTAGAATTACACACTGAACCAAGAGGTATCACTAGATTATTTTTTTTTGTTTTTAAAAAATTTAAATTTCTTGAAAATGTTAAGTTCATTTTAATTCATAAAAATTTAAATAAAAAATTAAGTTTAGATAATTCGAATTTTATTGTGCTTGATGATTGCGTTGACTTTAGAGATTTTGAAGAAAGTCATGAAAAAGATAGTTCATGCGCATATACAGGAAGCTATGTAAAAGGAAAAGGAATTGAAACTATCGTTAAAATTGCAGAACAATTACCAAAAATTAAATTTAATCTATACGGAAATATTAAAACATTAGACGAGTCATTAAAAGATCAGATAAAAAAAATAAGTAATATAAATTTAAATGACTTTAAATCTTACAATGAAATTACAAAGATATTAGCAAAAAATAAAGTCCTGTTGATGCCATATGAAAATGAAATAGGAGTTTTAATCAAAGGGTTAGATGTATCTGACTATATTTCTCCCTTAAAATTATTCGATTATCTTGCATCTGGGTCGCTGATCGTTGCCTCAAAAAAAAAAGTTTATGATCATATACTTAAAGATAAGTTCAATTGTTTTTTGATAGACTCTACAAGTCCAAAAATATGGAGTGACTTGATACTGGAGTTAATAAACGAAAAAAATAATTTTGAAATTCTCAAGTTAAATGCCATTAATACTGCAAAAAAATATAGTTGGTTAATGAGAATAGAAAAAATAAAAGAGTTTGCTAAAATTTAAATTTGTCTTTTTTTTAAGCGATCTACAACCTCATTTAAACTTTGATACGCAACTCTCTTTTTTTTAAAAGCCCATGTTGGAAAAGTTTTCTCATATATACTTTTGTAAAAATCACAACTTTCGCACACACTTGGAAAATTATTTTTTTCCTGAGACTCAATCAAATCTGAATAACGTTTGTTGTTATAAGATATAATGTTTGATAAATTTTCATTAGATGCATTACCTATTTGCAAACTAAAATTTGCGTCCCTGCATGCACAAGCATTTACAACACCATTAGCCCCAATTGATAATCTAGAATATATTAATGAGCAAGACCCGTTTTTTTTTGTTAAACCTTTTTGAAATTTTATATTTAAATCTGCAACATCATTCTCTTGGATCATTCCGCCCCAGTTATTAAAACTATGATTTTTGTCATATACCACATTTTTTAGAGATCTAAGCTTTTTCAATACAAGTGACAAATCACTGCTTGAAGCATCTAACAAATAATCCTTGCTAGTTCTATGACCAATCTCTATTTGAAATTCATAGTCATGCGTCTTTAATTTTGAATATAGAAATTCTAAATTTTTAAGTAAAATTCTATATGAATTGGTTGTACCTTTTGAAAATTTTATGAACGTACTCTCATCATGTCCATAAATACTTAAGCCTAAATGTGTAAGTTTTTTATAGTTAAATAAATTGCTAATTTTTTCTTCTTTGATAGGTATAAAGTTGGTGTAAAAGTAATACCCATTAAGACCGTCTAGATTTTCTAAATATTTAATTTTCTCTTCTACGTCTTTATCCATAAAAATATCGCCGGTAACTGGAGTAAGGCCAAAATTTTTATATCCAAGCTTGATGCATTGATTAGTTACATTTTTAAATAAATTCATATCCATTGTTTTTAAAGGAACTTTGCTTAAGTCTCTCTTGTCATATGCACAAAATTTGCATTTTAAATTACATATATTCGTGACCTCAATATTTATTGAATTTAATATATCTGGGATATATTGTTTCTTTAGTAAATAATTTTTCTTACTATTTATTTCTCTAATTTTTTTTTTAAAAGTAGATATAATTTTTTTAACATTCATCATTTAAATTTGTAGAAAACTCTATACCATTTGATTAATTTTAAAAGTGATATTTTCCAATCAGAAAACTTTTTATAATTTATAGTTTTGCATAATTTACTGTTATCACCATGTGTTTTTATAATATCTGCTTTTTGTATCGATATTTTTTTTATTTTTGGAATTATATTATTTTTTTTGAAGAAAAATATTATCTTATCTAAGTCGATAGATTTATTAGAGCAGATATTAAATATATCATTAGTTCCTAAAGATCTATGTTTGTTTAAAAGTAAATAAAGTATTTTTACGACATCTCCGATGTATGTAAAATCTCTTGAATGTTTTCCAAAATTATAGAGATAAAAAGTTTTTTTTTGATAAAAACTTTCTATAAATTTCAAGAGCATCATATCTGGTCTTCCCCATTCTCCGTAAACAGTAAAAAATCTTAATCCAGTAGATTTAAGTTTATAATATTTGTTAAATATCAAACTTATATCTTCATTTATTTTTTTTGATAAAGCATAGATATTTTTTGGTTTTACAATTTCTTTTTCATCAAGTGGAAAATTTTTATTTTCTCCATATATTGAACTTGATGATGCATAAAAAAGACGTTTTACATTATAATTACTGCAATTTTCAATAATATTAAAAAAACCCAAAACATTAGTATCTATATATTCTTTTGGGTGATTAATAGAATATCTAACACCAGCTTGAGCAGCAAAATGAAAAACAAAATCAAACTTGTTAGTTTTAAAAAGATTTTTAATTTTTTTTCTAGAGCATATGTCAACTTTATAAAACTTAAAACTATTATATTTTTTTAATATTTGAAGTCTTTCCTTTTTTAATTTTGGGTCATAATAATTGTTCAAATTATCGACACCAATTATTTTAATTTTTTTATTTTCAAGAAGGTATTTACAAAAACTAAAACCAATAAATCCTGCCGATCCTGTAACAAGTATCTTCATTTAAGTTATTAATAGTTTATTTTTAAATATTCTTTCAATTATTTTAATTACTTCTTTTTCACCATTCCAGCGTAAGTTTTTTGCAAGTTCAAATTTGTTTTTTAAAAACCTTTTTTCAAAAGTAATTTTAGTAGCAAAATCTAAGGCCGAATTAAGATAAGTAAAATTAACGCCAATCAAATTTTGTTCTAAAATATTTGCATTTTCTATAAACTCTTTATTTTGACCCTTTATATAAGTTAAAATTGTAATTCCTCTCATTAAACAATCTGTGATTGTTCCTAGACCAGGTTTTATTATTGCAACTGCAATTTTGGAATACATTTCTCTGTCATATTTAGCTTCTAAAACATTGTGAACATTAAGTGTTTTAGAATAAAGAGTTGGTTCCAAATAAATAGGAAGTTGTTTATTTGGTCTATTTTGAAGTTTGACCTGAAGATTTTTTATCTCATCATCCATTTTAAATTTTGAGGTTCCAAAACTAATTAAAATACCCTTTTTTTTTGGGTTAAATTTTTTGTTTTCAAATTTTCCATAAAAACCAACTGGATGAATTTTGAATCTTTTTTTGATATATTTTGAGCAAAAAAGATAGTTTGGGATTATTGGCCTATTAGAAATTTTTTTTTCAATTTTTTTATAATAGTTTGTATTTATTTTCAAAATATCGTGCCAAAAGAAATTTGATAAAATTACACTTTTTTTATTTTTTAATGCTACCTCAGGATAGTTATCGCTTAAATAAAGATCATATTTTCTTTTAAAATTAAAATAAGTGTGAATATTGTTCTTTTTTATCAACATTTTTTTTTTATAAAAATTAATGTTAAAATCAAAAATTTTAATATTTCTTTTTATTTTAAAAATTTTTACTTTTTCTGCAGAACAATAAATAGAGACAACAAATTTATTAGATAAATTATTTGCTAAAGCTACACATCTCCTTATATGTCCTAACCCATTATTGCTTGCTATTATTGCTATTTTTTTCATTTTTTTTGAAGAATAATTCTCATTGAGTTAGAGGCTTTTGAGAAATCTATAAAAGATTGAGTCAAATTAGAAAAATCGTTCAAAATATCTTGATTAAAATTTTTATTTTCATATTCAACTTTTTGAAAGTAGTCCTTAATATCTAGACCATAATAATCAAACTTTATAAGTTTGAGTCCATACCTCTTACAAATATATTTGATCGACTTCTCATTATAAAAACAAACATGGTCAAAAATTGCAAAGTTGTTATGTTCGTGTCCCATAAGAATATTTGATAGGGAATTAATGTTAGGTGTGAAAAGTAATATATGCCCCTTATTTTTTAGTTTTTTAATAGCATTTTTGAGAAAAACATTTGGTTGATGTAAATGTTCAATAACGTCAAAAAGCGTAATTAAATCAAACGAAGAGTCTTTTTCTTTACTGATTGTTTCTTTCGATACGTTAAGATTAAGTTTTTTACAAAATTCAACACTATCGTCATCAAAATCAATTCCTTTAGAACGGATTTTCTTTTTTTTTAAAGCATAAAGAAATGCCCCGTAACCACATGCAAAATCAAGAATATTCGGCTTTTTAGTTTTAAATTTTATATTATCGAAAATATATTTTATTCTTTCATTGCCAAATTTACTTAGTCTGTATTTAAAATTTTTTCCTATACTTTTTTTTATATATTTTTTTTTATATTCAAGATCGTGAAAAAATTCTGGTTTAAAAGTTTGAAAGTCTATATTTGTGCACACACAACCACATTTAGGACAACTGAAAAGTTTATAATTTTTCCATTTATTAAAAATATTTCTATGACTTAATTTACTTCCACAAAGGAGACACTTTATATTTTTTTTTGTAGTTAAATATTTTTTTAATTTTTTGTATATAAAATTTTTTCTGGAAATCAAATTTGAATGAAAATCTTTCCCACGTAATTCTTTTACATTGATGTCAAATATTTTTGATTTGACTATCCTTTTTGTATATTTATTTAAGATCATCGAAACCTAATTTTTTTCTTTAAATACTTAAGCATAACAAGATCGAATTCATTATCTAAATTTAAACTATGTTCATCATTGACTATGAATGGCATAGTGCTTTTAGTAAAAAATGATTTTTGTTTCATTATGTCTTTTTTAGAGGCGATATAAAACATTCCATTTAATTTTAAAACCCTGCGCAATTTTTGTCTTGGAACCATCGACTCTTTATTCATTAATGATTTAAGTTTTTTATCTTTAATAATTTGCACCTTAAATGGGTGAGGATGATCAAAAAAAGTTGCACTCGCTGCAGATTTATAATTTTTATTTTTTTCAAAACTTTTGAGAAATTTATAAGTAAGTTCTGATGTTCTTAAAGGTGATGTTACTTGTAGAAGTAATATGTAACAATCGTTAAGTTTATTTTTTTTAATTTCATGTTTTATTACATCAATAGTAGAAGCATACTTTGTTGATAAATTTTTTGGTCTTAAATCTTTCGATGTACAATTATATTTTCTAGCAATTTTCCACATTTTTTTACAGTTTGTACTCACTATAGTCTTATCGATTAAAAAGTTTTTTTTTGATAATATTATCGTCCTTTCTAGTAACGATTTACCGTTTATGAGTATTAAGTTTTTATTTTTTATACCTGTTGAACCTTTACGGACTGGTATAATTGAAATTACTTTTTTATTTCTGATCATTAATTCAGTAGAAATTTTTTTTAATATTATCCAAGAATAAATTTAAGTTTACTAGTTGCCAAAGATAAAAACTATTTTTTGTCTTTAAACTGAAATGTTTTTCCATATTTTTAAAATATTTTTTTTCAATCACATCTTTGTTATATAGTGAATTAATATTGTCCAGAACCCATTCTTTTAACTCATTTAAAAACCAAGTAGTTTGTGCAGAATTATTACTTCTTTTTTTTTGAATAGATAAATTCTTATCAACCTTATAAACTATGGATCTTAATGGAGATTTTGTAAAACCATTTTCAAACTTTAGATGGGCCGGCATAGAAAGACTGTGTATTAATAGATTATGATCTAAATATGGAAATCTAAGCTCTCTTCCACATGCTGCACTAGATCTATCTCTAAATCTCAAAGTTCTAAACAAAGAACCATCCAAAATTTCTTTATAATTTATAGTATTATAATAATTGTTGTTTTTAATAATTTTTTTTGATTTATAAAGTTTTCTTATTTTACTTAAATCAGTATTACCATTTAATCCAGAACTAATAAAATTCTTGGCTATGTTTAATATGTGTTTAAGATTTTTTCCTGAAAACTTAATCAATTTTTTTAATAATATATTATTTTTTTTATTATGATACAGATCCCATATAAGTAGATACAAATGTGAATTATAACCCCCTATAATTTCATCACCTCCTATTCCTTCAAAACTTACAATATTTCCAAGTTTTTTTTGCTCTAAGTTTTGTTTGTATTCTGAAACTGCTGCTAAACCACCATAAGGTTCATCTTGATAAAATTGTAAATCCTCAGCTAATTTGGGAATTTCTTTTGGATTTATTTCTACTTGATAATTTTTAATATTCAATTTTTTACAAATTTTACTGGAAATATGATTCTCATTATTTGAAAATCCTTTGTAAAAATATGTATTTGAAGTTAAATCATAATTTTTCTTCCATAATTTTTTAGTTAAAATAAGTAAAGAAATGGAGTCTATTCCGCCACTTAAATGGAAATTTAATTTTCTATTTGCTCTTTGCCTTATCTTTATTGAATTATTAAGAAGGTAGTAAAATTTTTCTTTAAAATCATTTGTCTTTTCTTTATCTATTTTTTTTTTTAATAAAACTTGTTTCTTCAAATCAAAATATTTACTGATCTTATACGTGTTTTTTGAATAAACTAGAATTGAAGATGCACTCAAATTGTAAATATTTGAAAAAAATGTTTTTTTAATAGGATAATAACCCAGATTGAGGTAGTTTTTTATGACGCCATTGTTAATGTTTTTCGATAAAGGAATCCCTTTAATTTCTGAAGAAAAATATAAGTTACCATTTTTGAATGCATAATATAATGGTTTTGTTCCAAGTCTATCTCTAATTAAGTAAATCTTTTTTTTTCTTAAGTCATATAAAACTATTGCGAACATACCATTGATCTTTTCAATAATCTCCAATCCATATTTTGAAAAAAGCTCTAGTAGAACTTTAGTGTCACTTTTATAATTTTGTTTTGAGGACAAATATTCCTCTGATAATTCTTTAAAATTATAAATCTCTCCATTAAAAACCATTAAAAATCTTTTGTTTTTGGATAACATTGGTTGTCTCCCATCGGTACCACCAATGATATTTAATCTATAAAATCGACAATAAAAGTTATCATTTTTAAAAATATTATATTCATCAGGTCCTCTATGTTTTAAAGAATGATATTGGGAAATATTTGTAAATTTATTTTTTTTATTAATCGAAAAATAACCGCTAAAGCCACACATAAATTAGAAAAATTTTATTTAAGAAAAAATCCAGAGGTATCAATTAAAACTTTGTTTTTACTTATCTTAATTTTTTTGAATTCTTTATGAGGGGTAGCTAAAACTATTATGTGACTTGAATCAATCATAGAATTTATTTTTTTTTTTGATTTTTTTTCAAGATTGGGCTCATAAACTTCATGTTTAATTTTATTTTTTTTTAAAATTCGTATTAAATCCAAAGACTTAGATCCTCTCAAATCATCGTTATTTGCTTTAAAAGTTTTTCCTAAAATACAAACCTTTTTTGATTTATAATTCTTAATTTTTTTAATTTTGCTTACTATATATTTGGGTAGATTTTCATTAACTTCATACGAGAGTTTTAGAAGGTTCTTTTTATTTTTAGCTAGATAATTAAGTTGCATAGTATCTTTCATTAAACAAGGTCCACCAACAAATCCCGAAGCAGCCAATCCACTGGCTCGGCTGTAGTTAAAACTCATTAATCGTCTTATTTTTTCAAAACTTAAATCATTTTGATCACAAATTTGAAAAAACTGATTAGCAATTGAAAAATTCATGTATCTATAAGCATTGGACAAGATTTTAGCCATTTCTGCTTCCTCAGGTTTGCAAACTAGTACGGTCTTACATAGCTTGCTAAATAGTTTTTTAACATGTTTAAGGGTTTTCAGATTATAACTCGAAATTATCTGAGGAATTCTAGAAAGTTCAATCATCGATTGACCCTGAAGGACTCTTTCTGGGCAATAAGACAAATTTGTAAAAGTATTATTTTTATTAAGAGCTTTAAAAATTTTCCTAAATGTTCCAGGTGCAATTGAACTTCTTATAATCAAATGACTATTATTATTCATTATTTTTTTAACTGAAATTATTAAATTGAAAAATTTTTTGAGATCTGGTCTTAATTTTTTGCTTATAGGTGTTCCAATACAAATAAAAATAAATTTACTATCTTTAATTGTCTCTAACACATGACTTGTTTCAAAACGTTTATTTTGAATTGTTTTTTTTAAATGTTTTTCAATATCTTTTTCATAAAAAGGTGCCTTGCCCTTTTTAATCAACTGAAGATTTTGCTTGTTAATATCAACTAAATTTACTTTATAGCCTTGATTGAATAGTAATACTGATAATGGTAAACCAATATGTCCACCACCACCTATTATTGAAATTTTTCTGTTATCAACCATTTTATTATTTTGATTTATAGAAACTTATAAGCCTATCATTTACATATCCTAATGATTTATCTCTAAGACAAAATATATGTTGATCATTTTTTCTATCATTAAAATACTGCCATTTTCTTTTTAAATTATTTTTTAAATAAATTGCATTAGCAGTTCTGCCATCTACAACAATAATTGTTCCTGGAATTAAGAAATACTCAATTTTAAGGATGTCACAAATCATTGGCATCATGTCATAATGTCTAGTGGATATACCATTAATATTACCCTTAACGTTAAATTGACCAGGACCATCAATATAAATAAAGTCAGGGTTGCATAGAGGAAGTTTCTCATATTCAGTGGCAATATTCCCTTGATAATTTGTCATTTTCACATTTGAAAAATGAAAATGCACTTTTGATGTAAAAGTAGAATATTTTTTTTCCATAAATTTTTTTTTGATTTTTTTTAGATATTTTTTTTCATTTTCGAGTACAAATAATTCAAATAAATTATTTCTTCTTAAATTTTTTGTTTTTGAAAATTTCTCTTTTTTTAATTCACTTAAAGCGAGCGCAAATAATAAAGATGACCAACCAGAGCCAAATTCTAAAATTGTGGTTCTATTATTTAGTTTGATAAATTGATATAATCTATATAGATCGTCAAGTTCAGGTTTAAAACTTTCTTGCATTTCTAATTCATTAATTTTTTGTTCTCTTTTTTTTGAAAATCTTATAAATTCATGTAGACCTTTTTTTTTAAAAAAATTCTTGATATATTTTTTATTTTTTTTTGGTGGAAATTTTATCTTAAAATTCATAAGTTAGTTACTTGAGCTGAATTCATAAAATGCAGGATATTTCTCAAGGACTTTTATTGTTTGAGGATTAACATCAATTTTTTTGCATATTTCATCTTTTAGTAATGTAATTTCTTTTAAAGAAAGACTTGGTATTTTTTGTTTCTGTAATTTTCGTAATCCCTTATCAAAATCAGTTCTTTGCGTAAGGGTAAAGTAAAAGTTTTTAAGTATATTTTCTATTTTGAAAAAAAGGAACGAGAAGATATTAGAAAATCTATCCTTATCTTTTTTAGGATGAAAGATTTTTTCTAATTCCTCGTACATTTGGTCAATACAATTATCAGTAAATACATTATAAGCAAGATCTTTTAAATTATTGTTATCAATTTCAGATAATTGTCTTTTTTCACAATCTTCAAAATTTTTAATAAATTCTACCATCTCATGTTGGCTAAAAATATTTTTTGAAACTAATTTTGGGACAGTATATTCAACCTTATCATTGTTATAAGGTAAAAAATTTACTGAAAGCTTATTTAACAAAAATGATTCTAAGGATGTAGTACAATTTGATTGTATTACAAATTTGCTAGCTAAAATATATGAATTTGTTGAAAGATTATCGTAACTTAAATAAACGTTTTTTAGTTTTGAAACGTTTTTAATCCAAATAGATCTATCTTCAGCAGGATGAATACGTACAACAAGTTTTTTTTCTGGAAATTTATTAGAAAATATTTTTATGAAATTAATAAATTCTTTCAAATTCCTTTTCTCGTGATATTCACTTAAAATTGCATATTGTTTATTATGTTCTGAAGCCACGTATCCTGCTCTCAATTGACCTATATAGTATGTTGACCATCCTCGTCTAATTGGATTATGTCTAGCAAATTTAGTGGTTAATAGAATAAAGTCACCATATCTTTTTCTCAAAATTTCTGCCTCATCAGAAAATATTTTTGATATAGGTCTTTTAAGTATGTCTAGTCTCGAATTTCCAACAACTTTAATACATTTCTCGTATTTTTTGAATTTAGATAAAAGAGCTTTTTTCTCTTTTTCTCCCCAAGAAAAATATATATCTGTTAATTGAAAATTTTCTTCTCTAAATCTTCTAACGTAATTTTCATTAGTAAAAAACATTAAACCCTCCTCATCAAGACTTGCAATTTTAAAACCACAATTTCTAAATTTTTTAATATGTTGATATTGATTTGGTTGTATACTTTTAAAAAAAATTATTCCTTTTCTCATTAAGTTCATTTTTCTTAAGAGAACATTTTTTGTACCTATTACTACAGAGGCTCCTTTAAGCGCGCACCTTAAAGCAAAGTAAACGCGTGCAATTAGCTCCCTGTTTTTAACTTCGATTGGAAAATAAATTCTCATCTATACGAATTTTTTCAGTAAAGATATGACTTCTGAATATCGCCTTGGTTTTGCTAATGTTTTAGTAATAGAGTTTTTATTTGTCCATATCGAGTCTGGGTCAATTTTTTCATAATGAAATAAATCATCTGATGGACCGGGATATGAAACAAAGGTTAATATTAAATTTTCTCTTGTATTTCCTTTTTCTGGATTTGTTGCTCTATGAAGACAAAGAGATGTGTTACATAATAAAACCTCTCCTGCTTTTCCGGTGTTTAAGTACGAACGAATTTTGGAAGGAATCTGTAAATTCCCCCTCTTGTTTTCAAAAATATTAAATTGTCTTATTTTTTTTGTTTTTAAAAGATCAAAAACCTCTGTGGGCCCATTCTTCTCTTCGATATCGCTCACATTAACAAATATTTTAAAATGGGTTCTAAGATATGAGTCTATATGAAAAAAATTGTTAAAATACTCATTTTCTTCATGCTCCTTATTAATATGAAATGTTTTTTTTAATTCTACGTTGGTCAAGTATATGTTTTTATTATAGTAAGACTTCAAATTTTTTAATATTTCACTTAAATTTTTTTGAATAATATTTTTGATTAGATTTTTACTTTTTTCTGAATTCAGGGAAGGCTTGAATGTATAGCTGTTTTCCTTATAGGATGCATTATTATCATCTAAGAAAATTTTTTTTAATTCAGTAATGTCATCATTGTCAATTGATTTAATTTTACAAAAGCCTCTATTATTAAAATTCATAATAACTTCATTGTTCTTCAAATTTTTTTTTAAACTTTTATGGTAAATTATTGAGTCAAATATACAGTATCTAAAAGAATTAAAGCTTTTAAAAATTAATTTTCCCAAAAAATTATCTATATTATTAATGAAATTTTTATTAAACATGAAATTTATCAATTATATTTTTTAAGTTTTTTTGTTTGGTGCATAAAAAATAAAGCTCCGGAGATTTATATTTTTTATTTATAATTTTAGTAAGATCAACTGAAAAAATTTTTTTATTTTTAAGATAATTTAAAAATTCATTAGTGATAGAAAAAAGGTGTTGTTTTTCTACCTCTTTATTAACGTGACAATAAATTACAACAAATTTACTTTTTTCTAGTGCATAATTAAGAATTTTCTGTGGATGGTATGTGTGGTCAAGAGTATGGAAAATACCAAACAAATCGAATTTTATTTCTATTTTTTCTTCAATATTCATTATCTCGACGTCTAATAGTTCATTTGCAAAAGATTTACTGTTAACAGATTTATGATTATCATTTTGACCCCAAATTAAAGATGAGTTATCAGTAATCAAAAATTTATTAACCTTTCTTTTTAAATTCCCTTTTATTTTATTTACAATTTTTAAAGATTTGGCACTTTTGGCAGAATCTTTTTTTTGTTGATTTTTTGTTTTACCTGCGACTTGTCTTGAACTGAGGTATTTGATTAAATTAAAATATAAGTTCAAATATTTCTTTTTGTTATAAGGTAATTCTTTAAGAAAATAGTTCAAAAAAATTCCCATAAAAGGGCTATTAAATTCACCATAATTCTTAATTTTAATATTCTTATTAAGCATTTCGAATAGTTCTCCATGATATGGGACTTTGCCATATTTTAAAAAATTCAAAACATTGCTCCAACTTCTATTGTGTTGACCATAAATGTTTGAATATATTTTTTTTGCAATTTTTTTTTCGAACCAAGGACTGTTTTGTAGAATGAAACAATTTTTGCATTGAAAAGTTTTAATTTTTTTAAAAATATTTTTAGATAAATTTAGGTCTTCAATAATTGCATCAAGGTAAAAATTTGATTTTAAACTTTGTTTTTTAGTTTTTTTGAAATTTTTGTTTCCACAAAAAACACAGTAAGGGTATTCCCGAAGTAGCATAATAATTTTATTTAATTGCCAGAAAACCTTCAAAACAAATAAATTTAAAAACAGTTGTAATATCTTTAAAACCTGCTCTTTTAAGAAGATCTATATTTGCTTTTGATGAAAAGGGTTCTAAAACACCTTTAAGGCTTCTTGACTTAGCGATAATTTCGCTTGGAGAAAAATTATTATCCAATTTAAAATCGTTGTAAATAAGTCCCATCATATCTTGGAATCTGGCATCAGGAGCTCGAACTTTTTCAAAAAAAAGAAATCCACCTCCCCAATTTAACTCATTGAAGATTTTGTTAAAAATTTTTTGACGTTGAGACGGATGTATAAATTGAATAGTATAAAAACTAGTAATAAAGTCAGAATTTTTAAAGTTTGCTCCACTTATGTTTTCAAATTTAATTTTAACGTTTTTACTTTTTTTATTATTTTTTTTTGCTAATGCCACCATTTTTTTTTCAATATCGTAGCCGTTTATAAATATTTTTTTATTATTATGTCTTAAATTTATTTTTTTTATAAAAGTACCCGTGGAACATCCTAAATCGTGAATTTTGGAGTTTTTTTTAACAAAAAAATCAGAGATTTTAAGGCCTAAATCGTGGGACCAACCATATAACGGTACAGATTTGTCTATATGTTTATCAAAATTTTTTGCAACATTTCCAGAAAAGGTCCATGATGAATTTTTTGCAACGATGGATTTGTCCACTTTATACCGGTTCTTTTTCATAATAAATTTCTATATCCTTCCTTGGTAATACCATTTTTTAAAATAGAATATCTAATATTTTTCATATCTCTATAAATTATTTCTAAACTAACTAATTTAAATATAGTTTTATAATCAAATTTACAAAAAATATTTGGTTTTTTTAAATCATTTAATATTTTCCTTAATTCAAATTTATTGAAATCCCAAAACTTAAGATTTGATATTTTTTTTGAGTAGTTCCTAGTTCCTTCTTTTGGTTGGTCAATAAATTTACCAATAGTTTTTTTTGCTAATTCTTTAAAAACATATTTATTAACAGGTTTATTTTTTTTTTGGCTAACTTTAAGATTGCTTTGCAAATTAATAACAAATTCTACTAATTTTATGTCTAGCCACGGATTCCTTAACTCCACTGATTTAAACATCGAATATTCATCGCTATGAGGAAGGGTACATGATTGTAAAAAAATACTCATATCAAGTAACATAGTAAGCTGTTTAAATTGCTCTGTTTTATTTTTTATTTTTTTCAATTTTTCTAATATGTATCTTTTTTCTTTATAAAGATATCTTCGAAAATCATTATCAATTTTTGTAGTATAAAAAATATTTTTCTTATCTAAAGATATTATTGAATGAAATTCTTTTAATTGAGGATTTTTGAAAATTTGATTAATAGTATTATAACCTCCGGATATCTCATCTACTCCATCCCCACTTAATAAAACACTTACCCCTTTTTTTTTAGCAACTTCACATATTTTACTCATTGGTACACCACCCCCCCACCGACTAGGTGTATATGAAAAGAGTAAAAGTTTCTGTAAGTTTACTAAATAATCTTTATGACTATGATTAATTTTATAAAACTTTTTTGTACTTAATTTCTTTAAAAGTCTTGGTATTACCTTTTTAGGAATTTTTTCAATTTTTTTTGAAAATCCTGAGAATATTTTTACGTACTTATTATTTTTTAACGCATAATAAGTAATTAAAGACGAGTCGATACCCCCGCTCAAACAAGCACCGATAGGTACATCGCTTATTAAGTGTTTATTAATAGAATTATTAATATTTTGAGACATTTTTTTTGTAATTTCTGAAAAAGAATTTTTTTTAAGTCTATTGTATAATTTAATATCAAAAAGATCTGCTGGATGAAAATATCTTTTTATAATTAGCTTGTTTTTTTTATAAATCATAAAGTGTCCCGCTTTTAGAGCATAAATATTTTTAAAAATAGTTTGATTGCTTTCTAATATTCCTGAAGAACATAAGTATTTGAAAACATTTTTTTTATTGAAAGATATGTTTTCGAGAGACTTTACAATTGGTTTTAAATTCGTGGAACATATTAAGCCAGACTTATTGTAAAAATAATAAAATGGTTTTTGACCAAAATGATCTCTTGCACATAAGATTTTTTTTAATTTAGTGTCAAGGAAAACAAACGAAAACATTCCCTCAATTTCTTTTAATGTTTTTTTTAAACCAATTTTTATCAATAATAAAAACAAAACTTCGGTATCTGAGGAAGTATTACATACTAAAGAATATTTTTTTTTTAGACTTAAATAATTATAAATTTCTCCATTAAATAATAAAAAATATCTTTTATTCTTGTCACAAAATGGCTGGTTGGATCTTTTGTTAGTATCTAATATTTTTAACCTAAAGTGTGCTAACTTTATATTTTCTAAATTTATAATCTTATTAAAATCTGGGCCTCTTTTATTAATTAAACTAGCCAAGTGTTTAAATTTATCGAAACTTTGATTTTTGTGAGTATTCAAAAAAAAACCGCACATGATAAAATTACACTCTTTCTAAAACAATATGATACATGCCACTAAAGACCTCGTCAGAGGAAACTTTTGGATAATTTTTATTCACAATGTTCCAAAAGTTTTTTATGCTATTTGAAAAATTTAAAATTTTTTTTAGATATCTTGGAGGCTCATTAATAATAAGTTTGGACTTAAATCCATTCTTTGCGGCTAGGATTAAAAGTTCGTTTACTGAAATTCTTGGATAAGATAATCCATTATAAAAAAAATTTATCATTTCTTTAGACCTATTTTTATGAAATTTTTTTATATATTTCTCGTAATCATTATCTTTTAACAAAACATGCCCCCAAGGAATACCAGAAGTTGAATATCGATGAGGTCCTAAATAAGAAAAAAATGATCTGTGTTTGAATAAGATTAAGGATTTTTTTTTTGTTATTTTGGATAAAATTTTAAACATTTTTTCCCAATTATTAAAATGCTCTATAGATTTTAAATATACAAAATCAAACTTGTGGTTAATTTTGTTTGCAGAATGGGCTGAAAGTTTAAAAAATTGATATTTTTCCTTGCAATTAAGTTTAACTTTTAATTTTGATGGCACCAACGAAAAATTTTCAAACTTTAATTTTTTAGAATATGTATGAAAGTCTAAATTATTTTTTTTTATAAATTTTAAAATATATTTTTGTGCAACAAGATGGCTATGCTTTTGCCAACTTGTTTTATGTTCTTTATCTAAAAATGGATCTATTCCTACGGCTAATTTAATGGGGGTTATTAATGAAATTATTTTTGGGATCATTCCATTTCCAGTTCCTATATCTAAAAACTTTTTATTTTTTAAACTTACATTTAAAGATTTAAACAAATGTAAAATTTGATGTATTTGTAACAAAATTCTCCCATATTGAATTTTGGTAATATTTTTGTCAGGTGGAACATCGTAATATTTTGTTCCCCGTGATGTAGGATTTAAAAATTTAATTAAATGATTCTTAACATCAACTTTAAAGGTATTTCCATATCTATCAGTAAATTTTTGCGCCATTTTTTATTTTTTGATTAAAAATAATTGTCTACATAAATTATAAATTTTATAATTTTGTCTGTTTTCATTTTTAAAAATTAGATTCATTTTATTTTCCAAAATTTTTTTATTAAGTTTTCCAAATTTTTGATATTGATAAACAGTCCTTTTTTTTTTTAAAATCAATCGTAAATTAAAGGCCAGATTTTTTTTAATTCCAACTAGAAGTAAAAAAAACCTTTTTAATTTACTCAGGTACAATCTTTTTTTTTCTAGTTTTTTTTCAATTAAATCTATAATTTTTTTATGTGGTTTATTGCTATCGAATTTATAAATATACTTTTCCATAATCTGCTTATCATATTTGTATTTTACTTTTTTTTTTTTAATAATTTTTTTTGTTAATTTAATTACATCATCTGAAGTTTTGCATCTATGACCTAGAATTTTGAAAAATTTTGAATGTATACTTTTGTAGTCAACTGGGTCAAAAGAAATTACATGTTTATTCAATAAAATTCCCTCTAATCCTGTTGTACATCTATTATGAATTATTAAAATTGATCCTAATATCCAAGGAGCTACGTTTCCCTCATAAACAACTTTTATATTTTTATAATTTTTAAAAATTTTTTTTAAATTATTTACATTTTCACTTGGATGAGGTCTATAAATTATGTTAATGCCACTAAATTCTTCAGATAGATCAGTTGTAAGTTTTATTAATTTTTTAAAAATTTCCCTACTCGTGCTTAGATATACTGGGTCAAGTTTATCAACATCATCAAGAGAGCTCATATTTGGATTTATGTGTGCAAAACGTGATGTCACTAAAATGAATTTACCATATTTTTTTTTAATTTTATTTGTTTCTTGTTCAAAAATATTCCTATATTTTTTTTTATATATTTCGAATTTTGGAGTTCCAGTTAAATAAAGCTTTGAACTATTTACATTAGAAGTCATTAACATTTCTTGTTGTTTAAAATTACTTAAAAAAAAGGTATTCAGATACTTTTCATTATTTTTAAAATAATTAAGTTTCATATACTGTTCAATTGAAGCTATTGTTAACGCTTCCTCGTCAAGCGCGAAAATCTTGAAACCAATTTTTGATATATCTTTAAAAAAAGGCTCATAAGTGTAATGTAAACTTTTCTCTAAAAGCGCACCTTCTGGCAAGTATCTCATGATCGAGTGTAATACATTTCTATTCCCTATAACTATATTAAAATTTTTTTTTAACGCTTCCTTGACAACTAACAATTTTGGAAGAATTTCTCTATTAGAGTTTTCAATGCTTATATACAAAAATTGATTATTCATTTGTAATTGGATATCAAAAAAAATATTTTTAAAATTTTGTATCTTCCCAATTAAAAATTGGAACGCCTTTGTTGTTAAAGCTTGCGAATCTACCTTGATAATAGTCCCGATTTAATAATTCTATGTCGGATAATTCTCTATTAGACGATCCTAACATTATTTTTTCTAATTCTGGTATATTGTCTTCAATATATTTTTTTTGATCATTCTTTGAAGCTTTACACAATTTCACAAGTTCTTTTAATTCCGAAGGATTTACTGAAACCACTCCATCTTTTGTTTTACTTTTTTCTAATAATGTAAAATGTTTTTCTACAGTAGTTGCCCCAAAATAAACTGCGGCTAAGGAGAGTTTTGGGCCGTCTAGATCATAATTTGAATGGTCACTAATTCCAACATCATTGTTCAGCTTTTTAAGATAAGCTATTCTACTTAAATGAGCTTCTTTGAGAGGGGTCGGATATATTGATATACAATGTAAAAGTGTAAATTTTTGATTTCTTTTTTTAAGAATATTTACTGTTTTCTCTATTTCCCGATCGTATGTTGCACCTGTAGATATTATTAATCTATCAAAATTTGAATTTGCCAACTCATCAACTAACTTGAATGATGCACAATCAAAACTTGACACTTTTATAGTTTTGAATTCAAGAGTTTTTAAGAATTTAAGCCTTTGTCTTGTAAAAATAGTTGTTAAAGGTTTAATTTTATATTTTCCACATTTTTCAATAAAAAAATGATGGTCGTCATCACTTAGGTCTAGTGGTTTTAGTCTATTAAACTCATCTTGATATGGTCGTTTTATCACTTTTGTTTTTCCACCCTCAATTAATCCTTTCTCAAATCTATCTCTTTTCGTAATTTCACTAGATTGCATCGATTGTATCTTCGCAAAATCAGCACCCGATTCTGCGGCTGCAGCAACCATCTCATCTAATATTTTTTTATCACCTTGGTGATTTTGACATAACTCCGCTATTATATCTGTCATTTGAGTTCTTTTAATATAAAGTTTGAGGCATTTTCAGACCCATTTGATAAAAATTTAGCATTAATTATTTTTTGACGTAAAATATTATAATCGTTTTTTATGAAATAATTAATTTTTTTAACAATTTTTTTTTTAAATTCATTTTTTTTAATTATACTTGCGATACCAAACTTCTGCAACATTTTAATATTATGTGATGTTTCTTCATTTTTTGTTTCATTAAAAAAAATTGAAGGTTTATTGAGGACTAAGGTTTCAGTAATAGTATTAAACCCAGCCCGTGCAATTACAAAATCTGCGTAAGGAATAGTATGGTGAATTTTTTTTAATCCGTGAATTGGGTAAATATTTTTTGATAAAGAAATGTGTTTTTTTATTTTATTATCATAATCTTTAATTCCAACATAAAAATCCACATTTTTAATTTTATTTAGGTATGGAACTGACTCTTTGATTAATTTTGAGAGAGTATTGGTTCCATTATCCATTATTACACAAACAAAATTTTTATATCTTTTCTTTTGTATAATTTTAAAATCACTTATGATTAAATTTATATTTATGCATTTTTTCTCAAAATTTTTTATAATTTCAGAAGGTGTTAACGGAAGTATTAAAAATTTTTTGGCTAGGTTGTAACTATTCATAAGCTCCTTAAAAACAAAATCTTTTTTTTTCTTTTCTAAAAAATGTTTTTTATAAAACCAATCCCAAGTGAAATGGGAAATGTTTATCGACTTTACATTTAACTCTTTTGCCAAATCAAAGGCTTGGGGAACAGAGTCTGAGACAATAAAATTTGGTTTTGGGAACTTTTCCTTCATTGTTTTAACCCAAATTTTCTTTTTTTTATACCAATTCAGAAACATTTTTTTTGTTTTAACTTTATTGATAGATCCATCATCATTTTTAATTGTCTCAATAAGATTATGGTGATGGAAATAGCTTATACGATTTTTAAAAGTTTCTTTTAAAAGAATTATCTTTTTTGAAGTGATAACTTTTATTGACAACCCTTTATTTTTTTTTAGTAAAGACTTAATCAAAGCTCTTTGTCGGACTGCATGACCAAACCCCTCATCTGAAATGAATATTAAAATTTCCTTTTTTTTCATTTAGTTTTATTGTTAGGTTAGACTTTAATTATTTTGTCAAAATAATTTAAGTCTTGTTCTTTATGAGTAATAATAATTTTTAAAATTTTTCTCATATTAAGAATGTTTTTCATTACCTCTTCTGAAGTTTGAGTATCTAAGGAACTTGTAGGTTCATCAAATATCAGAATTTGAGGTTTTTTATAAAGCGCTCTTGCTATACATAACCTTTGCTTTTGACCTCCTGATAATTTTATTCCATTTTCACCTACATAAGTGTAAATACCGTTTTTAAGACTTTTGATTAAAGGCTCAAGGCGAGTTTCTTTGATTGTTTCGTGTACCTTGTTTAAATCAATTTTGTTTTCAAATTCCCCTAGAGCAATATTATTCAAAATAGAGTCATTTATTAGAAATGAATTTTGAGGCACGTATCCAACAATATTTGTCATATCATATTCTGTGAGATCAACTTCTTTTGAGTTTAAAAATATTTTACCTGAAGATTGTTTTATTAAACCAACTATAATGTTACATAACGTAGTTTTGCCTTTACCGCTACTCCCATAGACACCAATTGTTTGCCCACTATCAAATTTGAAATTAATATCATTTAAGACATTATTGTTTTTTTCATAATTAAAAAAAATATTTTTTCCTTCAATGGTCTCAATCGAGTTGAAAGGAAAAACTTTTTTCTCATTTTTTCTTAATTTTTTAAAATAAGATATTTCGTTATATAAAACATCAGTTGATGGTGAGTTGTATCTTATTGCTTGCAAAGCTCCGTTGATCTTATTCATAGATGGAAATATTTTAAAAGAGGCCGCTACCAAAAAAGACAGTGCTATTATAACTTCGTTGGGTGATTTAGAGCTAAATGTATAAAAATATATGATCAAAATAATTAGTCCAATTACAAATATCTCTAAAAAATAACGCGTTGTCTCTGTAATCAGCATTTTAATTCTGGCAAAATTCTGAGCTTTAAAATTATTATCATTGAAGTCTTTGAATAATTTATCTTTTTTATTAAATATTTTTATTTCTTTTAAGCTAAAAATAAATTGATTGAGTTTTTCTATAGTTGAGCCTAAAGAATTTAATCTATTTTGACCTAGTTCATACAAATATTTCTTTATAAACAAAAAATAAATTAAAATTACAAAAGATAAAACTAAAAATACGCCCAGGGTAACAAAGGGTAACTGTGTTTGCATAAAAATTAATATTGAAAGAATAATGGAACAATCGATAAAAAGATTTATATACTCCTGAAATGTCTTAGAAAAAATTCCAACTTCTTTGAGACAATTCCTTATTATAATAGATGAATCTCTTGAGATTAAATTAATATACTCAAGACTATAATAAGACTTTAATAAATTTTTTGATAGTTGCACCTGTATGTTTAAAACATATTTGGACTTAATATATGAAAACCAAGCTAAGTATAAATTTTTTATTAAAAAAACAGAAATTAAAAACAACAGACCAATTGGCAAAATACTATCTTTGTTGAGAAAATTTAAATCTTTAAAAATATTATAATTTTGAACAATATTTAGAAAATTTTCTTTGTCTAAGATTAAACTTACTAAAGGTAT
>CACFAI010000004.1:0-22500 GCA_902564265.1 uncultured Pelagibacteraceae bacterium | reverse complement strand
CCCAGATTTATTGGTGGGCCGAGATAGACTCGAACTATCGACCCCACCCTTATCAAGGGTGTGCTCTAACCAACTGAGCTACCGGCCCTCATTGTTTTTAAGAGAAACACAAAAATTAAAAAGAGAAGTGCGGACGGTCAACATTAACCTGTTAAATATTTAGAATAAAATTATAAAAACTTTATTCATCCTTAGAAAGGAGGTAATCCAGCCGCAGGTTCCCCTACGGCTACCTTGTTACGACTTCACCCCAGTCGCTGACTATACCGTGGTCAAAGGTGTTAAACTTTGCCTTAAGGTAGAACCAACTCCCATGGTGTGACGGGCGGTGTGTACAAGACCCGGGAACGTATTCACCGCGGCGCGCTGATCCGCGATTACTAGTAATTCCAGCTTCATGTACTCGAGTTGCAGAGTACAATCCGAACTGAGGCATTTTTTTAGGATTTGCTTAACGTCGCCGTCTTGCTTCCTATTGTAAATGCCATTGTAGCACGTGTGTAGCCCAACACGTAAGGGCCATGAGGACTTGACGTCATCCCCACCTTCCTCCAGCTTATCACTGGCAGTTCTTTCAGAGTGCCCAACTAAATGATGGCAACTAAAAGTGAGGGTTGCGCTCGTTGCGGGACTTAACCCAACATCTCACGACACGAGCTGACGACAGCCATGCAGCACCTGTGTTTCGTCCGGCCGAACCGAAAACTTTAATCTCTTAAAGTCGCGACGAACATGTCAAGTGTTGGTAAGGTTCTGCGCGTATCTTCGAATTAAACCACATGCTCCACTACTTGTGCGGGTCCCCGTCAATTCATTTGAGTTTTAACCTTGCGGTCGTACTCCCCAGGCGGTGTGTTTATTGCTTTCGCTGCGACACAGAAAATAAATTTCCAACGTCTAACACACATCGTTTACGGCATGGACTACGAGGGTATCTAATCCTCTTCGCTACCCATGCTTTCGTTCCTCAGTGTCAGTAATGATCCAGAAAGCTGCCTTCGCAATCGGTATTCTTTCTAATATCTACGAATTTCACCTCTACACTAGAAATTCTGCTTTCCTCTATCATACTCTAGCTAAAAAGTTTTGATGGCAGTTCCAGAGTTAAGCTCTGGGATTTCACCACCAACTTTTTTAACCACCTACGAACTCTTTAAGCCCAGTAATTCCGAACTACGCTAGGTCCCTTCGTATTACCGCGGCTGCTGGCACGAAGTTAGCCGGACCTTCTTATTCGGGTACAGTCATTTTCTTCCCCGACGAAAGAGCTTTACAACCCAAAGGCCTTCTTCACTCACGCGGCATCGCTGCATCAGGGTTTCCCCCATTGTGCAAGATTCCCTACTGCTGCCTCCCGTAGGAGTTTGGGCCGTGTCTCAGTCCCAATGTGGCTGATCATCCTCTCAAATCAGCTATTGATCATTGTCTTGGTAGGCCATTACCCTACCAACAAACTAATCAAGTGCAGGCTCATCCATCGGCGCATAAAGCTTTCTCCGTAAAGACTTATGAGGTATTAGCACAAGTTTCCTCGTGTTATTCCTCACCAATGGGAAGATACCTACATGTTACTCACCCGTCTGCCACTAAGTATTGCTACTTCGTTCGACTTGCATGTATTAGGCGTGCCGCCAGCGTACGTTCTGAGCCATGATCAAACTCTCAAGTTTAAAAACGGCGCACACTAGCTTCTATATAAATCTAAGAATAAATTTATATATTGATGAAGTGTGTACGACAAATTTTGGTAACCTTAACCGTCCACACTTCTCTTCTTAAAATCTCACTTTTTAAATAGCTAATTAGGTTTAACCCTAATAATTTACAATTTTCATTGTTTGGAGAGACTGCTTATAGTACAAATCATTAGTAAATCAAGGTTTTATCAGAGAAAAAAACGTAAAAAAGTCAATAAAAACCTTAACTTTTTGAGCTGGTTTTTTAAAAGACAATAAATTATAGAAATCTTATGAAATTTATTCAACTTAAGGTTACATCTTTTATTCGCAAAAATACTGAGGTTTTTCTTCTAATCCTACTTCTTTTAATTTCAACGTTAATAATTCAAGTTTATAAATCTCAAAGCAAAAAAGTTGACGATGAGTATATAAAGATTTTAAGAAATATTTATTTCAAAAAAACAGTAGATCATATTTTTTTTAATCTTACACCCAGATATGAACAAATAAATTATACAGTCAAAAGTGGTCAAACCCTCAAAGACATTTTAAAGGAATTTTCAGTAAAAGACGAGGAGATTAAAAAGATATTTGCAGTTTTAAGTAAAAGCGAAACTAACAAAATTAGATCGAAGCAAACCCTTAATATTGTATTAGATAATACTGATAAGAATAATAAGAAAATATTAAGTCTTTTAATACCTGTCTCAAAAACAAGAAAGATACAAATAGTAAAAAACTTAGAAACTAATCAACTTAAAAAAGAAGAAATTGTAACTAATCTTACTAAAAGGCTTGTGTTAAAGGAAGGTGTTATAAAATCCAGTCTATACAAATCAGCTACAAAACAGAAAATAAGTCCTAATGTAATAATTGAGTTTGCAAGGCTGTATGGTTTTCAGGTAGATTTTCAAAGAGATATTAGAAAAAATGACTCTTATCAAATTATATATGAAACATTCATTGATGAAAATAACAAGGTATTTAGCACTGGAGAAATAATTTACGCAAATTTAGTTTTAAGAGGGCAAACAAATCAATTATATTTTTATCCAGATAAAAAATTTTTTGGACATTACGATGAGAATGGAAAAAGTATTAAAAAGGCTTTAATGAAGACACCAATAAATGGAGCTAGACTATCATCACCATTTGGAATGAGGAAGCATCCTATATTAGGTTTTAATAAAATGCATCGAGGTACTGATTTCGCTGCACCAATGGGCACACCAATAATGGCATCAGGAGATGGGATTATAATTAAAGCTGGATGGTGTGGTGGTGGCGGTAATTGTGTTAAAATAAAACATAACACCACCTATCAAACAATTTATGCACACATGTCTAAATTTTCAAATCTCGCAGTACCTGGATCTAGAGTGAAACAAGGACAGATTATTGGATATGTTGGATCAACCGGAATGTCGACGGGTCCTCATTTACATTATGAGGTAATAGAAAATGGGAAAAAAATAAATTCACAAACATTAAAATTACCTCCAGGAAAATCACTTAAAGGGCCAGTTAGGGAAGACTTTGAAATTGTTAGAATAAAAACAGATGTTCTTAAGTCTGATTTAATTATCAAAATTAATTAATTTTTTTGAGAAGCGTCTTTTTCTTTCTGCTCTAGAGAAACTCTTAAAAAGTGGTCAGCGTATTGAAAATAATTTTCTGACAATATTTTATCTCCATTAGATAATGCTTCTCTTGCAAGATCGTTATATTTAGAGATTAATTTTTGGACATTTCCATTGCTCCTATTTATTTTCCTTCTGAAAGAGTTATCATTATTTGAAAAATTACCATTTAACCTATCAACATCTGAACCCCTTTTGAATGATCTATCTGAATGGTTTCTAATTCTGTTTCTTTTTAAGTTATTTTTAAATTGTCTCATAAATTATTTTAATTTATTTTTGTAGATACTATACATCTAGAATTATTACCATAGTCTTTGATAATTTTATTTATAAAAAAATTTCTTTCCTTTAAGAAATTAACCACTTTGTATTTCTGATCGTATCCAATTTCAAGAATTAGTTTGCCATTAAATTTTAATAAGTATTTTGATTTTGAAATAACTTTTTTAATTACCTCTAAACCATCTAATCCACCATCTAAAGCAATTTTAGGTTCATAATTAATTGTGCCCAAATATTTTATCTTATGTTTTTTAATATATGGAGGATTGCTTATAATTAAATCATATTTATCGTTACAAAAATTGTCAACATCTCTTTTAAAAAATTTAATTCTATCTATTAACTGATGTAAATTTGCATTAATTTTAGCTAGTTTTAAAGCATTTTTACAGGCATCTATAGCATCACATTTGCAGTAGGGTCTCTCTTTTAAAATGGATATCGATAAACAACCTGAGCCTACTCCAATATCAAGAATTCTTTTAGCTTGATTTTTTTGGATTAATTTTAATGTTTGCTCTACTAGGTGTTCTGAATCTGGACGTGGAATAAGTACGTTCTTATTTGTAATAAAACTACCCCTCCAGAAATCTTTATTATTTGTTATATACGCAATAGGTTCATTTTTTTTTCTTCTATTAATAAGAATAAAATACTTTTTTTTTTCTTCTTCTTTTATTTTTTTTTCTAAATTAAGGAGAATTTCTTCTCTCGACATATTTAAAGTTTTCGACATCAAGATTTCACAATCAATTTTATAAGTAGATATATTATTTTCTTTCAGAATTTCATAACCATCTTTTAGATTATCTATTATTTTCATGATATTTTTTTTAATTCTTCCTCTTGGGCTTGTAGGCTTAAATTATCAATCATTTCATCGAAAATTTCACCTTCCAAAAACTCTTCTAGTTTATGCAATGTTAAATTTATTCTATGGTCTGTAACTCTGCCTTGAGGAAAATTATATGTTCTTATTCTCTCAGATCTATCACCTGATCCAATTTTGTTTTTTCGGTCTTTTGCTCTTTCCTCATCTCTTTTGTTTCTTTCAAACTCATATATTCTTGATCTTAAAATTTTAAGTCCCTTTTCTTTATTTCTAATTTGAGATTTTTCATCTTGCTGGCTAACAACGATTCCTGTTGGGATGTGGGTAATTCGAACAGCTGAGTCTGTGGTATTAACGCTTTGCCCTCCGGGTCCACTACTTCTGAACACATCAATTCTCAAATCTTTTTCCTCAATCTTAATGTCTACCTCTTCTGCTTCCGGCAAAACTGCAACGGTGGCTGCCGAAGTATGAACCCTTCCTTGTGTTTCTGTATCTGGAACCCGTTGAACTCTATGAACTCCACTTTCATATTTTAATGAGGAATAAATATTTCTTCCTTTAATGGAGGCAATGACCTCCTTCAAGCCGCCTGCATCACTTTTTGAAATACTTATTATTTCTAAAGACCATTTTTTTTTTTGACTGACCTTTTCGTACATCTTAAAAAGGTCTGAAGCAAATAAACTTGCTTCTAATCCGCCAGTCCCTGCCCTAATTTCTATTATTGCATTTTTTGTATCTGCTTCATCTTTTGGTAACAAAAATATTTTTAGCTTACTTTCGTTTTTGTCCTTTTTAGCCTCAAGTTCACTAAGCTCTATGTTAGCTAACTCAATCATTTCTTTATCGCTATTTTCATCAGTAATAATTTTTTTTAGATCATCCCTTGTTTTATCAAATACAAGATAATCCTTCGCATGTTTAATCACTGAGTTTAATTCTGAATATTCTTTTGATTTAGACGCAAATAATTTATTTTCAATTTCTCCTGATGACAATTCTTTTTCAAGAGTCTCATGTTTTTTTATTATCTCCCTTACCTTATCAACTGGTATCATTAAATTTTATTTTTGATGTCTTTTTCTTTTTTTTCAATCAATGCTACGATTTTGGAAATTATCTCATCGTTTTTCAATTTTTCTTTTTGCACACCATTCAAATATAGCATGTTACTATCCTTGCCACCACCTGTGATGCCTATGTCAGTTGATGCTGCTTCTCCCGGTCCATTAACAACACATCCGATTATCGATAAAGTTAGAGGAGTTTTAATATGTGCTAACTTCTCCTCCAATTTTTTTACTACATCAATAACTTCAAAACCTTGACGTGCACAAGATGGACACGAAATAATTTTTACACCCCTGTTTCTTAAGTTTAAAGATTTAAGGATTTCATTACCTACTTTAACTTCTTTAATTGGATCATCAGATAAAGAAACTCTGATTGTATCACCTATTCCTTCCATCAAAAGTGATCCTAGGCCTATTGAGGTTTTTACACTACCTGGAACAAAACTGCCTGATTCCGTCACACCTAAATGCAAAGGGTAATCTGTCTTCGTTGAAAGTATTCTGTATGATGCCACAGATAAAAATACATCTGATGATTTAACACTAACTTTAAAGTTAAAAAAATCTTCATCCTCTACAAGCTTAATATTCCTCATTGCGCTTTCTACTAAAGCATCTGGACAGGGCCCCTTATATTTTTCTAAAATATCTTTTTCTAAAGAACCTGCATTAACTCCAATCCTAAGTGCGCAATCATAGTCTTTAGCAGCTGTTATTACTTGTTTAATTTTTTCTCTTTGACCAATATTACCCGGATTTATTCTCAAGCATTTTGCTCCGCTTTTAGCCGCCTCTATGGCTCTTTTAAAGTGAAAATGAATATCTGCAATAATTGGAACTCTACTAGCTTTCGTTATTTCTTTTAAAGAATTTGTTGACGCCTCATCGGGACACGAAACTCTGACAAGTTCAGCACCCTCTTCAGCGCAATCATTAATTTGTTTAATTGTTTCTTTCACATTTGTAGTTAAAGTATTTGTCATTGTCTGAACTGTAATTGGATTATTTCCACCAATCTTTACATCGCCAACATTTATCTCTTTTGTTTTTTTTCTTTTTATATCTCTAAATTCTTTATAACTCATTTATTCAAATTAAATTCTTTGTGTAATAATTCAACTGATTTTTTCAAATTTTTACTTTGAATTAAAACAGATATTTTTATTTCAGAAGTTGAAATAACAAGAATATTTATTTTTTTATTAGCCAATGCCTGGAACATTCTATATGTAACCCCTGGAGTTGTAATCATTCCAACTCCTACAATAGAAACTTTTGCAACATTTTTATCTACAATAAGTTTTTTAAATTTAATTTTTTTATTTTTAGAAATTAGTCTTTTAGTTTTTAAAAGATCATCAGACTTAATAGTAAATGTTAAATCTGTTTCTTTGCCATCTGCCGAAATGTTTTGAACAACCATATCAACATTTATAGAGCTTTTATATAGTGGTTCAAATATTGCTGCAGCTACTCCAGGTTTATCCTTAACACCAAGAAGGCTTACTTTTGCATTATTTTTTGTAAAAGATACTCCTCTAATAATATTAATATCTTTTATCCTTTTTCTTCCCATTATTTGTGTGCCTGGTTTGTTTGTAAACGAAGACTTTACATCAATTTTTACTTTATTGAGTTTTGCATCCTGGATTGAGGCTGGTTGCATCACTTTAGCACCAAGAGAAGACATTTCGAGCATCTCTTCATAGGATAATACTTTTATTTTTTTCGCTTTTTTTGTTAAATTTGGATCAGTAGTATAAACTCCAGCAACATCAGTATAAATTATACATCTGCTTGCTTTAAAAAATTTAGCCAGCATTATCGCACTCGCATCACTACCGCCCCTTTCTAAAGTGGTAATTCTATTATCTCTATTTAAACCCTGAAAACCAGTTATAATTGGGATACCTCCTTTTTTTAAATATCCTTTTATCTGATCTGTGCCAACTTTTATTATTCTTGCAGAGCTATAATTTCCTCTTGTTAATATCGGGATCTGCCAAGACATCCAAGATCTTGAATTAAAACCTAAGTCGCATAACTTTCCAGCTATTAAAGCACTAGCCATTTGTTCGCCAGTGGACAACAATACATCCCTCTCGGAGTTTGGAAAATTTTTAGAAATTTGTCCTGCTTTTTTTATTAGTTCATTTGTAACGCCGCTCATGGCAGAAGTTACAACAATAACTTTATATTTTTTTTTTATGAACGAGATAATAATTTTAGATATTTTTACAATTCTATCTAATGTACCGACTGATGTTCCACCAAATTTTAAAACGATTATTTTCATTGATATTTTATATTTAAGTTTTTATATTTAGATAAAATACATCTTAATTGTAAAGTCAACAACCAATGAAAAAAGATACTATTAATAAAAAGGAAATTGATAAATTTTCAAAACTGGCTGATGAGTGGTGGGACCCAGAGGGTAAGTTTAAACCATTGCACAATTTTAATCCAGTCAGACTAAGATATATAAAAGATACAATTATCAAAAGATTTGGAAATAAATCAGAAAAATTACCTTTAAAAGATATAAAGATATTAGACATTGGATGTGGTGGAGGTCTCTTGAGCGAACCTCTTTCAAGATTGGGTGCAACAGTTACAGGTATAGATGCTTCAAGCAGAAACATCAAAATTGCTAAAATGCATTTAAAAAAAAGTAAATTAAAAATTGATTATTATTGTTCATCTCCAGAGAAATTCATTCCAAAAGAAAAATTCGATGTAGTATTAAATATGGAGATAGTTGAGCACGTAGATAATGTTGACTTTTTTTTATTAAAAAGTTCAGAGCTTTTGAAGAAAGATGGTTTAATGTTTATTGCAACTTTAAATAAAACATTAAAATCTTACATCTTTGCAATAATAGGTGCTGAATATATCTTAAAATGGTTACCAATAGGAACACATGATTGGAACAAATTTTTAAAACCTGATGATTTGATCAATATTTGTAAAAACAATTCATTAAATTTGAATAACCTAATTGGTGTAAAGTTTGATATACTTAAAAATGAATGGACTGTATCAAAAGATAGCTCTGTAAATTATCTTGCACAATTTTCTAAAACTTAATTTTCTTTATCATCTATCCAAGGAAATTCCTCTGTTTTAATACCTTCTTGATTTAGATCCTCTATTTCGTTTTGTGAAGCTTTTCCATAAATCGCCTTATCTTTTTTTTTTGAGTTATAATGTATTGACCTGGCCTCATGAGCAAAGTTCTCTCCAACATATTTAAAGTTATTTTTTATAAATTTTTTAAATTCTTTTAGCTTTGACTTAATCTCTTTAATTTTAATTATATCTTTACTATTATCATTTGAGCTATTTAATACATTTGGTGCCATTAGGGTTTTTTCAATTTTTTTAGATTCACAAAGATGACAATTTAAATATTTTCTCTTTTTTAGTTTTTCATATTCTCTAGAATTAGAAAACCAACTATCAAAAATGTTATTACAATCTTTGCAAATTAGTTTATATTTAATCATATAATATAAGTCATAATACCTATTTTTTTTAAACTTTAACTTCTATAATCTGAATTAATAGATATATACTTTTGAGTGAAATCCATAGAGTAACAAGTAAAACTTTTGTTGCCGTTATTAATCTCAATTGTGATTTCTAAATTTGCTTGCTTCATATATTCTGCAACTTCTTTTTCAATATAATTTTTGTTTAACTGGCCTTTGTCTAATATTTTATATTCTCCTATAAATAAATTTACTCGATCTATTTCAAACTCCACGCCAGCTTTTCCAGCTGCCATTAATATTCTTCCCCAATTAGGGTCTTCTCCTGAAATTGCTGTTTTAACTAGTGGGGAGTTAGCAATAGAAAATGATATTTTTTTTGCATCGCTTTCACTTGAACATTTTAAAGAATTAATTTTTATAAACTTTGAGGCACCTTCCCCATCACTCACTACTCTTTTTGCTAAGTTTAGCAAAACATTATTTAGAGCTAAATCAAAATCTTTTAATTTTACATCATTTATATTATTAATAGATTTATTTTTTGCCTTTCCTGTTGAAAAAATAGACACCATATCATTTGTGCTAGTGTCGCCATCACAACTAATCGCATTAAAAGTGTTTTGGATATTCTTTTTTAAAATCTTTTTTAAAACATTCGAAGATAGTTCTGCGTCAGTAAAAATATAAGCAAGTGTAGTTCCCATATTTGGAAAAATCATTCCAGATCCCTTTGCAAGACCATAGATTTTCACTTTTGTATTTCCAATATTACATTCTTCCATAGCAAGCTTTGGCTTTAGATCAGTTGTCAAAATACCCATAGCAGCTTTAATCCATAAATATTTATTTTGAGTGTACTTAATTTTATCTACTAAATTTTGAATGGAGGACTTAATTTTTTCTTTTGGAAAGACCTCTCCAATTGTACCGGTGCAACCAAACAAAATTTCTTTTGATTTTACTTTTTTTGGGTGTTCTTCGTCCTCTTTTTGTTTCTTTGTTAAATTTATCGATATTTCCTCAGAGATTTCTTCAAGAGCTTCATACCCTTTTTTTCCTGTAAGGGCGTTAGCATTTCTTGTATTCACTAAAAGAGCGCGAATCTTTTTTGTTTTTATTTTTTTATTCCATTTAATATTTTCAGATATTACTTGAGACTGGGTATATACTGATGCATGTTCAGCACCGTGTCTAAAGTAAAAAAGGACCAAATCATCTCTATCGTTGTTATATAAATTAGCTGAAGTCGTGGATACTGAGACTCCATCAATATGGTCTAGGTCTTGGAAGTCGGCCATTTTTGACTTTTCTTTTTGGGATAACAAAAAATTGCTTAAATTTAGAGGCATTTTATTTAAAAAAATTAATTTATAACTATATAATCAATTAATAATTAATTATATATCAAAAAAAAATGTTAAATCCATTAAGCTTTATAAGCAGAATATTTAAGAGTAGCAATGATATCGAGCTTGCTAAATTCAGAAAAATTCTAGAAAAAATTAATTCGTTAGAAAACGATGTTGCTAAGATAAAAGATGGAGATTTTCCACATAAGACTGAAGAACTAAAGAACAAAATTAAAAGTGGAAAAACCCTCGATGAAATTTTGCCAAATGCTTTTGCTTATGTAAGAGAGGCTTCACATAGATCAAGAAATGAAAGACACTTTAATGTTCAATTATTAGGAGGAATTGCGTTACATCAAGGCAAAATAGCAGAAATGAGAACTGGGGAAGGAAAAACAATTACAATTGCATTGGCTGCTTATTTAAATGCTCTTTCTGGAAAGGGTGTTCATGTTGTTACAGTAAACGATTATTTAGCCAAGAGGGACTGTGAAAATATGTCAAAAATTTATAACTTTCTCGGTCTAAGCGCAGGTTATGTCAGCAATGATCAATCTGATGACGAGAGAAGAGAAAATTATTTGAAAGATATTACTTACGCAACTAATAGTGAGCTTAGTTTCGATTATTTAAAAGATAATATGAAATATTCATCAAATAAATTAGTACAAAGAGAACATAGTTTTGCTATCGTAGATGAAATCGACTCTTGTCTAATTGATGAGGCAAGGACACCGTTGGTTATTTCTGGACAATCAGATGAAACAAGTAATCAATATAAAGCTGTCAATAAACTCGTAACAAAATTAAAACCAAGTGATTATGAATTAGATGAAAAAGATAAAAATGTTACTTTAACTAATGAGGGAATAGATTCTATTGAAAAATTATTGAATAACATTGGAATACTTAAAAATAACAATTTTTACGATCCAGCAAATTTAAATCTTGTACATCATGTCAATCAAGCTTTGAAAGCAAATTATCTTTTCACGAAAGATAAAGACTATGTTGAGATAGATGGAAAGATCAAAATTGTTGATGAGCTTACGGGAAGAATTCTTGAAGGTAGAAGGTATGGAGATGGACTACATCAGGCTTTAGAGGCTAAAGAAAATTTAAAAGTCCAAATGGAAAACCAGACACTTGCATCGATTACCTATCAAAATTATTTTAAATTGTATAAAAAACTTGCAGGATGCACCGGTACTGCTGTTACAGAAAGTCAGGAATTTCATGAAATTTACAACCTCGGTGTTATTGTTATTCCAACAAATAAAGAAATGATTAGAAAAGATTGGAACGATCAAATTTTTAGAACAGAAAAAGAAAAACAAGATGCAATTATTTCCAAAGTAAAGATGTTAAATTCTAAAGGGCAACCACTACTTATTTTTACATCCAGTGTTGACAAATCTGAGATCTATTCAGATTTATTTAGAAAAAATAAAATTACTCATAAAGTTTTAAATGCTAAAAATCATGAAAAGGAGGCAGAGATTATTGCTGATGCAGGAAAATTAAATTCTGTAATAATTACAACAAGTATTTCAGGAAGAGGGGTTGACATCAAATTAGGTGGAAAAGACTCAGATAACATTAAAGATAATAAAGAAAAAATTAAATCTCTAGGTGGGCTTTTTGTTATTGGTACAGAGAGAATGGAATCTCGAAGAGTTGATAACCAAGCCAGAGGAAGAGCTGGAAGACAGGGTGATGAAGGTAATTCAATTTTTTATGTGAGTTTGGAAGATGATTTAATGAGAATTTTTGGATCAGAGTCTATTAATAAGATATTAGAGAAACTTGGATTAAAAGATGGAGAAAGTATTGATCATCCTTGGATCAACAAAGCTTTGGAAAGAGCGCAGCAAAAAGTTGAAGCTAGAAACTTTGATATAAGAAAAACTTTATTAAAGTTTGATGATGTACTTAATGATCAAAGGCATGTGATATTTAGTCAAAGAAAGGTAGTACTAGAAAAACAAAACATATTTGAAACTATTGATAACTTTTTAAAAGATGAAATTGAGGATTTAATTAAACAAAAAGAAAAATCTCCAAAATTTTTTGAAAATAAAGCTCAATTAAATAGAATTAAAACTCTTTTTGGTGAAAATGAGAAAAATTTAAATGATAAATTAAGAAGTCTAAGTGACAAGGAAATATCGAGCTCTATAAATTCAAATTTTAAAAAAAAGAGAGAAGAGAGAAACACTTATTTGGGAGAGGAAGCTTCAAAAGAAATAGAAAAGAAAATCTTTTTGCAATTAATCGATATAAACTGGAAAAATCATATTCAGTATTTAGAACAATTGCGCCAGGTCATAGGTTTAAGGTCTTATGGTCAGAGAGATCCCTTAGTTGAGTATAAAAAAGAAGCTTTCCATTCATTTGAAACATTACTCAATAAGATTAGGCAAGATATAATAATGATTTTGCTAAATTTAAAGATAGTAAATGAAAGAAGATAAAATTCTAATAGTTTGTTATTATCTTAAAAGAAAATATAAAGCTGCAAAAACAAATATCGACCCTATAAAAAAATACTTATATTTAAAGAAAACTTTTTTAAATTTATTAATATTTGTTAAATTAATTGATAATTTTTGAGAAATAGACACTCCCTCTGTTAAACCTCTGTCCCTACCAATTTTTAAAAATTTTTCTTTTTTATGAGATATAATTTCAACTTTAGAAAGATTGCTTAGCTCATTTAAGTTTTTTTCAATAGACATTTTTACATTTTCTAAAATTAGATTTTTATCTCTGTGAGCTCCTCCAGTTGGTTCGCGGATTATTTCATCAATAATTTTTAAATTCAAAAGATCTTTAGAAGTAAGTTTCATTGCTTTTGCAGCTTCCAAAGTTTTTGTTGGATCTCTCCATAAAATAGAAGCACATCCCTCTGGAGAAATTACGGAATAAATTGCATTTTCTAACATTATAATTTTATTTGAGGATGCCAAAGCTATTGCGCCACCAGATCCTCCCTCCCCAATGATAATTGAAATAGTAGGAACACCAATTGACATTGAGCATTCTATTGATCTTGCTATTGCTTCAGCTTGACCTCTCTCTTCTGCTCCAACTCCAGGATAAGCTCCAGGAGTATCTATAAATAAAATAATTGGTAAATTAAATTTATCAGCCAACTTCATCAGTCTTATTGATTTTCGGTATCCCTCGGGTTTCATCATTCCAAAATTTCTCTCAATTCTAGAATTAAGGTTATCACCCTTTTCTTGCCCGATTACCATAACAGATTTATTTTTAAAAATCCCTAATCCAGATATTAAAGATTTGTCCTCCCCAAACAATCGATCACCATGAATTGGAAAGAAATCCTCGAAAAGATTATCAATAAAAAATTTTGATTTAGGACGGTCCTCATGACGAGCGACCATTGTTGTTTGCCACGGATCAAGGTTTGAATAAATTTCATTTAGTTTAGAACTTAAATCATTTTGAAGTTTTGCCAATTTTCCAGTTTCAACTTGTGTGATGCCATCTTTAGCAAATGGGTCTTGGAGTTTTTCAATCTCGTTTTCTAGAGTTTTTATATCTTTTTCAAAATTCAAATAATTTTTCATAATTAAATATCCACTAATATTTAAAAATGGCAATAAAATGATTACTTTTATTAGTGTGTAACTATTATATATGTTAATTTATTAATTTCTAAGATAATTTTTGACTATGAATATAAAAAATTTAAAAGAATACTCAAATGTTGGAAATCTTTATGTATCAAAAGAGCTATTAAAGTTTGTAAACAACGAAGTCCTCAAGGGTACAAAAATAAAGCCAAAAAATTTTTGGAGTGGTTTTGAAAAATCTTTAAATATTTTAAAACCAAAAAATGAAAAGTTAATTAATCTAAGAGAAAGTATTCAAAAAAAAATTAATAATTGGCATATACAAAACAAAGATAATGAGTTCAATTTAGCAGCATATAAAAAGTTTTTATATTCTATTAACTATCTAAAAAAAGTGGGAAAAAACTTCAAAATCCAAACAGAAAATGTTGATGAAGAAATATCAAAAACGCCTGGTCCCCAACTAGTTGTTCCAATTTCAAATGCAAGATACGCTTTAAATGCCGCAAACGCGAGATGGGGAAGTTTATATGATGCTTTGTATGGAACAGATGCAATAGGCTCTGAAAAACTTGATAACAGATACAATCCTGTCCGAGGAGGAAAAGTCATAAATTATTGCAGAAATTTCTTAGATGAAATATTTCCATTAAAAAATGCTTCATGGAAAAAAATTAGTGAATTAAAAATTGTAAAACATAAATTAGTTTTAAAAATTGGTAAAAAAAATACATCTTTAAAAGATAAAAATCAGTTTAAAGGATATCGACGTGATAAAAAAGGTCTTAAAGGTGTTTTGCTCATTAATAACGGTCTTCATGTGGAATTAATTATAAATCCTTATGCTTTCCATGCAAACAACGATCCCATTGGACTTAGTGATCTTGTAATAGAGTCGGCTGTCTCAACAATCATAGATCACGAAGATAGTGTTGCTGCAGTAGACGCTAGTGACAAAGTACTGGGCTACAGAAATTGGTTGGGTCTTATGAAAGGAAATTTACAGGTTAAATTTGAAAAATTAGGAAAAAAATATAAAAGAGTTTTAAACTCAGATAGAAATTACATTTCTCAAAACGGAAAAAAATTTAAATTACATGGAAGAGCTCTTTTATTGAATAGGAATGTCGGGCACTTAATGAAAAACCCTTCAATTTTATTATCAGATAAATCAGAAGTTCCTGAGGGTATTATGGACGCCTTTATAATTTCTGCAGCGTGTTTGCATGACTTTATCAAAAAAGGGAACTCAAGAAAAAATTCAATTTATATTGTTAAACCAAAGATGCATGGACCAGATGAAGTCGCATTTGCCGATGAAATTTTTACTCACGTTGAAAATGTTTTAAAAATGAAAAAGAATACAATCAAAATTGGAATAATGGATGAAGAAAGACGAACAAGTGCTAACTTAAAAGAGTGCATTAGAAATGTAAAAAGAAGAGTTGTCTTTATTAATACTGGGTTTTTAGATCGAACTGGTGATGAGATACATACATCTATGGAATCGGGTCCAGTGATTAAAAAAGGTGATATAAAAAATTCTGATTGGATTAAAGCATATGAGAACAATAATGTTGTTGTTGGATTGGAATGTGGTTTTTCTGGTAAAGCACAAATTGGAAAAGGAATGTGGGCTGCGCCAGATAGAATGGCAGATATGTTAAATGAAAAAATAGGACATCCTTCTTCTGGAGCAAATTGTGCCTGGACTCCTTCGCCAACCGCAGCAACTTTACATGCAACCCATTATCACAAAGTGAACGTTTTCAAAGTTCATAAAAAACTATCTAATAAAAGAAAATTTGACTTAGACAATCTTTTAAAATTACCAATTATTCGAGGTCCAAACTGGTCTATGGATGAAATTAAAACCGAGCTTGAAAATAATTGCCAAGGTATATTGGGATACGTTGTAAGATGGATAGATAGTGGTGTAGGTTGTTCAAAAGTTCCAGACATAAACAATATCGGTCTCATGGAGGATCGTGCAACTTTAAGAATATCTTCTCAGCATATTGCTAACTGGTTACACCACAATATATGTACTCCTAATCAGGTATTAGAAACATTAAAAAAGATGGCAAAAATTGTAGATGATCAAAATAAAAATGATCCTGAATACAAAAACATGTCTGATAATTTTGATAAATCTATCGCTTTTAAAACTGCTTGTGACTTGGTTTTTAAAGGTAAGGACCAATCATCAGGGTATACAGAACCTTTATTGCACTTGAACAGATCTATAAAAAAAAATTTAAGTTCTTCTAGATAGTTGTCCTATTTTTAAAAGCAGAATTTAAAGTTCCATCATCCAAACTTTCTATTTCGCCACCCACAGGTAAACCTTGTGCCAACTTAGTTATTTTAATATTTAAATTTTTTAAACTGTCTTGAATGTAATATGCAGTCGTTTGACCTTCCACAGTTGCGCTTGTAGCTAAAATAACCTCTTTAATTTTATCTTTTTTAACCCTTTCGACTAAAGAGCTGACTAATAAATCCTCTTTATTTTGTCCCGCTGAAGAAATTGTCCCCCCTAAAATGTGGAAATAACCCTTATAAATATTTGAACTTTCAATACTCCATTGATCAGAAATATTTTCAACAACACAAATTTTATCAAATTTGTTATCAATAAAGTTACAATCACTGAAACTACATTCTATAGAGTTACTTTTCAAAGTCCCACAAATTTTACATCGAGATACATTTTTATAGACCTCCGCCAATGTTTTTGCCATCGGCTTTATTAGCTCCTCGCGATTATTAATTAATTTTAAAACTATTCTTTTTGCAGATTTTGGCCCAAGTCCTGGAAGTTTAGAAATTATTTTTATTAATTCCTCTATTTCAGTGAGATTATTCATACTTAGAAAGGCCACTTGAAGCCTGGAATACCAAAATTGCCAGTGGCTTTTGTTATTTCTTCAGTAGTTTTAGTTTTTAAATTTTTTTTTGCTTCATTATGGGCAGCAATAATTAAATCTTCTAACATAGTTTTATCTTCAGAAAAGATTTTTTCAGAAATATCTATTTTTTCTATTTCGCTATTACCGTTCAAAATAACTTTAACTAAACCACCACCAGATGAACCTTCCGCTTTAATTTGTTTAATCTTTTCTTGACTATCCTTTATCTTTTCTTCTATCTCTTTTGCCTTATCTAAAATTTTATTAAAATCAGTCATCCTTATTATCCTTAACATCTATCAATTCAGCATCGGGAAATGAGTTTTTAATATTATTAAATATATCTGTTTGTTCAAAATCTTTTAAATTATTTTTCTTCTCTCCTTCTGATGTTTTTTTAATTGTTTCTTGTCCTTTATTTTGTGAAAGAGAAATAATCCATCTAGTGTTAGTCCACTCATAAAGCTTGGATGATAATATTTTTACAAAATCTTTTTTAAGATTTTCATTAAAAGATATTTCAATGTAACCGTTTTTAAAGTTTATTAAATTTACGTTGGTTTCCAACTCATATTTTAATTCTACTTCCTTTTTTGAATTGCATATATTAACTAAATCATTAAAAGATTTAATTTCTAAATTATTTAAAGATTTATTTTCTTCTAAAATCTTTTTTTGTTTCTCTTGAGAAGAAGATTTTAGTTGGTTTACAACTATTTTCTTTTTCTCAAAATTATTATCGATTTTATTGTTTTGATTTGGTGCTGGATTATCAGTTTTTGTTTGATTACCTTTTAAATAAAGTAAGCGTATCAAAAACATCTCTACAGATAGGTTTGGATCGTTTACAATATTAACTTCATCCATTGTCTCTATAGTAAATTGCCAGAAAAGAAGTAGTGTATGAGCATCTAATTTCTCAGACATTTCTTTAATTTTTTTAAAATTATTTTCAGTTAAATCAGTAGAAAAACTTACTCTTTCTAAATTTTTAAAATTTTTTAAATAATAGATGATTTCCAAAAAACTATTTAAAAAAATTTTTGGCTCTATTCCTTTTTGATAAATTTGCCTGTATAGATCTAGAGTTTTGTCTTCATCTCCATCAAATATTTTCTCTATTAGACTTATGGTAAACTCTTTATCAAAATATCCAAATATTTCCCTTGCGCTTTCTAAGCTTATGGTCCCTTTTTGGCTATCATCATTGGTTAGTGATATTCTATCTAGTAATGACAATGCGTCTCTAACTGAACCTTCTGAAATTTTTGAGATTAGGCTTATAACATCTTGATTGATATCTATTTTCTCCATTTCAGCAACCTTTGCTAAAAATTCACTTAATTCTTCAGACTTGATTCTTGATAAATCAAATCTTTGACATCTAGATAAGACTGTTATTGGAATTTTGTTAACCTCAGTTGTCGCAAAAATAAACTTTAAATAGGCAGGTGGTTCCTCTAGAGTTTTTAGTAAGGCATTAAAAGCTTGCTTACTTAACATATGGACTTCATCAATTATAAAAATTTTAAATTTTGAAGATGTTGGTCCATATCTTGAAAATTCTATTAAATCCCTAACATCATCAACACCGGTTTTGCTCGCCGCATCCATTTCTAAAACATCGATGTGTCTAGACTCGGATATTTCATCACAATTTTTACACTTATTTTTTAAACAATTATTTTTTTCAGAATTTCCACAATTTAAAGATTTCGCTAAAATTCTAGCAATTGTCGTTTTGCCAACACCTCTAATTCCTGTAAATAAAAATGCGTTGGGAATTTTGTTTTGAGAAATGGACTTTTCAATTGTCTCTACAATGATGTTCTGACCTATTAAATCTTTAAAGACTTGAGGCCTGTATTTCAGTGCTAAAACTTTTGAATTATTGCTCATTTTTTTTAGGAGACCAATCAACCTGGAAAATACTCATTACCCTTGCTCTTTTTCAAGCCTGGGGGATTCGTGGTACCACCACCTGATTGGCCCCCAGTTATTATAACAGTTATATTTTCTAGTCTACAACAAAACTTTGTAAATTATTAGATTTTTCTATATTCGCTTGCTTCGTAAACTCCTAAAATATCTAAACTAACAGTATGGAATCCGAGCTCTTCTAAAGATTTTTGGATTTTTGGATCTTCAATATGTCCATAAATATCGCATATAAATAAATATTGTTCAAAACTGTTTTGATCAGAGAAACTTTCTAATTTACTTAAATTAACATTATTGGTGGCGAAGCCGCCCAAACATTTGTAAAGAGCGGCAGGTTTATTTTTTACTTTAAAAATACAACTTGTAATATAATTTTTTTTCTTAAATTCTGGATGGGAAGCTTTGCTGCCCATAATTAAAAACCTCGTCACATTGCCTTTATTGTCTTCAATATTCTTTTTTACTATTTTCAGATTGTAAATTTCAGCAGCTAGCTCAGATGCTATTGCAGCTTCATTTTTTATTTTGTTATCACTAATATATTTTGCACTGCCTGCAGTATCTGCTGCAATTATAGGTTCAAGCTTGTTTTCAGTAATAACTTTTTGACATTGTGAAATTGCTTGAGTGTGCGATCTTACCGAGGAAATCTTTTGCATACTTGCGCTAGGTAGTATCATTAGGTTATGAGTGATTGGTTGAAAATGTTCAGCATAAATCTGGAGTTTATATTTATTTATCAGATATTGTATATCTGCAACCCTTCCTGCTATTGAATTTTCTACAGGAATAATAGTTCTATAACTCTCATTTTTTAAACAAAGATTAAAGCATTCTTCAAAAGTATTTTGCGAAATAGGTTCATACTCAGGGTATATTTTTTTAGCCGCTAAGTGGGAATATGCGCCAGGTGAACCTTGGTATACAATTTTCATAAATTTAATCTTTTTTATATTCCATTATTTTTTTAATTTCCATAAAATCATCCATTGTATCTACACCTATCGGAGAATTTTTTGTATACATAACATCAATCTGTATACCATTATCTAAAGCACGTAGCTGCTCTAATCTAAATTTTTTTTCATTTTCTGTCTGTTTGAAATTGATAAATTTCTTTAAAGTTGAGATTTCATACTGATAAATTCCAATGTGATGATAGGTATTTTTCTCATCGAAATCTTCTGCATTTCTAAAAAAAGTCAAAGCTGGTGAATAATTATTTTTTCGAAAAGTTTTATTTACAGAGACTTTTACAATATTCTTATTACTAAATATTTTTTTATCCTTAATATCTGTGCAAAGCGTACCAATTTTTGAATTTAGTTTTCTAACATTTTTATCAAGATTTATTATATCCTCTGTCGATATTTGAGGTTCGTCTCCCTGTAAATTAATGACATATTTGATATTTTCTGTGTCTTTAATTTTCTCTACTGCTTCAAAAATTCTATCAGTACCTGTTTGATGATTTTTATTAGTCATTATCGAATTACCACCATTTTTTTTAATTTCAGTCTGAATTTCAGGATCCTCTGTAGCAACATAAACTTTGCCCAAATTTGTCGCCTTAGCTTTGTTGTATACGTGTTGAATAATGCTTATTCCATTTATTTTTAATAAAGGTTTTCCAGGTAGTCTTGATGCGCTCATTCTAGACGGTATCAAGATGATTGTATTATCCATTTTAAAGTTTAATGCGTCTTACAGACGCAAATAATTTTTTAATTAGTTTATTTTAATATTAACATGTTATATGAGTTCTTAAGAAAAAATAATGGATTCTTTTGAAATAAACAAAATAGTTGCAGCTGTATTGTTAGTTGCGCTCTTGGTAATTGGCATTGGAAAAATCTCAAACTTATTATTCAATGTAGAAAAGCCAGAGGTTTCTGGTTATAAAGTTGATGTAACTGAAGATGTTTCAAAAAAATCTGTGGCTCAAAAAGAGGAAAAGGTCGAAGTTGATATATCGGCTTTAATGGCCCAAGCTGATTTAGCGCATGGCGAAAAAATCTTTAAAAAATGTTCAGCATGTCACTCGATACAAGCAGGTGGGGGAAACAAAATTGGGCCTGCTTTATACAATGTTGTTGGAAGAAAAGTTGCTGCCGTCGAAGATTACAAATATTCAAAAGCACTTGTTGCTTACCCAAAAAATTGGACCTTTGAAGAGTTAAATGGTTATTTAATCAAACCTCAAGCTTGGATAAAAGGTACGAAAATGGCATTTGCTGGTTTAAGAAAAGAAAAAGATAGAGCATCAGTTATTTTATATTTAAACAAAAATTCGGATAGACCTTTACCGTTACCTTAATTTTCCAAAACAGTATAATAAAATACTTTTTTGAACATGAACTCTATTAAGCGCTTGTTGCCAGACATGTGAGTTTTTACTCAAAAAAACGTCTTCCGAAACTTCATTTCCTTTAGGCAAACAATGCAAAAATATAAAATTCTTTTTTGCTAAACTGATCAACTTTTTATCTATCTTAAAATTTTTAAACGCGTGGATCTTTTTTTTCTTATTTACTTTATCGTTAAGTGAAATTACCTTATCTGAAAATATTACATCAGCTCCAGAAACTGCTTTTTTTGGATCATTATAAATATAAATTTTCTTATTATTTTTTTTGACCCAGTTTCTAACTTCTTTTCCAGGTTCAAATTTTTTTGGGCAGCCAATGCTTAGTTTAAAAGAAAATTTCACTGAGGCGGCAATTAAACTATTCAAAACATTATTTGAGTCACCGATCCAACAAATATTCAATTTTGAAATAGGTTTTTTTTTAATTTCTTCAACTGTAAAAATGTCAGACAATACCTGTGTTGGATGAGATAAAGGGCTTAAACCATTTATAATAGGTATTGATAAATATTTTTTGAAATCTTCCATTTTTTTTTCACTATCAGTTCTCAACATAAAACCATCTCCATAAGTAGAGAGAACCTTGGCAGTATCGGTAATACTTTCTCCTCCTTGCCCTAAATGTAGCTCATTGGATCTTAATGTAAGAGTTCCTCCTCCTAACTGCTTGATTGCCAAATAAAAACTTATTCTAGTTCTTGAACTTGGTTTTTCAAACATTTGAATCAATATTTTCCCTTTAAGCGGAGATCCTTTATCAACTTCAAGAGTGTTAAGCTTTTTTCTTAATCTTTTTCTTTTTTTTGCATCTATAATAATCTTTCTAAGATCTTTAGTTGATATATCTTTTAAATTTATAAAATGTTTCATTAAATTAAAATTCTAAGCAAACTTTATTAATAACTTTTAATGCTATATCGATTTCACTCTTCTTTACATTTAGGGGTGGTAAAATACGAATGACATTTTCAGCTGCTTTAATAGTCAGCAATTTATTTTCCATCAATTTTTTTATAAATAAAGTTTGATCTTTATGCAATTGGATACCTATTAATAAACCTTTTCCTCTTATTTGTTTAATAATATTTGGATATTTATTTTTTATAATATTTAAATTTTTTAAAAAATATTTTGATAGATTTTTGACATTATTTAAAAATTTTTTATTTGAGATTATATCCATTACCTCACTTCCAACAGACATGGCTAGGGGATTACCTCCAAATGTAGATCCGTGAGTTCCAGGCACCATTGCTTTACTAACCTTTTTATTCATCAATACTGCCCCAATAGGAAAACCTCCTCCAATTCCTTTTGCAATC